>NZ_JAHHPM010000089.1 GCF_024606345.1 Endozoicomonas sp. YOMI1
GTGCCCAGGAGAAGACTCGAACTTCCACGACCTTGCAGTCACTGGCACCTGAAGCTAGTGTGTCATCCTTATATTTCAACCACTTAGCTCAAATCGTTTTAGGAAAAAGTGCGCAAGTGTGTATCATTTTTTGATATTTTGGCTATTTTTTTTAGGACAAAATTTAATGAAAAATACTTTCTGATTACCTCTCCAACCTGCGATAAAACAGCAATATAACCGACAGTTTCCTCTCCACCAAAAGTGATCTCCTGCATCATCTCACCGGAAGGCACCAGTAATCAGCATGCGCATCGTATGGTCCAGATTCCTTATATGTCTATAAATTCAGAGTGTGCCTCCAGCTGTTCAAGCACTGCCGAACTCCATTCAATCAAGACAACCTACCCCTTTCTTTCAGCCTCCTGACCACTTCATCATGGGGAATGGTCGCCATTTCACCGGCCTAAACCTATGTGATAGTCGCTTCGGTTTTCTCCAGCTGCCAGTCACGGGCATCAAGCATCTCCCCGTCCGCCTGATCGGCCAGGACACATCCCTGTCCTCTTGCCGGGCCAGCTGGCTTAACTGCTCCAACTGTTTTCACGGCTAATAAATTCATCGACGCCCCCGACAATAAAATGTATAGTTTTCACCCAAAGGGTGAACTATATTCATCTTCTGGTGTCTACACTTAAGGTGTCTCAGTTTGCAAGTCAAGTTCCGAAATAACAAGCTTGAAAAGTGTTTTTGCGAGTATAAACAGGCTGTCAGGGAGTTTGGAGACCAGGTTGCAAGGAAGTATATACAGCGTATAAAGCTCATTCAGGCAGCCAGCAATCTTGATGACTTGATGGAACTTCCCGGACTTCGATGTCATCCATTAAAAGGAGACAGAAAAGGCCAATATGCAGTTAAACTGACAGGTTTTTACCGGTTGATATTCACACTCGAGGGTGAGTTCCTGAATATCTCAATGATACAAGAAGTGAGCAAGCACTATGATGACTGAACAGGCATATATGTCCGATTTAGCCATTCCCCCAGGTGAGTATCTGGAGGAAGTGCTTGAAGAGATGGATATTACCCAGGCTGAATTAGCTCGTAGAATGGGGCGTCCTCCTCAAGCAATCAATGAAATTCTTAAAGGGGGAAAGGCTATAACCCCGGAAACAGCTCTTCAGCTTGAACAGGTTGTAGGGGTTTCTGCTTATTTTTGGAGCAGTCTTGAGTCGGAGTACCGATTAGTAAAGGCAAAAGAGGCGGATGCCAAAAAGGCGGAGGGTGAAATAGAGGTTGTCAGTACCTATCCTTACGCTGAAATTGCAAAATTAGGGCTTGTGGCAAAGACAAAAAAAGCCATTGAGAAAGTCAGGGAACTCAGAAAGTTCTTTGGCGTATCATCGCTTTTTCACATTACTGCAGTCAAAGCGTATGAACCCGCCTTCAGGCAAAGTGAAAGAGATAGCGTATCTCATGAGTCGTTGGCTGCATGGCTCAGGGCCGGACATATTCTTGCATCGAAAAGTAACATGGAACCATTTGATAAGACAAAACTGCAAGAATTGCTTCCTGTGATAAGAAAACTGACGTTTGAAACAGAACCAGGGAAGCTATTGACTCAACTGAGTACAATGCTGGCTGAATGTGGTATTGCTCTCATTGTGATACCCCACTTTTCAAAAACCTATACCAGTGGTGCTACTTACTGGATGGGCAAGCACAAAGCAGTCGTCATGATGTCATTGAGAGGTAGCTGGTCTGATATTTTCTGGTTTAGCTTGCTACACGAAATTGGCCATATTTTGCTGCATGACAAGAGAATTACATTCCTGGAAAATGGTGCAAAGAATCCCCAATACTTAATGCAAGAATCAGAAGCCGATGTTTTTTCTCAGAACACACTGATTCCTGAAAGTGAGTATCGTGAATTTCTTGAAAATGGTGTTTTTACAAAACAATCGATAAGGCGCTTTTCAGAGAAAGTGGGCATTTTTCCGGGAATTATCACCGGCAGGCTGCAGCATGATAAAAAGTTGCCACAGACATCACACTTTCACCGAATCCGTTTCAAATGGGAAAAGGCCTGAAATAGAAAACCAGACAATCCTTAAAGCCTGCATTACTATTTGGGCAGCTTTGAACGGGCTAATCATCAGCCCATGATGGGTTGTAAATCGCCAAACTTTATGAAATTACTTCCGGTAACCCTTTACCGGCAGTAAAGTTTTTGCCGCAATTCCATCACAGAAAAGGCCGCCAGCCCACGGGTAGCAAGCCATGCCCACCACACCCGGCTGATCAGTTCCGGTTCAGTAAACCCTGCAACCGCCCCCGGTCAAGAATCACCGGCTCAAACGCCACCGGTGAGTCCGTTTCAAAATGGATCAGCACACAAGGAGCACAAAGAAGGGCTTTTCTTTTCCTTTGTGCTCTTCGTGTACTTAGTGGTTCAAAGCTTTCGCTTCTGAAATTAATGTCTATCGCAAGAACCCCCGCGTGCGCAGGGAAATCTATATACACCCTTAATTCTGCGGGCGGTAGCCGCTAACCCCCACTCACGCAGGGAACACCATAATCATAAGCCATTGATGCCAAATAGCTATTTCCAGCAGCACTATTTTACGCCACTGCCTTCTGCGGATTAAACAGGCTGAAGTCCAACCCATACTTTTTCGGATCTGCAAACGCATCCTGCGCCTTGTCCAGCGCATCCTGAAGCGTAGAAAGCCCGTTTTCCGGAATAATCTCAAAATCCAGCAACCCAACCTTAACACGCCCCAGAATCACCGGATCTTCCAGATCATCGCCCCAGGTCTTCACCTCCCAGTCCAGGGCAAACTCACCTTTGCCATCGGCGCCATGGGCCCCCACATAGGGCCGTTTGCTGATCTGTTTCAGGGCATAGAGCACAAAGCCCAGGTCCAGGTCATTAGCCCGGGTGATGTCAATGCCGCTTTTCATCACGGTACCGGGGCAGATGGCTTCATAACCTTCCACCGGCCTGACCAGCGTTTCAGTGGGGCCTTCTTTCTCAGACTTGATACCAGCCTTGATGTCCTCAAGCTTAGTCATCTGATCCCCCAGCTTTTTCTTCTCAGCAGCAGAGGCCGTGGCATAACTTTTTTTCAGTTGCTTGATCTCCTCCTCAATCTCACGAACCTTACGGGCAATCTCCCCGTCTTCATTCATAATGCGCTTCAGCTTATCCACATCGTCATCGGACAGCAGATCCAGCAATTCGGCATTGCGCTTATGGGGCATGGCCCGCATTTTACTGTGCAGATAATAAACCTGCCTGTCCGTCTCTTCCGGAATCCAGTCATTTACGCCCAGGCTCCCGGCATGTTTCCAGAAGCCCCCCAGGCTGATCAGCGGGTTAACCGAACGAAGCCCCCCGGCCCGTTCGATGGTGCCATCCATGGAGACCGAACTCAGCTCTTTGGCCATCTCACCAATGGCCACGCCCTGGATCAACATAAAATGATCTTTCAACGGTAAACGACCACCGGCCGCTTTACAGGCACCCATCAGCAACGCTTCCCGAATCAGGTGGCGCAACTGGGTACCCGGGAAGAACACCGGTGAGCGATCCTGCTTTACCCCCAGCCTGGGAAGCCGCTGCAAATCCCGGCTGCCCGTAGGCGAGGAAAAGTTATCATCCGGACGGCTCACCGCCAGCCCGGAAACCGCCGTTGTATGCCCACGGAAGTAAATTGAACGACGCTTTTCAGAGAGATTTATCATACAAATGCCTGGTGAAGAACGCTGCCCGCCGCCCGCTGCCCGAAAAAGATAAGACCCATGCTTTTACGGGTAGCGGGAGGCGGGAGGCGGGAGGCGGGCAGCGGGCAGCGGGAAGCGACTACGTTAAATCACAACCCGCCGAATTTTCTCAACGGCCACCGCATCAGCCGTTGCATAACGATGATGGGAGTGCCAGTAAGGCGCACGCACCGGCAGCGGCTCACTCTCATCCAGATTCAGCCCACTGACTGGTGACGCTTTTAACCCTTCTTTAAACCCTTCTTTAAACCAAGAGACCGGCAAATTCCGGGCAATCTGACCAAGGCCATCAACACAGGAATAATCCTGATCAATCTCCCTGATCACCGTATGCCTGACTGTCCCGCCACCGGAGTTGGCATTGACGCCAATCCGGGCACAATGGAACTGCACCAGCCGGTCAATACGGGCAATATCCCCCACCCCATGAAATACGACATAGGGCGAGTAGTAAGCCTGATGCTTATTCAATCTCAGCTTTTCCGGCCCGCCGGTAATGGTGATTTTGCGATACAGCTCTTTTCCGGTACGACTGATCTGGTTGGGTGCAATAATGTCATCCCGCAACTCTCTGCCATGGCGCATGGCACCCACATAATGCCGGAAGCTGGCCACAATGGAGTGCTCCGGCGTTACCCCAAACGCCAGGGCACTGCCATGATAGATGCCATGGGTCTGATCGAACAGCAGCAACTCATCCAGCATGGACAACGCCTTTTCAGGACAGCCCGTATGCCGAAAACAGACATTGGACAGCAGACCATCCAGATGGATGGCACTGCCTCGCAGGCTGATATTTGAACCAAGCTCAAACACCAGCTCAAAGGGTTTCATTAAAGCCATGCCAATATCTCCGGCGTCACTGACCGCTGGATAACGGCACCTTCGGCACTGAACAGACTGGCACCCTGATAGTTGGCCACAAACCGTTCAGGGATGATGCCCATAAGCCGATGCTGCCGGTCCGGCCCGATTCTGGGGTCGGCCACCCAGGCGGTAATCTCATCGTTATTGGCGCGAATGCCCCGGCCAATCAGCCCCTGCTGGAACTTTCGCAACGCCCGGTCACGGACACGGCTGTAGAGCGACCTGAGGGCATCCTCTTTACTGCGGCCATTTTCCAGATAACGGGCGGCAAAGGTATTTTCCGTCACCGCATTGGGTGGCTGGAGGGGAATCCGGGTGACCATAATATTTTTCAGCAACTGCTGACCGTTCTTCTGCCGAATGCTGACACCCTCCCAGGCTGAAGGGGTGACAATCACCTTGATAACCCCTCGCTGCAGCTGTTCGATCAGGTTATCCAGCCTGGTACCCCGGCCATGAAAACCGATATCCTGCCGTTCAGGCAGCCGGTGTTGCAGCTCCTCCACTTCATTAAATGAGGGGCAAAGGCAGAGGGTCTCGCCGGAATCAACCGCTGTGGTCAACATGCGGGTGGTATAGTCAAGCCAGGCTTCATTATATTGTGCGCCCTCAACCTCCACGCTAACCTCAACCATCCCTGCGGCACGTTTATTGGCTCGCTCACCGGCAAAAGGCCTGGCAACCTCACCGGCCAGAACAAAGCGGATCTCGCCATAGTGTTTCGGTGCATAGTGCCCCCAGATTTTCACATCCGACTCTTTCAGGCCCAGGGCAGAACGCATGGGCGTATAACGGGCAAGCCCACTCTTGCCGGAAAGCCCCAGGGTGCCAGAGGTAAGCATCACCGACAACGGCGGCTGGTTATGGTCGCCGGTTAAAGAAAAGCCCCGAACAAACCTGCTGAAGGCCAGCCCGGCAAAGGGTTCATCAATGGCAATGGAGCCCTGACGATTCACCGGCGACCAGGCAATGCAGTTGGCCTGCTTTTTATCGTTCAACACATTGTTCAGAGACTGGTAAAAACCTTTCACCGCATTGATCTTGTCGGCAGACGCTTCACTGCCGGTGGGTATGTTTGCTCCCGTCTTGCCAATCAGGGGCTTCAGATTATTCATCACATCTTTGATGGCGCTGATATAACGGAGGCTGGCATGGGCCGGCAGCTCTTTTGACAGAATGCAGCGGGTATCTGCAAACAGGTTACCGGTCTCATCCAGCACCCGCTGCAAACCGAGCAGGGACTGACAGGCCTTTTTGGTGTCGGTACCTTTCCACCCTGCCTGTTCATACATCTCCTGCAGAATAGACGAAATCCGTCGTGGAGAACTGCGCAGCCGTAAAATGCTTTCTGCGGCTTCCGGCATTCGGTCGGCTTCATCGGCAATCAAGTAGGTGAATTTTACGCTGCCCGCCTCCCGCTGCCCGCTGCCCGTAAAAGCCCCGCCCGCTTGTGCTTTTGCCTTTTCGGGAAGCGGGAGGCGGGAAGCGGGTAGCGCATGCTTAAAAACATTAACCCCTCGTGAGTAAAGCATCGAGCATGTATGACTGGTCAAAACGATATCGGCATGGCTGGCCGCTTCACAGTCGGCACGATACCAGTGGGCATCATCGGTTGAGCAATGTTCAGTGAGGGCAATGGCAGACTCGGTATCGCCCAGGTTGAAACCCGCCGTATTTTCCGACCAGTGCTTCACATACACATGGGGGCCATACTGCTTCTGAACTTTCTTATGCAGCGCCAGCAGTTGCTTTTTCGTGGCGGCATTGTCCGTGGTTTCTGCCAGGGCCAATAGCCGACTGGCGGAAATATATTGAGCCCGACCCAACCGGTTAGCAATGGCCACCGGTCGAAGCTGAAGATGATCAAGCATGGCCCGGACCTTCTCCTTATCATCATTCAGCTGATGAATCAGATGCACCGTGTAGGTAGAGATCAGCGCCCGCTGGCCAGTCAGTGACAGGTGAACCGCCAGAGGTAACAAATAGGCCAGGCTCTTGCCAATACCGGTTTCGCCCTCCAGCATGGCCACTGCCGGTTGTTCCAGCTGAAGCCACCGGCAAACATCCAGCGCATACTGGTGCTGCTGCTCCCGGTACTCCATACCGTACAACTCTGACAGCAAACCGCCTTGCTCAAAAATTCCATCAACAAAATCATATAACGTGGATTTCTTCATATTTGAGCGCCGCCCGCCTCCCGCTGCCCGCTACCCGAAAAAGCAAGTACCACGGGAGTAAAGCTTTTACGGGCGGCGGGAAGCGGGGAGCGGGTAGCGATCCTCTAAAGCAAAAGCCCAAAACCAAACGCCTTCTTCCGCCCGATACCCCGCTGATAAGCCACTTCAGCCAACGCCGGATCAACTATTCGGGCAATAAACAAAATATCCGCAGCATTAATAAAGTGATTCCGCTTCAGCGACACACGACTCTGGCTGACAATAGCCGCATTCTGCAGCGCCATCCCGCTCCCGGACAGCAGCTGCCTGAACCAGGGCTGCACCTCCTCAGGGCCGAGGGACCTCTCCACTTTTTTAACTCCCCTTGCTTTCAGGGGATGGTCCACCCAGACCCGGGCCGACAGATTCAGACGGCAGTTAAACTTACACAGCTGCCCCGGTTCCAGGCTAAACATCTGCTCTTTAATCTGGGTCACCTTGCCCAATGGTGGTTGTGAAGAACGAACCAGCAGCATACTGCCACCGCTGCCATCCGCCATGGATCGCCACAGCGGCCTTGATGCCTCGGTATTCAGGCCCTGCCCACCGCCACACACCACATCCATCACTTTCTGATGCAGCTTGTAAACCTCATAAGGAGGCAGCTTGCTGCGAACCATATATTCATACAACATTTATCGCCTCCCGCTGCCCGCCGCCCGCCGCCCGTAAAAGCATGCCCATTTTCTTTTACGGGCAGCGGGAAACGGGCGGCGGGCAGCGAAAAAAATCAAATCACCCGTAACAACTGCAGCTTTTCATGAGGATCAGCGGGCAGGCTTCTGGCAATGGCAAGTGCCTCAGGGCTGGCAGAGAGAAAACCATGGAGACCTTCATCGTTGGGGGCAATCCGGCCATGACAACTACTGAAGATAAAACCCTCCAGCTTCTTCCAGCCGCTCTTATCCTGCTGCTGCATGGTGCGGATAGCATGCAACAGGTCAGTATTAATCCGGAAAACCGACTCACCGGAACAGACCCGGATCTGAGCCTTGCTATGGGTCAGCTTCAGGTTGGCCACCAGATCTGCCTTCTTCCGGCCAATATCCGCAATATACAGCAGCGGGAACTCCTCTGGACCCAGCGCAATAATCCGGTTCAGGGCAAACTCCAGCGCTCCCTTGCCACTGACCTGGTGCATTTCAAAAAGGGGCACAGTAGCAGCCCTGAGCCGTTTATCCCAGCCGGGGTTGGTCAACAGTATTTTCTGTGTTTGGGCAACAATCAGCCCACATCCCACCAGCATCCCCAGTTTGCCTGCCGTGGTGGGTTTTTCCAGCGTGCCTTTCTCAATGCCCATATATCGGTACGAACCATGAAACAGGGCATTACAGGGCGCACAAACAGGTACCTCCAGTTTGATAAAACTATCGATACGCTGTTGATAAAGAGGAACCGCCCACTCACCGGACGGCCTGCCACAACAATAACAACTGACCGGCTCCGCACTGTCGTTCACATCCAGCAGCTGCATTTCATCAGCCATCTGGTTTGTGGCATGTAGCCAAAGAAAATCAATTCCATCCATTAGTAATACTCCGGGAACCGGATAAAATGCCTGAACTTTAACCCTGCTGTAGGGTTTATGTTAAATATCAATAAGGCAACAAACAGATGAGTTGATATAAACGATAACGTTTATAACAAGGCCAGCATCTTACGATAGACATTAAGCATCTATCTATTAATTCCAGAAGCAAAAGCTTTGTGGTTCAAATCGCAGGGTGCCTTAAAGCCTGCGTATGGCAAAGCTTTCACGCTTAAGTCAGTGGCATTGATTCAGGGACTATTCCTGAGATCTTTCCCCCAAAATAACTCCCAGTCACAACAGATCTATTCAAAAGAAATACATCGTCTAATAATCAACCACCACAAATAGAGACCATGCTTCAATCAAAGAATCTGTATATGAACATTCCAAAGCACCTTAGCTACCCACACGACAAGCGGTTAAGGCATTGGTGCAATACGGAGAACAGCTTTTTATTTGGTAAAATTACCAATAAAGAAGACAGTTTCTATACATTGCATTGTCGTTCAACTTGGGTAGAATGCTTTAGCTACATTAAGTAGGCTTTAACGTCTGTTGTCTTATATAAATCTCCGTTCAAGTAACAATCCCCAGCAAACCTGAAGGGTTGTTTATACGCAGTCAGCACAAACGGAGAGCGCGTTTGTTCGCAGCGTTTGCGAGAAATCCGCAAATAAAGCACTGACTACCACAACTTAGCTATGGCTGTTTCGGTATACGCCCTAAAAAAAATCGGTGGACGGTAGCGTGGGGGAGACCTTGCAACACCGCTGACCGCAAACATTTTAGGGGACTTTTTCCCACAGAGAGGGCACTGAGAGAAAGCCTTTCTTTTTTTTCTGCGCCCTCTGAGTCACCGCCATGAAAGGCGGAAGTGCCGAAAATGCACCACTGCATGGGTGCAGGAGTCAGAGTAACCCATGTAGCAGTTACCGGGGTGCAATTTTCGACCCTCTGTTGTGAAAAAATGACAACAGCCTGAAACAGCAACCCACAGAAACCACCATCAGCAGATAGCTATAAATGGAACTAACGATATTCAAAGCGCTCGCAGCCTTTGCGCTATCCTTTGCCCTGATAAAATTGCTGAAACCTGTCTCCAGAAAAGTCGGACTGGTAGACAAACCCGATGAACGCAAACAACACGACAGTGCTGTCCCGCTGATTGGCGGCCTGGTAATTTACCTCACGCTATTAATAGTGGGCATGATCTTTTTTGCCAGCAGCACTGCACTAACCGCTTACTATATTTCTGCCGGAATGCTCACCGTGGTGGGTGTGTTTGACGACCGGTTTAACCTCAGCGTACGGTTGCGCATTCTGGCTACTTTTATTGCCACCGGGATTATGATGTATTTCGCTGGGACGATCTTTACCAACCTCGGCAATATGTTCGGTTTTGGTGATGTGGTGATGCCACTGTGGCTTGCTGTGCCGTTCACCCTGATCGCGGCCTTGGGCATCGTCAACAGCATGAATATGATCGACGGAATTGATGGCCTGAGTTCCGGCATTACCATTCTTGCCCTGGCCTCAATACTGATAACCCTGGATTTTACCACCCGGCTTCGAATTTTTATTATTGTGATGATTGCCGCCATATTGGCTTTCCAGGTCTTTAACCTGCAGCTAACCGGGCGTGTGAAAAAGGTCTTTATGGGCGACGCTGGCAGTATGATGATCGGCTTTACCCTGATTATGATGATCTGTTATTGCACCCAGTCCACTGCCACCCGGGGGCCACGGTTTGAAGCGGTAACGGGTTTGTATTTCCTGGGCCTGCCACTGATTGATATGGTCTCCACCGTATTGCGGCGGGTGAAAAAAGGGAAGAATCCCTTTAAGCCCGACCGGACCCATGCTCACCATATCTTTATGCATGCAGGTTTCAGCCCAAGGCAGACACTGGTGATTATGCTTTGTATTGCGGCGTTGATTAATGGCATGGGTATTTTGCTGAATGAGCTGCAGGCACCGGCCTGGTTGCAGTTTGGCTTGTTTATTTTGCTGTTTGCCTTTTATTTTCAGGGGATTCAGCATGGGTTCAAACTCAGTCACCTGCTGCAGAAGGTGCATGGTGAGCGGGTTCCTTCCTGAGATTTACATGATTGTTCACCACAGATTTTACTGACGAGGCTAATTTAAAAAGCTCTGTACCCTCTGTGCTTCTGTGGTTAAAAAGTCTTTTCATCTAATCTTCCTAAGGTCTAAAAATGAGAGTCACCGTTTTCGGTATTGGCTATGTGGGCCTGGTGCAAGCCGCCGTCCTGGCAGAAGTAGGCCACGATGTGGTCTGTGTGGATGTAGACCAGCAAAAAGTGGACAACCTTAAAAACGGTATCATCCCCATTTATGAACCCGGCCTGGAGTCACTGGTTAAAGAGAATTATGAAACAAGCAGGCTGCACTTCACCACCAATGCGGAAGAAGGTGTGGCACATGGCAAACTGCAGTTTATTGCGGTAGGCACACCACCGGATGAAGACGGCTCAGCCGATCTGAAATACGTGCTGGCCGTGGCAGAAACCATCGCCACCCATATGAACGACGATAAAATCATTGTCAATAAATCCACCGTACCGGTGGGAACGGGCGATAAGGTAAAAGCCAAAGTCACTGAAGTATTAGCAGCCCGTAATGCCGACCATACCTTTCATGTGTGCTCTAACCCCGAATTCCTGAAAGAAGGCGCCGCTGTTAACGACTGCATGAAGCCTGACCGAATCGTGATCGGCACCGACAGCGATGAAGTAAAAGATGTAATGCACGAACTCTATGCGCCGTTTAATCGCAACCATGATCGTATCATCTTTATGGATATGCGCAGTGCCGAGCTGACCAAATACGCTGCTAACTGCATGCTGGCCACCAAGATCAGCTTTATAAATGAAATGGCGATGCTGGCTGAGCGACTGGGTGCAGATATAGAGCATGTACGCCAAGGCATTGGTTCCGACCCTCGCATTGGTTACGACTTTATCTACCCTGGTTGCGGTTATGGTGGCTCCTGTTTCCCGAAAGATGTACAGGCACTCAAGCGAACAGCAGAGGAGATAGATTTCGAACCTCTAATACTTCGTGCTGTTGAAAATCGTAATGCTGAACAGAAACAAGTCCTGTTTAATAAAATTAGTGCTCACTATAAAGGTGACTTGGCCGGTAAAACTTTCGCTATCTGGGGACTTTCATTTAAACCTAATACTGACGATATGCGGGATGCCCCAAGCCGAGTATTGATGGAGGCCCTGTGGCAAGCTGGTGCCAAAGTACAAGCTTACGATCCGGAAGCAATGGAAGAAGCACAGCGGATTTATGGTGTACGTGATGACATTCAACTCTGTGGAACACGACAGTCAGCTCTGAAAGGGGCGGATGCTCTGGTGATTTGTACAGAATGGAAACAATTCTGGGCTCCAGATTTTGACATAATGACTGAACTACTTAATGAGCCAGTAATATTTGACGGTCGCAACTTATTTGAACCCAGTCTTCTCAAGAAAAAAGGGTTTTATTACGTTGGCATAGGGAGGTAAATTTTTAAGGCTTTATTCGGGTGCAGACTGCTCTACGGCAAAACTAGCAACATGCCGTGAGAGATATGACCCACTACTGGATGCATCGTGCAAACCTAAACTAAAACTAGCCTAAAAGCACTTATAACCTTACTCTTTCAATCAGGCACCCGTAATCGATAAAAGCCATTTTTATTGACAAGAGAGTAATAATAATTGCATTTTCAAAATATAAGGTGAATCACCTTATTTATTCCACTGTACTCCAACCAGTTGTTTAGGCTTGGAAAGTAGAGTTGCTATAACATCGAGGTAAATCCACCTTTCCTCACATGCCTGAGAGTTAATAAAAAAGCTGCTACATAACACTCCTTGTATAGAAAAAACTTCTGCAATCTTATCTGGAAAGTCTGAGTCCCATCGAATCTTTATCAAACAGGAAAATACTGAAATGCTTAAATTTGCGCTTATTGGTTGTGGACGAATCGCTAAAAGGCACTCAGAGCTACTTGGGTTGGAAAAAATTAATGGGGCCAAATTAGTCGCTGCATGTGACCTAGACAACACTAAAGCTAAATCAATTGGTGAACAATTTTGTGTACCGTATTACACCGATATGCATAAAATGATGGCTACAGAAAATATTGATGTAGCAGTAGTGTTAACAGAGAGTGGAAATCATGCCAAAAATGTTGTTGAACTAGCAAAATACGGTAAACATATTGTCGTAGAGAAACCCATGGCACTGACACTGGATGATGCCGACGCCATGATTCACGCTTGCGATGCTGCGGGTGTTAAATTGTTCATCGTGAAGCAGAACCGCTTCAATATCCCAGTTATGAAACTTCGCGAGGCCATAGAGGGAAACCGTTTTGGTAAGCTCGTATTAGGCACTGTACGTGTTCGCTGGTGCAGGACACAGGACTACTACGACCAAGCTAAATGGCGAGGAACATGGGCAATGGATGGTGGAGTATTGACAAATCAAGCTAGTCATCACGTTGATTTGTTGGAGTGGATGCTTGGTGATGTTGATAGCGTTTTTGCTATGGGACGCACAGCCCTAGCAAACATTGAGACTGAAGATACAGCAATTGTAACAATCAAATTTAAAAATGGTGCTTTAGGAATTATTGAAGCTACTACCGCCGTTCGACCGAAGGATCTCGAAGGATCGATTTCTATTTTAGGGGAGGGTGGAGCCGTAGAAATAAGTGGTTTCGCAGTTAACGAAATGAGAACGTGGAATTTTGTTGAACCACTACCTAGTGATGAAGATGTAATGAAGAAGTATTCTGTCAACCCTCCTAATGTTTATGGTTTCGGTCATCAAGCATACTACGAGCATGTTGTTGACTGCATATCTAATAACAAGGAACACTTAGTTGATGGATTAGAGGGGCGAAAGAGCCTTGAGTTAATCAATGCTATTTACGAATCAATTGAGACGGGAAAAGAAGTTTCCATAAGATTTAAGCCTAAGTTTTGCAAATTGGGAGGCTGATATTGAGTGAACCTAAATATGTGGACACTGGAATTGTAGATGTGTCCTTTGGCAAAGATGTAGTTGTAATTCGTCCTTCAAATATATATGGCTGTTCAATTTCTGATGGTGTCTTTGTGGGACCTTTTGTTGAAATACAAAAAGACGTCATTATAGGTGCTCGAACGAAAATCCAATCACACACATTTATTTGTGAACTGGTAACAATAGGTGAGGACTGCTTTATAGGACATGGGGTAATGTTTATTAATGATTTATTTTCCAATGGTGGGCCAGCTCGTGGGAATAAAACTCTTTGGAAGAAAACATTAATAGGCAACCGTGTCTCCATTGGCAGTAATGCAACAATACTTCCCATATCTATATGTAACGATGTCGTAATAGGCGCTGGTTCTGTCGTCACTAAAGACGTAATTGAGCCAGGAGTTTACGCTGGTAACCCAGCTAAAAGAATTACTAATATCTGACTTTACTATGAAAGAAATTCAATTTGTTGATTTGCAGGCACAATATAAATCTATAAAAGATGATGTGGATCGGGTAGTCGCAGACGTAATCGACCACTCTCTCTTCATTCGAGGGCCTTATGTAGAGGCCTTTGAGAATAAATTTTCCGCACTATTAGGAACACCACATTGCGTCAGCTGTGGTAATGGAACCGACTCACTTTACATAGCATTAAAGGCTCTAAAAATAAAACCAGGCGACGAGGTAATTTGTCCGGCACACAGCTGGATTTCGACCTCAGAAACTATTACGCAGGCAGGCGGCCGAGTGGTATTTTGCGATACTAATTTGGACACCTTCACTATAGATACCAACCAAATTGAGTCGTTAATAACAAAAAGAACCGTAGGTATTGTTCCTGTTCATCTTTTTGGCCAGGCTGCTGACATGGATCCAATTCTTAAGATTGCCAGAACACATGGATTATGGGTCATGGAGGATTGCGCCCAGGCTCATCTAGCAGAGTATCGAGGTAAAAAGGTAGGAACATTTGGTAATGTCGCCTCATTTTCGTTCTACCCCGGGAAGAACTTGGGTGCTATGGGTGACGCTGGCGCTGTCATTACATCAGATCAAGAGCTTGCCACATATATGGCAATGTTTGCTCGACATGGTGGATTAACAAAAGGTGAGCATCTGATTGAGGGTATCAATAGCCGTATGGATGGACTTCAAGCGGCAGTGTTGAGTGTAAAATGCGACCACATCACGAAATGGACTAAGCGACGGCAAGCAGTAGCTAGTTACTATTTACAGCACATCACAAATCCTAGAATTCAATTACCTGCCTTAGCAGAATATTCCACACACGTTTGGCACCTTTTCGTTATAAAATGCGAAGAAAGAAACGAGCTCCAAGCATACTTAAAAGATAAAGGCATACCGACTGTTATCAATTATCCTGTAGCTCTGCCTTTCCTACCTGCATACGAATATCTTGGCGGGAGCCAAGAGCAATTCCCCAATGCATACCATAACCAGTCTCGTATTCTTTCCATTCCGATTTATCCGGAATTAGAGAGTGACCAGATTGAATATATAGTTGATAGCCTGAACAGTTTTTGAGCTCGAATATGTGTGGATTACTTTTTGCTAAAGGAGTAGACGGCGTTACTCGGCCAAAATTTGAACTCGCACTTGATCATCAGAAATGGCGTGGCCCTGATAACCAAAGTGTAGAACAGTTGGCTGACGGTACCTTTTTAGGGCATGTGCGTCTATCAATCATTGACCCTGAATCCCGATCTTCTCAGCCCTTTGAATCAAACAACGGTGCATACAAGATCCTTTTTAATGGGGAAATTTATAACCACCTTGCTATTCGTCAGCAGCTTTCCCTTAAATGTAGAACTCTATGTGATACAGAAACTATTTTGGAAGGGTTTATTGCAATTGGTGCAGATATTTTTGAGTTGCTAGAAGGCATGTTTGCTGTTGTCATCACAAACACAGAAACAGGTGATTTTTGGGTTGCACGTGATCGTTATGGTATTAAACCGTTGTATGAATATCGCCACTTACAAAGCTATATATATTCGAGCGAATGCATTTCTATTCGTCAATTAGTTAGCTGTACTATTGATCAACTTTCAATTAAGGAATGGCGGCTGATCAGGAGGCCAATGCGCGGTTTCACCTATTTTAATGAAATAGCAGAAGTGTTACCGGGTAGTATCATGCACAATGGTGAGCTGATCGCCAGATTGCAAACCTGTCAATCCAACGATTCGGCCTACGACTTCAATACGCTCTGCAACTTACTCCAGCAGAGTGTTAATGAGCATGAGCTTAGTGATGTAGAGAACGTGGCACTTCTCTCTGGTGGTATCGACAGTAGTATCATCACAGCATTATCCCACTGCCGGGAGGTATACACTGTCGGAACCCAAAGCAACAATGAATTTGAAGGTGCACGAGAAACATCAGATGCTTTAGGTCGCCATCTACGAGAGGTCAGCATAAATAATGAAGATATACAGAACATCTGGCGTAAATTGATAGCTCTGAAGGGGGAGCCTTTGTCAGTACCAAATGAGGCGCTTATTTATTCAGTATGTAGACAGATGACGACTAATCAAAAAGTTGTATTAACTGGGGAAGGTGCTGATGAGATATTTTTCGGCTATGACCGAATATATCGATGGGCATCTCAAAAAGAAACTATTAACTTGGATGAATTCTTTGAATACTACGGTTATAGTGATCTCATAAATCTTACCGAAAGACTACGAACTGACCTGTTAGAATTGATGCGAGGAAAATCTCCCATCCAGTTTGTAGAAGATTTCTTTTTCTACTACCACCTTCCCTCCTTGCTACGGCGAATGGATTTTGCATCTATGGCTGCATCCAAAGAAGCACGAGTGCCTTTTGTTTATAGCAAAATCATCAATTATATGTACAGAAAGCAAGCAGATATTCGAATTGACCAAAAGGAATCAAAGATACCACTTCGTCGTTTTCTAGAAATAAAAAAGCTTGAATCTGTTATTGAGCGTAAAAAAATTGGCTTTAGCGCGACTCTGGTAAAAGGAGATTCGCGTCATGCTGAGTATGAAAAATTCCAAAACTTTAACTTAGAGGTTCTCGGATGGTAATTGGTTACACAACGGGAGTATTTGACCTTTTTCATGTTGGCCATGTCAGAGTTCTACACAATGCTAAAACGCTTTGTGACAAGCTTATCGTCGGAGTTACAAGCGATGACTTGGTCAGTTACAAAAATAAACGATCTGTTATTCCGTTCGAGGAAAGGCTGGAAATTGTTTCAGCCTGCAAATATGTCGACATAGCGGTTGAACAAACTTCCATGGACAAGATGGATGCTTACAATCGTTATAAGTTCAATATCATGTTTGTGGGTGATGATTGGTACAAAAGTGAAAAGTGGGCAAACTTTGAAAAACAGTTTGAGGAAGCTGGCGTAAGAATTATCTATTTTCCATATACCAAGAGCACTTCATCGACACTGATTAACGAAACCTTAATTAATTTGCGTAACAATATTAATGAATAGTTCTCTTATATTTGTGGCAGGATTGGGTTCCACTGGCTCTAGCGCTGTTTGCGATCTATTGGCTGAAAACCCCAATGTATTTGTTCCTAAAGAAGAGTGGCGAATCTGGGTTGACCCATACTGCATAATTGCTCTGGCTCGCGAGCTGAGCAATGCATCTAGTCTATTTACACGCACATCTGCGATTAACAATTTCAAAAAGACTCTCAAGCGTATCGCTGGTCGTTCTTTGGGACGATACTCGCACCTTAATCTTGAACCACAAGTAGCTCAATTTGTGCTAAGAATTGCTACTGAAGTCATACAAGAAGTAGTTGATGATGAGTATTCGGGTCTATGGTATGGAAATTCAAATTACTTTAATGCAAAACTAAACTTTCTATTTCGTCGCAAGTTCTGGAAAAAGCCTTTTATTAATCGTCAAATGTTTCTTTGCAATCTCCAGAACCACTTAGTTGATCCATATCGTCATATAGGAAAAATTGTCGAATCTAACCTTGATCATCTTTCAGCTGAGACTGGTTCCAAATACTTAGCTCTGAATGAAAATTTCTCAGTCCTGTTTGCAGAGGAAATTTTCAAAATGCACCCAGATTCTAAAATATTACTAACCACGCGAAACCCGCTTGATGTCTATTCTGATTCAAAGCGAGTAGGTTGGTTGGCAATGTCATACGATATTGAACAATTTATTAAATGGCAAAACGATATGTATTGCCAAGTGATGGCCTTTTATGAAAAATTCCCTAACCAAATTTATATTCAACCTTTTGAAGAATTAATTCTCAATTATGATAGCTCCTTAGCTGGCATTCAAAAATTTCTTAAAATGGAACCAGCAGAACATCGATTCAAGACAATATTCAAACCTGAAGTTTCAGCTAAGAATATTGCGCAGTGGAAGCAACGTGACCCATGGCTGGAAGAGTATATTGACCATTTCGACCAGTTACGTGATTAGGAGTTACTGCTCTAACATGAAATTTATGATCGTTGATTTTCCTCAATCGAACTTTGTATCAGTAAAGTACTGGCTTCAGCGAAATCGACAACAGTTTAGCCTTTTCTCTCAGCAGCGAAACGACCCCTTTGACGCCATACTCCTGCCCGGAGTAGGTTCTTTCGATTTTGCTGTCGAGCACATGCAACAACAAGGTATCGACCAGTTTGTGCGTGATAGTGTTGATGAAGGAAAACTAGTAATGGGCATATGCCTTGGTATGCAGCTTATGTTTTCATCCAGCGAAGAGGGGGAAAAATCCGGCCTTGGTTTGCTCAGTGGCAAGGTTAAGCGGCTGGATACTGGACTGTGTAAGGTACCTAACATTGGATGGCGGGCAGTTACTGCACAACACAATCGCAATGCCTCGTGGGATTCAGTTTTAACATCCTCAAATAACAGACAGTTTTATTTTATGCATGGTTACGCTGCACACTTTGAGGATCTCGAAACCTCTTTTACAACCATGGCAGACACTCTGACCGGATCCTGCAATGGCGATTTTATCGCTGCTTTCTCATATAAGAACCTGGTTGGTTTTCAGTTTCATCCAGAGAAAAGCTACATTGCCGGTGACACCATTTTGCAGCAAGTGATAGAAGCCCATGCATAGCCCAAACCCCGTACGACTTATTGCCAAAGTTAGCATATTCAACGGTGTTGCTTTTCAAACACGTCAATACCAACCACAGATTTATCTTGGTGATCCCATTAACATCTGCAATGTACTTAGCGACCAAGGATGCCAAGAAATTAATCTTGTATTTCCGCATGCGCCCCCGGGGTTAGATAAGATCGCACGTATACTGTCAGTGTCACGCGCTCCCACCGCCGTTGGCGGCTATGGTACTGATATTAAGACTATTGAAAACCTTATGAATAGTGGTGCCGAGAAAATAATCATCTCCGACAGTCTGTGGTTTAACCCCCGTTCAATAGAAAAGCTGGCCGATCATATTGGCGACCAAGCCATAAGCTGTAGCGTCGATTACCGAGTGAAGAACGGCAAACGCTTGGTAGTAGCTGGACCCAATCGTGATCAAGAGATAGGGCAACTTGAAGAGCTAGTGCAATCACTGCCCAGCTTGCGTTTCGGCGAGATAATTCTGAGTTGTATTAGTAGCGACGGTAGCCGAAGTGGTTTGGATCTGGATATCGTCAGTTCAGTAAGCACTACCAAGTCACTATTACTTTCTGGTGGCTACAACGACGAATCGTTGGAAAATTTTTCTGCCGATGGTGTTGTTTGTTCGACCGCCATGTTCCTGTATGGGGGACTGAATGCACCACTGACCCATTATCCTAATCAATACAGAGTGAATGCCAGTGTCTGAGCCGAACAATGACCGCATATGTATTCAATGCATCATGGATACCACCGACGGCGACATCAGCTTTGATGAAAAAGGTGTTTGCAACCATTGCCATGCTTATGTAGAGGCAAATCGCATCAATCCTTCTGAAATTGCTGCTTTTAACCGAACTATTGATGAAATACGACAACTGAAAGGTAAGTACAATTGTTTGGTGGGTGTCAGTGGTGGTCTGGATAGTACATTTTTACTAATTCATGCAGTACAAGACTTGAAACTCAGGCCTCTGGCGGTACATGTCGATAATGGATGGAATACTGGTCTGGCTAACACCAATATTGTTAATCTTTGTAATAGCATGGGTGTTGATCTCTACTCTGAAGTTTTAGACTGGGATGAATTTAAGAAAATGCAACTTGCAGTGCTGGATGCAAGTACTCCAGATCTTGAAGCCCCTACTGATCTTTTTATCAATTACACCTTACGAAGAGTCGCTAAACAGTTTGATATTAAGCATGTCCTTGCAGGGACTAACCCACAAACAGAAGCTGTAATGGGCTCTAACTGGTCTTATGGTCAACGTGATCCGATCTATCTAAAAGGGCTTTATCAACGCACCTGGGGGGGGAAACCGAAAAAGCTCCCTTTCAAAAATTGGTACTTAGCACTATTGGAAAGGTTTATTGGTGGACTAAATATTGTTCGCCCCCTTAAATACACCCGTTATGGCAAGAACATTGCCGTTGAGCGAAGTCAGCGTGAGAGCGCATGGGTTGAATACCCTAGGAAACACGGTGAGTCATTCATCACTCGATTTTACCAGGATTATTTTTTACCTCAGCGTTTCGGCTTTGACAAACGCAAGGCACACCTCTCAGGTCTCATTTTGAACGGTGATATCACGCGCGATGAGGCATTACGTATTCTGCACCAAGATGAGTTACAAGCCCCCGAACACCACGAGGCCGACATTGCGTATCTTTGCACCAAACTAGAAATTTCGCGTGAACAATTCAATGATTATATGAGTCGGCCATTATTATTTCATGGGAGTTATCGTTCGATTAAAACTCATCTACTTTTTCGGATTTTCAAATACCTGAAATCAAGTGGTTTGTTACCAAAATTCATTTCACGCCAGCTGGAAAAAATAGTTTTGCATTGATTTTTAAATTTAGAATAATGTGAATTGAGCTGCGGAGTAATGAGAGTGTTTCCTAGAAAGAAGCTGTAGCATTTTCTAACTGTAACTTTTACACAGACTACCATTCATTATTTTAAGGAGGATGTTTGATAAGAATTCCTGCCAGTAGCAATTATAGAGTTGATATTGCTAAAAAAGAACGCTTCGTCAGTTCATCACTAATTGTAGTATTGATGGCTTTGTTTTTGAGGCCAGTTATTTGGTATCTAGAACTTAACTCTGTAATTCCGCCATCTAACTTCACTAGTTGGCTTTCAGCTTTACTGGTGTTATGTCTAACTATACAAATGATCTACGGGGATAAGCTATGTTTGACGCGTATAGATTTGTTAACGCTTGTTTTTCTTATCATATGCTTGCTAATCGTTTCTTATAATTTTTTTACCCACGGAATGATCTATGATTATGCTGGAAGCAGCTATAGCACTTATGTTACTTTGGTAATACTACAATCCGTAATTTATTTTCTTGTTGGCCGCTTCTTCTTGGTGCCTGCATTAAACAAGCCTGCTGCATTGCGACTTTCGTGGCTGTTAGTATGCTTGTTTTATTTATTAAATTATAGTGGAGAATATGGAGGCCTTGATCTTAGCGGAATTGATTATAAGCTGAGGGGCATTTTCCTCAGTTTGGCGGATATGTTTGCCTTAAGTTGCTTTATTGTAATCACATCACAAAAGAAACAGACTGTTCAGGTATATGTTTTTTTGTTCTCGTTGTTGATTTTATTTTTTTTACATTCAAGGTCTTCTTTGTTGGCCTTCTTTATTTCAGGAGCTATTTTTTTTGTGAGGCGTAATGCCAAGGGTAACATAGTATTCTGGTTTACTATGCTGGTGCCGCCACTTGTAATTCTTCTTATTTATTTTGCTGACACGATATTCTTAGCCAATCAAAGAATGCTTGGTTTTTTTCTAAACCCTCTGGCGGATTCGTCATTACTAACACGTCTAGAACAAATAAAAATCGGATTATCTGATATTTATTCAAGCCCGTTTGTTGGTGTATATGGCGGCCAAATTAAAAAATTTGGTGGTATTGGATGGTATATTCATAATATTCTTTCATATTGGAGGCAGTTTGGACTTATACCTTTTCTTCTTGTATTAGTGTTATTTTTCTTCATTCCGTTACGTCTATTGAAGTTACAGATGCAACTTAGATCGAAAGAGTTTGATCTATTATTTCTAGTGTTTGCTTTTTCAGCCATTTCAGTTTTATCCTCTAGGGCATTTGAGTGGTATTTTTGTTGGTTAATGGTTGGCATGACGGCAGCGCTTGTTCGTTTACCGCCGATAATTTCAGCTAATCCCGACGAATAAATCCAATAAGTACATGACCAAATGAAATTATATATTTTCCTGACCCTATGCTGCACGAGGCTTGGCGGCAGTCTGAAAAAGCAAATAGTCATGTACTTAAAATATATAAGCAGGCACGTTGTATTATGTGCGCTTTGATCTTTGGCTGTCTACGGTTGTAGAATATAACCCATAATGATTCATGCAATTAAATAAAACAGAATGGGTATTAATGCCAACCAAAATAAGTATGTCTGAGCTAGGGCGTTTTTGGAAATTATCTTTATGCAGTTTAAGGGTGAAAGGCTAAAACATTTTCTGTTTGCTTCTTCAGCACTTGTAGCGTCAGGTTCAGCCTACCTATTGAATCTTTCCCTAATTTATATACTTGATAGCAAAGTTGAGTACTCTCATTTTCTTTCACTGAATTCTTGGGCAGTTTATCTATCTACTTTTTCATACCTTTTAATCTTAGATTTATATTTGGGTCCAAATCGTGATCAATACCAGTTGGAGGCTTTATTAGGCCTAAGTGGCCTCTGTATCGTCAGCTTTGTTGGGCTGTTGTTACTGATGACTATGGTCAGTGGTTCAACTAAATTGTTTGCTATCACTATTGGTACATTTGGTTTTTCATTGTTCAAGCTTGCTTGCCAGTACTTTATTTACAGTAAAAAGATTGCCCCCGTGGCATGGCTGCGATATCTACGCTCAGGCCTTATCCTACTAGCAATTGGTTTGTTATTTGCGTGTCGCGAAAAAATTACTCTATCTGGTGCTACCCAAGTGTTATTACAGGGCACGCTTTGCTTAGTAGCACTATCACTGGTCTGGCCACTGTATGGTTTGTTCAAACAGACAGGTTTGAAAGAAGTCAGGCAAGTGCTGCGTTTTGATGGCTGGCGACTATTCAAACGTAATGCATCTTTGTTAGTTGATACTATACACATGCCGCTTTTCTATCTCTTTGTGTCTGGCTACAGTGCTGAGTTACCCGCACTTTTTATTTATGCCTTGGGAATATTGTTGCCAGGAGGGTACGTAGTTTCAACATTATTGCGTGAGCAAGTCCTGGTGCGCGATGGGCTGATTGAAAAGATGCTGCGTTCTCGCTTGGGGATACCAATGCTAACCTGCTACGGTTTGATAATCTGTATGGCTTCCATTTTTGCTTTGCTGAAGTCGGATTATGCATTAATCGGTTTGATTTTGTTACTTACGGGGCTAATTAGTCTGTCAGGTGCCATAGGGACTGTATTATACCGCAGGGGGCTGGAGAACTTTGACCTTGGCATCAATCTTATTATCTCAAGCCTGTTGGTTGTTCTGTACTTTTACAGCCAACAATCAGAAACCCTTTGGGTGGTGAACCTCAGCTTGCTTTGCCTCTTGTTTAAATTCTGTGCACAGTTACTGGTCGCATTTATGTCTACAAGGATATCTGATTGAAGCACTATTTTCTTTCTGCTAATGAAGACCTCGAAAATGGATTGCTGCAATCGCAATTCGTTGAACCCGTTATGTGTTACTTTCAGGGTGACTACCAACTGGTTTCCATAAATCGACCATTTTACCGGCGTTACGGAAATCAGCTCGCTCACCAGCTGAACATACTAGTTCCTCCCCGGTTGATAGCTTACAATCCTCTGTGCTGGCTCTATCTTCCTTGGGCTTTACTTGCAGCTATTTGTCTGCGTCTAGTATTTAGAAAGCAGAAAGTTCAGGACACTTGCTACGTAGCACGTGGTTACCTCACCGGTTTGGTATGCTGGTTTCTAAATCGATTATTTGGCATTACGTATGTATTCGATCCACGCAGTCTGTACCCGCTGGAAAGCCTAACTGCCAAGTTGATGCACGAACACTCTATAGCTTTCTTTTTTTGGATGAAAATAGAAAAGCTCGTGCTGTTTCGCGCCGAAAAGGTGTTATGTGTTTCCAATGGCATGTTGCGCTACTATCGCCGTCGTTATGGATACCAGCGATGTGTCTTGATACCCTGTTTTAGTAGTGGTGAAGCCCAATATGGGAATATATCCTCAACGGAATTTCGTAATGCTCTGGGCATTCCAAAGGTTAAAAAGTTACTACTGTATTTTGGCAGCTTGAATAAGGGTTGGAATAACATTGAAGCTTACACCCAGATATTGAAACAGTTCCCAGCTGAGGATTACCATATTCTACTGGTTACTCAGGATGCACATCAGGTACGGCATTCACCCTTGGGTCAATGGGATAACGTAACTACATTTAATATGCAGGAATTACCTGAAACCATCGTACTCGCCGATTGCTTCAGGTACGCCGATTTTGGCCTCGTATTCATGACTCGTTCACGCGATTGGTATACTCGCCTTAGTGTAAAATTTGCTGAGTACACCTGCCAAGGGTTACCTGTTATCTCTAACAACTGGGTGGGTGAGGCAGCGTTTCTGATTCGCAGGCACCACCTTGAACCTTCAGTAATACTTCGCGATCAGGCTGTTCTACCAGAGTTAGCCACCGATATTCAACGTCAGGCTATCGCTAATTGGGCTCGCAAATATTTCAGTCCGACACACATAAACCGAATCCTCGGAAACACAATATGACACTAGCGGTTGTAATGTGCAGCTATAACGGTGCTGCCTATATCGGCGAGCAATTACGCTCTATTGAGCAGCAGACAAGCCCGCCGGATAAACTAATGATTTACGACTGGGGTAGTCAGGATGGCACTGTAGATGAAATTTCTGCTTTTCTTCAGAACACAAAACTGAATGCCCAGCTACAGCAGTTAGGCGAAGCTTCAGGAGTCTATATAAGTTTTAAACGCGCAATGAAGCATCTATTACAACAGTACCCAGATGTATCGTATATCGCACTATGTGATCAAGATGACATATGGGAGCCTGATAAACTGGAAATTGCACGAAAGAGTATAGCGGAGGTCAAATCACCTTCATTTTTCTTTTCTGATGTCAGCTTGGTGAACGCAGATGGTGGCATTATCAGTCGGTCACGTTTGGCTGATTCCTTCTATTTCTCATCTAGACCATACCAGCTTAATTACGCGCTATTCCTTGCTAATCCTGTCGTAGGGATGACACTCGTGCTATCAAGAGAAATAGCTGAACAGTTCATCCTTTTGCCTGATGATCATCAATTTATGCATGATTGGTCCATGCTTTTGTGTGCATTACTTTTAGGCAGCAAAGTCTGTTACTCTGAAAAAACACTAGTTCGTTACAGACAACATGATAGTAATATTTTGGGAGCTGCCTCAGAAAAGTCAAAGCTAAGATTGTTTCTTGAAATGTTCAAACGGGTTTACAGGCTGCGTTCACAATACGACTTATTCCGACAACTCTACCCACAACAATTGCATTACCCCTTTTTTTCAGTAAATATGCTGAGCAACACGTTAAGAGCTAATTTCTTGAGAATACACTATCGTTTAGCACTAATAATCTTCCTCTTATGGGGAGTACTTAAAGAGAAACTAATCCGAAAAAAATCAGCCGCAGATAACAACCACTATTAACATCAAAATTTTAAGAGCATTCTTGAATTTAAAGTTGGCTATTTGCCAGTAATTAATTTGAATTAATTCATAATGAAAAAAATTGCAATTATCGGCACTGTTGGTGTTCCTGGAAAATATGGTGGTTTTGAAACACTAGCGGATAACCTTGTCTGTTATCACGCTTTTAATCATTTACCTGTATCGCTGACTGTCTATTGTGAGGCTGCAGCTTATTCGAAACGTCCATCGCGTTATCTAAATGCTGATCTAAAATACATTCCTCTAAAAGCTAATGGTATTCAAAGCATTCCGTATGATATTTTTTCTCTTTTTTGGGCTGTATTTCGTAGAACCGAGGTAATTTTGCTACTAGGTGTTTCCGGTGCACTGGCACTACCTCTTGTAAGGCTGTTCTCCCGTGCTAGGATTTTTACTAACATTGATGGTATCGAATGGAAACGTGAGAAGTGGTCTAGTTTAGCTAAACTCGTACTTCGTTTATCAGAGTGGGCAGCTGTGAAATGGTCGCATGTAGTGGTGGCGGACAATCAGGCGATTGCCGAACATGTGGCATCAACTTATGGTGTACCGTGTAAGGTTATCGCTTATGGAGGCGACCATGCGCTAGCGACTGAACCCAATCCTGCAGGGGCTGCTAGTGACTTACCTGTACGTTATGCGTTAGCACTGTGTAGGATCGAGCCAGAGAACAATGTTGCAATGATTCTGGATGCCTTTTACTCATTGCCTGAACAACCATTGGTATTTGTTGGAAACTGGGACAAAAGCGACTACGGCCGTGAACTATATAAACGCTACGGCGATACGCCCAATCTGTACTTACTTGATCCGGTTTATGACCCTGGCCAATTACGATGCTTGCGGGACAGTGCCTGGTTATATGTACATGGTCATTCAGCTGGGGGTACCAATCCTTCCCTTGTCGAGATGATGCATTTCGGTATTCCTGTAATCGCATATGGATGCAGCTTTAACCGTTATAGTACAGAGCAATCTGCACGTTACTTCCTATCCGCAGAAGAATTACAGAACCAATTACTTACACTGGATAACGATACTTCTTATGCCATCGGTAAGCGCATGGTTGAGATTGCTCGCCGACGTTTCACATGGGCGGAGATAGGCCGTGCATATTTTGAGCTCATGGATAATGGTTAAAGTACGCAAGGCTGATTTAATCAAAAGCTTCAATTAGTTTGCTATGAATGCGGATAAATAATCTTTCTGATGGTAAACATCCAACACCTTTTATTGATAGGTGTAACCTATGCTAGCCTCCCCGGCAATAGCCCCGGGGGTTCCTAATGATTAATTAAATCACTCTAATGAATAAGCATACAACCACTCGAAAAGGGGTCATCCTCGCTGGCGGCTCTGGCACCCGTCTTTATCCATTAACCCAAGCGGTCAGCAAACAGCTGATGCCGGTTTATGATAAACCGATGATTTACTACCCCATTTCCACCCTAATGCTGGCAGGTATCCGTGAAATTCTGATTATTACCACACCGGCAGAACAACCACGCTTTAAAGAGTTGCTGGGTGATGGCCATCAATGGGGAATACATTTTGAATATACGGTTCAAGAGGAGCCAAAGGGGTTAGCCCAGGCCTTTACCATTGGTGCAGATTTTATTGATGGCCATGAGTGCGCCATGATACTGGGTGACAACCTGTTTTATGGTTTCAACTTTGCCCGCATGCTGCAATCTGCAGATAAGCGCAAAGACGGGGCTACGGTATTCTGCTACCACGTTAAAAATCCTTCTGCTTACGGTGTGGTTGAGTTTGACGACAGTGGGAAGGTGATAACCATTGAAGAGAAACCAGAAAACCCAAATTCTCCCTACGCAGTAACCGGCCTTTATTTTTTCGATAAAAAAGTAGCCATGTTTGCCCGGGATGTAGCACCATCTGCTCGTGGTGAACTGGAAATCACCTCAGTAATCGATTGCTACCTGCAACGGGGTGAGCTTTATGTAGAGAAGCTAAGCCGGGGCACCTGCTGGCTGGATACCGGTACCCATAACAGCTTGCTGGATGCGGCCAGTTTTATTCAAACCGTCGAGGAACGCACTGGCCTGAAGATAGCTTGCCCGGAAGAGGTGGCCTATCGCATGGGCTGGGTCTCAGCCGAGCATATTATGGAAATCGCCATACCGCTGCGCAAAAGTGGTTATGGCGAATACCTGATCCAGGTAGTTAATGAGGTGCATCCGCTGTGAATATTATCGAAACCCCGATTAATGACCTTTTGATTATTGAACCAAAAGTGTTTGGTGATGATCGCGGTTATTTTATGGAAACCTTTCAGGAGCAGTCATTTGCCAAGCTGGGGTTACCTGCCCACTTTGTACAGGATAATCACAGCTATTCTGCCCGGGGTATTTTGCGTGGTCTCCACTTCCAGAAGCAGCATCCCCAGGGCAAGCTGGTGCGGGTGATTGCCGGGGAAGTTTATGATGTGGCGGTGGATCTCCGTAAAGACTCCACCACCTACGGCCAAAGCTATGGGCTGGTGCTATCGGGTGATAATAAGCGGATGTTCTGGGTACCACCGGGTTTTGCCCATGGTTTTTATGTGGTGAGTGAGTCCGCCCATTTTCTCTACAAATGCACTGATTATTATGCTCCGGAATATGAAATGAGTATTGCCTGGGATGACCCGGAGTTAGCCATCAATTGGCCCCTGGTCGATGGCGAGTTGCCGCTGCTCTCGGCAAAAGATCAGTCGGGTATTGGTTTTGCAACTGTCGGTGGCTTTAACAATGGAGTGTACGAACCTTGATTAATGTATTGATCACCGGCGCCAATGGCCAGCTGGGTTATGAGTTGCGCAGAACGGCTCCACAGTTTGCCCGTCTTTTCTGTACGGATTATCACCAGCTGGATATTACTGATGAAGTGGCCATTCAGGCCTTTTTCAAAAGCTCCACTCCCGCGATTGTTATAAATGCTGCGGCCTATACGGCGGTTGATAAGGCCGAGATGGATGTGGAAACCGCCAGGGCAGTGAATGTAACCGGTGCCGAGCTGTTAGCCAAAGCCTGTGCCAACAATAAAATACCTATGGTGCAGGTATCGACGGACTTTGTGTTTTGCGGTGGTAAATCCTCCCCCTATCATGCCGATGATCAGCCTCAACCTCTCAGTGTTTACGGCCATACCAAGCTGGAGGGCGAAAACCATGTGCGGGAAATACTGCCCCAGAGCAGTCTGATTATTCGTACCGCTTGGGTCTATTCAGCGCATGGCAATAACTTCGTAAAAACCATGCTGCGCCTGATGCAGGAAAAAGATCAGCTGGGTGTGGTGGCCGACCAAGTGGGTACGCCTACCTGGGCAAACCACCTGGCACAGTGTGTATGGAATGGCGTTTCCCATTTACTGGAAGGGACGGTGCATAGTCCGGTACATCATTACACCGATGCCGGGGTGGCCAGCTGGTATGACTTTGCTGTGGCTATTCAGGAAGAAGCGTTGCAACTGGGTTTGCTGGATAAAGCGATTCCGGTGAGCCCGATCCAGACCATTGATTATCCGACACCTGCCACCCGGCCTGCCTACAGTGTGCTGGATAAAACGTCTTCATGGACAGAACTGAGCGCCCCCAAAGTTCACTGGCGGGTGGCACTGCGCCAGATGTTGGCCGAGCTGGCTGGCTGAAGCTTCTCCTCCCTCTTTCTGCTTTGTAAACTTCCCTCTGGAACCTTCATGAAATCACTTCTGGTGACTGGTGGCGCCGGTTTTATCGGTGCCAATTTTGTCCATTACTGGCTAAGCCAGTACCCCGATCATAAAGTGGTGGTGCTGGATGCCCTGACCTACGCGGGTAATCTGGCAAATCTTGAGCCGGTTAACGGGCTGGATAATTTTGAGTTTGTGCATGGTGATATTTTGCATACCGATCTGGTTGTGGAGCTGCTTAAGCATCATACAATTGATACCATTGTCCACTTTGCGGCGGAGTCTCATGTAGACCGCTCCATTACCGGACCGGATGCATTTCTGGAAACCAATATTGTCGGTACCCACAGTTTGCTAAAGGCAGCCAAGCAGGTGTGGCTGGATGGTGGAGTGACGGAACATCGTTTTCATCATGTTTCTACCGATGAGGTATATGGCACGTTGGCAGAGAATGATCCGCCGTTTACCGAAACCACAGCTTATGCGCCGAACTCGCCTTATGCGGCGAGCAAGGCTTCCAGTGATCATCTGGTTCGGGCTTATCAGGAAACCTATGGTTTGCAGACTACTATCAGCAATTGTTCCAATAATTATGGCCCTTACCATTTTCCGGAAAAGCTGATTCCCCTGGTGATTACCAATATTCTGGAAGACAAGCCACTGCCAATATACGGCGATGGTAAACAGGTGCGGGACTGGTTGTTTGTTGAAGACCATGCCCGGGGGATTGAGCTGGTATTGAATAAAGGTAAGGTTGGGGAAAACTACAATATTGGTGGTCATAACGAGTGGCACAATATCGATATTGTTCAGCTTGTTTGCAAGCTGGTAAATGATGCGTTTACTGCTGATGGTCAGCTGGCCAAGCGCTTCCCCAATGCTACTAAAGCTGTTGCGGGTGTTGCTGAAGAGCTGATTACTTTTGTGAAGGATCGGCCGGGGCATGATCGGCGTTATGCGATTGATGCTGCGAAGTCTCGCCGTGAGTTGGGTTATGAGCCTGTTGAGTCTTTTGAGACGGGCATTCGGAAGACGCTGCACTGGTACCTGGATAATGAATCCTGGTGGCGGGCGGTTATGGATGGGAGCTATCAGGATTGGGTGAAGCGGCAGTATAGTTGAGCTGATACAGGTACAGGCAATGCTTTCTTTTTAATAACCACTATTTATTTATTCCTGCTATTAAAATCATGCTCTGCATAGAGTTCAGCTTATATTTCTAATCCTTCGCCAGTCCTGACTTTTTTTGCCCTTCACACAGGTTTGCGACAAGTCAATATTTTTCAATGGATTACTCAACTAAAATAATACCGACCACTACATGATAGTGGTCATTTAATTTATAGAATAGGGAGTAAAAATATGGCTAACAAATCAACTCATGTTGTACCAAATTCTGATGGTGGCTGGGATATTAAACAAAGTGGTGGGCAACGATCTTCAGGGCATTTTGAGCGTAAACAAGATGCTGTAAGCCGTGCCAGAGAAATCAGTCAGAATCAAAAGAGTGAGCTAGTTATTCACAATAAAGATGGAAAAATAAGCAGTAAAGACAGTCATGGTAATGACCCTTATCCTCCAAAAGGGTAAACAAAAACCAGCGACAGGTCTTGATTCTTGACGTTGGCTTCAATGGCTTGGTTAAGCGTCAAGGCTTGCTCCTTCTTGCGTGCAAGGGCAAGGAAAGCGGGGTCAGAAAGCGGGGTCAAGTCTCGATTCTTGACGAGTATTAACGGAGCCCAATCCAGATTTTTACTTTTTTAATCACCCATTTTTTCAAAAGAATTTTGCACAACAAAGGTCACAAAAGGGTGGTTAATATTTCTCATAACATCAACTCTTCAGTCAATGGTGCTACGGTTTTCATTTTATCCTGCAATCCTCTCAGGCTCTGCTAACGAGTTTTTGAACTGTTGAGTTGCGAGCCATATTATCTTTATGAGGCCGAGCTTGAGCAATTGTCGGATGTGAGAATTCGGGAAGCTCAGTAACTTCTCGATCATAGGGCATATAATGGAGCATATTATCTGGCAGGTTATTCCGTTGAGTGTGCCATTAAGGTATGCATATGCCATAAGGTCCGGGCATACGATTTCCCGAATAAAAAACTGGCCCAGGACAGCCACTCACATACGTTGACCGAACTGATAAAAGTAGCGGGGTTGCAATGCTGGATATGGGGCAGCCAGTTAAAATTGTTGACCTAACCAAACGGATGATCTCCCTTTCCTGCCTTTCTATTCTGGATGAAGCGAATCCGGACGGGGATATTGAAATCCGTTTTTCAGGGCTTCGCCCCGGTGAGAAGTTGTATGAAGAGCTGTTAATCGGCGATAACGTTGAGGGAACAATTCATCCCCGAATCAGCCGTGCCTGCGAGGAGATGCTGGCCTGGGAGCAGCTGAAGATTGTGCTGGTTGAGATAATCGAAAGCTTGAAAGAGCATCGTTATAGCATTACCCGAGAATTGTTGCTGCGTTATGTGAATGACTATAAGCCGAGCAGTAATACCAATTCCGCCTTCTAAACATGATATCGAGCAAGCTATTTTGGACGGCTGGGCAAGGCGGAATGACGAGTAATAGCAGGCCTATTGCGAGGAATTCCAACGAAGATTCAGCTGTTCAAAATGGCTGCGCAGTTCATGGTTAGAAGGTGGAATTGGTATAAGGTGGTGGATTGGTTGTATCGGCATCCGAAGCATCAGGCGGTTACGGATGAAGTATCTTGAAAGCCGTTGTCCGTGTTCCGCTGTCCGTTGTCCGTAAAAGACAAGATAAAAGCTTTTACGGACAACGGTTAGCGGGCCTTTAATAATGTTGCCTCAAGCTCCAGTAATTCATGAATTACTGAGTCTGAATATCGAATGCCATTCTGCCGGAGGTCATCAGTGACAGGTTTGAGTGGCCCTATGAGATTTTGTCTTCTGGCTTGAAGTAATAATGTCAAACTGCCAATGACTTTTAGGCCTCTTTTGAAGGACTCTTTGCGCCCTTTTTTTTCGTCAATCATGATGCACGCGTTGAGCTGCATGGCAGCAATAATGGCTTGCGCTTCACCGTTATCCAGTAAGGTTTGTAATTGTTGCAGCAAAGGGTGATTGTCTGGCTGGTCGGCGATGGGCTTTATGGTGCCGCAATGGACAGCACTTTCAATGGCGTGGCAGGCTGGTTTTCCGGGTACTTTGCACTCATTGAGTACAGTGGCGGGAGCCATTAATATCAG
>NZ_JAHHPM010000090.1 GCF_024606345.1 Endozoicomonas sp. YOMI1
GCGCCACCCTCAGGGATGAAAAATCGTTAAGCAAAATATTTTTCACGGCAAAGGTCACTAAGCGCACAGAGAAAAGATCTTTAAATGTTGTGCGCTCTGTGAACTGAGTGGTTCAACAGCTTAAACGGTCTCTGTTTCCCGGATTTCTACCGAGAAACTGGCCACCTCATTTCTTTCCAGCGCTTCTTCGCTCATTCCGCCAAGGTTTTCCATCAATTCATCCAGCATCTGCTGCAGTGTCAGGGTCATGATGGAGAAGTCAGCGTCAAACTGTTCGGCCGCTGTTTCAGCGTTGACTTCATCAAGCTGTTCCTGAACGGAGTCGGTGAACTTCAGTTTGCGGATGACCAGGTCATCACCAAGGACAAAGCTCAGGGCATCATTCCATATCAGGGCCATTTTGCTGACCTGTTTTCCCGCCTGAAGGTGAACCTCAACCTCTTCACCAATCAATTCCTGTTTACTGACTTTTACCTGCCCCCCTTCATCACCGGGCTCACGCAGTTCACACTCATCACCGATCACCAGCTTGTCAGGCATGGGGACTTCCTGAGCCAGCCAGCGTGTCATAGCATGGGATGGTATGTTCTTCAATGGTGGGTTAATAATCGGCAGGCTGCCAAGGCATTCACGCAGGCAGGAAGTCAGCTCTTCAGCTTTCTTGAATGAAGAGGCATCTACCACCAGCCAGCCCTTTATTGGGTCAATATAAGCAAAGGTGTTCTGGCTGCGGCTGAATGCTTTGGGCAGCAGTTCCATCAGTACATCGTCTTTTAATGCTTTCTTCTCTTTGCTGAAAACCTGACGGTCCTGCTCCTGTTCAATTTGTTCAACTTTTTCTTCCAGTACGTCCTTGATCACGCTGGCGGGAAGAATTTTCTCTTCCTTGCGGGCCGTGATCATAATGAAACCATTGCCGACATGGGTCAGCAGTTCACCCTGTTTGCCTAATGGGGGAACCCAGCCATAGGTACTCATATCCTGACTGCCGCAGCTGCGAAAGCGTTTCTGGCGGAGTTGCTCTTCAAGATCGTCAACGGACGTCTTGAATGGTTGGGTAAACCGGTAAAAGATAAGATTTTTAAACCACATGATCGTTCCAGAATCCTGATTAGTCGGAAGTTTGGCCGCTTTCCATATTGCCCCATCCCTATTGTCCCACATAGTCGGGCTGCACTTTCGAGTATGAGCTCAAGGCTGTGATGGAGAGGCACATATTAGCAAAACCTGACCGTAAATTTGCAAAAACGTCGTAAACCCTCGCCCAATGCGGGCGGGGATATAAGACGGGAAGGC
>NZ_JAHHPM010000009.1 GCF_024606345.1 Endozoicomonas sp. YOMI1
GCCACGGAGGCACGGAGTCACAGAGGAAAAGATTTTTTCTTTTCTCCGTGCCTCCGTGGCACGGTTTTTTCTTTACTGGATAACATCGGAAATGTGTAAGTTATTTCAGGACAGTTCCTTAACCACCTGTCGTACTTTATCACCCGCGACCAGCTCCAGAAACTCATCCCCCAGCTGCCTGCTCTCATTAACAACCCGTTGCCAGTAACGCACCCGTTCATCATAGGTAAACCGGGCAAAGTCATTGCGATCGGGTATTTTTCCATAGGGAAGCCGGTCAACAAATGCCTGTGAAGGAGAAACCAGCACCAGATTGCCGGTATTCTGTGGCAATGGCCTGCGATGCTTTAGGGCCTTATCAAACCAGCCGGGAATCATCCTTGAGTAAAAGTGTGGATAAAGCACCAGACCATCACCCTGATGAAAACGCATATCGAAGTGGTAATCGGTAAGCCCGCCATCCCGATAGCAGCCTGCAGGTGCGCCAGAGATATTCATCACACCCTTCATCACGGCAGGAATGGAGCCAGAGGCCATGATGGCATCCACCAAGTTGCTTTCTGTCAGTCGCACACGCTCGGTTGGCAGGTCACTGGCGTGATAAAACGCGGGCTTCTCTGAAGTGTCATATGCCGGATGATAGAAAAGAGTACGGGTAAAAAATGACGACAAATGTTTTCTATTAATCAGGTTACCGGTAGCGGCAAGTCCCAGACCCGCTATTTGCAGTGGTTTACGCTCAGACGCCGTCAGTCCATGGCTTCTTACGGCAATCAGATTAAAGCGGAAAACGGGATTATTAAGAATCTGTCCGACGCTTTCAGATGAAACGATAGTTTCTACCAACTCTCTGGCTTTACGGCTTATTTCAGCAGGATCTGGCTGCTCGGAATAATGGGTATAAAGATAGCCCTGTTCAAAACGCTCATGGGCAGCCAGAGGATCATCCTGACAGTAACAGCTGAAGCGCCAGCTGCCGGCAGACGTGCCAATAAGATCCAGCGGTGAGGTTCTATCGCGGAAGTATTCGCCCAGCAAGGCTTTATCCAGACCACTGAGCACAAACCACTTTGGACCACCAGAAGCGCCTGCCATGACTTTGACACTCTCCTGAGGCAAACCATTGACACGAATATGGTCCAATGCCTTTGCTCCGGCGTGAATATCAATCAGACTGCCCATACACCGCTCTCCCTGAAAATTCCCAACCAGTTTTATCGATTATAAGGATGATGAGTATGCCAGTGTTGGGCAATCTGTTCCCGTGTACATAGCCATACTTGCTCCCTGGATTGCACATAATCCAGAAAACGAGCCAGGGCAGCAGCTCTTCCCGGTCGTCCAACCAAACGACAATGAAGGCCTACTGACAGCATTTTGGGAGCAGTAGCACCTTCTTCATAAAGTACATCGAAAGCGTCTTTGAGATAACTGAAGAACTGATCGCCACTGTTAAAACCCTGGGCTGTGGCAAAACGCATATCATTGCAGTCCAGCGTATAGGGAACCACCAACTGGGGTTTAGCAAACCGGGTATCCCAGTAGGGAAGGTCATCGGCATAGCTATCGGCGTGATATAAAAACCCTCCCTCTTCCACCACCAGCTGTTCGGTATTTGGACTGCAACGTCCGGTATACCAGCCGGTTGGGCGCTTACCGGTTACTTCGGTGTGCAGACGAATCGCTTCCTGCAAATGACGACGCTCTTCGTCAATGTCCATAAACTGATAGTCAATCCAGCGATAAGCATGGCTGGCAATCTCCCAATCGGCATCCAGCATGGCTCTGACGGCCTCAGGATTGCGTGCCATGGCTACACCGTACACAGTGACCGGTATCTGTCTCTGGGAGAAAAGCCGGTGAAGTCGCCAGAAGCCGGCCCTTGAGCCGTACTCATAGATCGACTCCATACTGATATGACGCATACCCTTATGAGCTGGAGCCCCAATAATTTCCGAAAGAAATGCCTCCGATGCCTCATCACCATGAAGAATACAGTTCTCGCCGCCTTCTTCATAATTGATAACAAACTGAACCGCTATTCTGCTATTACCCGGCCACTGCGGATCCGGAGTCGTTTGGCCATAACCAACCAGATCTCTTGGGTAGTCATCTGTCGTTAAAAGAGGGTCGAACGTCATTGGGCTCTCCATTTTTTTATTGCCTGCCTGATGGGTTCTATGGCATAAATGCTCAAAAAATTGACCAAATAGTCAAATAATAAAACCTATTCTATCAGGATAAAGTGGTACAAGGCTCATACAAGTTTGCCGCTATCAATGCACTGAAAAATAATAACAGCAGGTTCAACACATTAATGAATAACTGTTCTGATGATCTCGCCGTACAGTGGCAGCTGACAAGAATTGATCTGGCAGCCCGTGCGCTGGGTGGTGATGTTCTTGATTGCAGCGATGATTTCTTTGCCGAAAAAGATAACCTGCTGCTGGATGAAGATCCGGTATTTCTGCCTGAAAAGTATACGGCCTACGGCAAATGGATGGATGGCTGGGAGTCACGCCGACGTCGTGACGCACCAGGTTATGAAGGCTGTGACTGGGTGATTGTGCGCCTGGCTGCAGTGGGTGAAATCGAAGCGCTGGATATTGATACACGTCACTTTAAAGGTAATGCCCCCGGTGCTGTGCAGCTGGACTACCTGCTTGATGACGCCGATCCCAGCGAACAGAGCAACTGGCTGCCACTGACGGATCGGGTAGACGTAAAGCCCGATTGCAGAAACCTGATTACTCTGGATCAGCCCGCTCTTCAACCAAGAGTAGCCAGCCATATTCGTCTGAGAATTTACCCCGATGGTGGTGTCGCCCGTCTTCGGGTTTATGGCAAGGTTCATCCTGATCAGCGCTATCGCTTACCCGGTGAGCCTTTAGATCTGGCGGCACTGATGAACGGTGGCCGCTCCCTAGCCTGCAGCGACTCATTCTTCAGCCCTATGCAAAACCTGTTACTGCCAGGGCGTGGTGCCGATATGCATAACGGCTGGGAAACCAAACGTCGGCGGCAGGGTGGCAATGACTGGATGATTGTCAAGCTGGCTCTGCCCGGAACTATTCATCGCATAGAAGTGGATACCTTACACTTTAAAGGTAACTACCCTGACCGTTGCAGCCTGGAGGCCTGTACCTTTGATGGGGATAACCCTGAAGATGCAACAGATCCTGTCCAATGGCATACCATTCTCCCGGAACAAAAACTGCATGCTCATCGCAATCATCGTTTCTTGAATGAGTTACAAAATACGGAACAACCATACACCCATGTGCGTCTGAATATATTCCCTGATGGTGGTGTATCAAGGCTTCGCGTTCTTGGTTATGAGAGTGGTTATGAGAGTGGTTATGAGAGCGGTTATGAGAGTGGTTATGAGAGCGGTTATG
>NZ_JAHHPM010000091.1 GCF_024606345.1 Endozoicomonas sp. YOMI1
ATAGTAACTGCCCACTTAGCCAGAAAATACGATTCCATTTGGCCAACTACTTACCTGATTTAATCCCATAAGCACTGTTCATTGTGGGATCATGAATCCATGGATATCAGCTCTGGTGTGTTGTTACAGTGCAGATATTCAACAGGTCAGGCAGGACTGGCAGTTAATGATTTGTCTGACCATCAAATAAACCCACCAAAACATTTACGATTAAAATAGTTTTGAATTAATTTTTTCAAAACTTTTTTGTCATTACTTTTATGGCAAATACAGTTTTGAACTTATAGTTAATCGAAAGGTCTTCACATTATGTATTATTACAAATTCAGGGTAGTTGTCAGGGCATGTTCAATTCTCATTTATCAACAGGTCAAAAGCCTCTTACTGTTGCAACTTATAAAAGAGGAGAAAATACTGTAATCACAGAAGGAACCCAAACCCGTGTATATATCAATTCGCCGATTTCGGGTTTGCGCCCGTCTGAACCATTGATGTCAGGACAGCATGTCAATACTCAATTTCAACAAAGGAATATCACATCAACAGAACCAACAAACTGCAATTTTAACCCGGAAATACCCTCGCCCTCGTGCCATAATCAATACTCTGAAGTTGGTGCAGGCTTATCATCTCCAGCACCCACTTTCTTCTACCCTGCCAGGGATAACACGCAATTCACAGCTCGCCATCGGCCCAACGAAGAAACAACAACAATGATGATGACCGCAGGGATCCCACATAGCCCAAATTCGCAATTTACTCCAAGATATCAATTTGCGAGCCCAAATCCAGGTATGTTTTCGCAATCACAACCGATTATCGGTTTGCGCCTGGATAGTCCGGACCCTTTATTGTCGTCCAGTGGATTCACCAGATCAAATAGTATCCCGTCAAATCCAGCTTCCCCTCCAGAAACAACAGGCACACTTTTCCAAAACCGGAAGCTGACTCATTTCCTAAACCATATAGAGGCTAATCCACCCCAACAGGTTTCCCGGCATCAGCAGCCAGTGCCTCAAAGACAGCCTCTGGTTTCGAGGTTCAATGCTCAAGAGTTAAGTGCGCCTGCGACTCACACTTTGACCGTCAGGCCGACCCCGGATATTGGCAATCCCGGTACACCAATGGTAAGTTCCCCCGCCTCCACCATAAAATCCCCGCAACTCATAGCAGCAGTAGCAAACTCCGTTTCTCACGCCATCATACCTCAGCTTAAAACGGATATATCCAGTATTGTTAGAGCTATAATGCCTGAAATACTGCGGGAAATACTGGGGGAACAACTCAAAATTGAGGTAACTGATGCTGTTAAAGCTATGATGCCTGTATTACAGGAGCAAATAAATCAAGCGGCTGCATCATCAATAACAGCAATTATTACAGACTTGCAAATCAGTTTTATAAAATCTGTATCAGAAGCAGTCAGGCCATTAATGGAAACAACGCTGGAGGAAGCAAACAAACAATTTCTCGAACACGTTGATAAAATGCTGGCAGAAACTACTGAAAAGCACGCTAAGGCATTTGAAGAAAATTTTTCTCAGCTTCAGGCACAGCAGGAAAAAACTGAAGCAGCATCAAGTCAAACAATTGAATCATTAACAAAAGCTCAGGTAACATCACTGCAAACAGCTGAGGCGTTTAAAAAAGCATCAACTGATTTAAAAAAGTTGGTTAATAGCCAGGCAGAAAGACAGAAGCTGGCACCAACAATCAACCCTTTAAATTTTCCTCAATTAGATCAATTAGAGGCAACTGCAGGTTCTTCAACTTCATCAAACCGGGTTCTGGAAACCCCGGATAGCCCTCCAGCTAAAAAAATACGCACTTCAAGAGAATCGAGTCCTGTTGCTGATATTGAAGTGAAGAGAAACCAGGTTATTGTGACAAAATTAAGCAACGAAGTTAGTAAGGCCATGGGTATAAAACCACTGCACCACAATGAGTGTACTACTGGACAGATTCTACTACTTGCAGCTGGATTAATTAATGATGATAAAGAATTACTGGTCCAGTCTGCAAAGCCAAGATCAAGAAGACCACGCACCAACCCAAATCATCAGGAACGACAGAAATCAGAAAAAGATAAAAGAAGAAGAATGCAGTGTAAAATTAATTTTGGACTCAAGGAACTTGAAAACAGCGTTAGACGGTTTTCAGAACAACACTTTAAAGAAAAACGACCGGATATTGATGACACCCCCCATGGAATCATTAAAGAAGCATGGTCCATCCTGAGTGATCAAAATAAAACTGACCCAGAGAGATTCTCTGTGCCAAGGCAAAGTTTACGCAGTGCAGGAAAAAGCACAAATCTCAGTGAATATTACAAAAACTATAAGGCATTATTAGTTCAAGAGAAGAGCGAACTAAAAAATACCGGTTCTCCAGAAAAGAGTGAAGCACAAACAACGTTGGCATCACAAGAATAGTCCCTCCCAAACGACAGGGTGGATTTTTCAGGATCACTGATACATCACCAGTCCATTTCCTGAGTCCCTGCTGCCTGAGGGCATTGTATATCATCATTGTCTTCTACCAGGTTGTGATTAGGGCATCGTCCTGAAATAACTTCCTGATTTCCGGCTGAGTTCTTCGTCAGGCTCAGAACTCAGCTCAAACAGATTTAGTCCGTGAGACCGACCGGGAATTTATTTTCCAGACAAATCCTAGAGTGCATACACAGGCACCCCATTCCCAAGGTTCCCCGTGGGAATGAATACCCGAAGATCGACGTCTATGCAAAGTCCGCATTAAAAACCCAAGGCTCCGGCGAAAACAGGTTGTTTCACATCCTGCAGGCTCCGGTACTCATTCTCACGCAGAGCAAGGGAACGAGGATAAAAAATTTTTTCTTTGTGTCGGTTCCGTCTTTAACTTCCCGAAGTAGGGAGTAGGCGCAATGCCTGGGAGCCTGTTGAGGTTTTGTTGCCTCGCTGATCTTTCCGGCCAGAAAACTGTTATAAACGCCCTAGCTGAGAACGGACAGACTGTTGATTCTGTAAGTCTGTCGATTGAGCGGGCACGGCGTTGCTGCCTAACAATCCGTTTAGACTGGCACAAATTTGCTCTGTTTGCTGCCGATCAGCATTGGGCTGCTCCATCTTCTGTTTTGCCAAATTGACCGCCGCTCTGATAATAACCGGAGGATTTCTGTTCGCTTTCCCTTGCCAATAGTCCACCACCATTTTGGCAATATCCGGATGCTCAAGGGCTATGTCATACAGAAACACCGCCGGGTCGGAGTTGATATCAACATCAATGTTGATCAGTTCACTGACGACCTTGCGATGGCCATGATGTGCCGCATCGCTCAGGCACCGGCCCAGCTGGCCAACCATCTCCCCGTCGCCTGCAAGTGTCTCGAAAAGCCGGTGATTTTCTCCATCAGCAGCGCGAACCAGTATATTCATAATACGTTCGTACTGTTCAGCTACCACTTGCCAAAGCTTTGACAGCACTATTTTTTGTGTTGTCAGGGCCTGGTTACAAATAACGTCTTCAACATTGTCAGTGATCGATACCATGGACCGCACCACTTGCAAGTTGTCACTACCGGCATACAAAGTGGCGGCCAGAAGCAACGGATGCACCTCGCTGCCGACATCGGCGGTGTCCAGTTTAATCCCTGCATCAACAAACCGTTGCAACATGTTTACGTTTGCGTCCTGCACAATATGGCCCAGACTCGGGGTAGCCCGGGCGCCCTGTTGCCACAGTTCCGCCAACAGCCGGATATTTCCTGTTTTTGCAACACTGTAGAGGAGGCTGCTATTGCCATTGAGTCGGGAACGATCAAATTCAGCATTTTTCATCCCATGCAAAGCGTCCAGCAACAGCGTGGCGATTTCCTGCCGATCCAGACCAATGGCCAACACCAAAGCATCGGTCAGTGTCCGTGAAAGATCTCTGTTGATGTCATCCTCTGACTGTTGGCCCGGTGCCGCAGGGTTGTTGAGAGCCGGGCCTGCATCTCTCCAGCAATCCAGGATGGACCGGACAATATCATGGCAGTTCCCCTGTATCGCCTGAGAGAGGAAAGAGACCCCATTGTCGTCGGTGATATCAAGATCAGCTCCGGCGCGGATCAATGCCTGAATAACAGCTTCATTCTTTTCCAGATTAGCCAGATGGTCCTCAATAGTAGCATCATTGCAGGATTGCATCATCACAGAGCGATGAATCGGCGGCTCCTCCTCATCATCACTATCCCACTGACTGTTCCCCTGCCGATTAATAGCGGGGGAATATTGCAGATACTCCCACCTGTTCCGATCCATAATATTCTGTCTTGTTGCCAGCGCACTCTCCAGAGCGGTTCGGGCTTGTTTACTTTTTGCCAAGATCGAGAACAGAATACCCCTGAGACCAGCAGCTCCGGAATCACGCTCAACACCCACCAGCGACGAGAACACTGACGGATCCCTATCCTCACTGAAAATCAGTGCCTCAACCAGCCTGTTTCTTGCCTCAATATCATCAACAGCCGATAGCAGTACTGACAAAGCTTCCGTTTCCCTGGCTTGCGCCGCAAATTTAATATCATTACGGGGATCAACACCATGCTGAATGAGAGTTTTAACCTTCTCTTCCTCCTGGCGTACTGCCGCCATCAGCAAACCCGACGCTAACCAACAACGGCTGTTGTCAATACCTGCATTGAGAAATTCAATGACTACCGCCAACTCGTTATTGTCAAGCGCCATGGCAAAGGCAATCTGCACACTGATGGTTTTTTGCATGGCGAAGACACTGACCACCTGACTCTGTTTGCTTACCGCCGCCTGATGGAACAATTGCCGGAACCTGTTGCCACCAAGATCAGCCATACAGAGCAAATGCCTGAGCATTTCAACGTCTTCCCGGCCAACAGCAGCTGCTACTTCAGTTTCAATATCTACCCCACCTGTGGCTTTGATCAGCCTATTAGCGACCGATTTGTGACCTTTTCCGACAGCAATAAATAAGGCGGTTTTCCCATCCGGACTTTGCAGGTCAGCAGTTGCCCCCTTTTCCAGCAATAGCTGAACCATTTGCAGGTCTCCGCTGTTGGCGGCTTTGTGCAGCAAAGGCCAGCCATTGCGGTCAGTGGCATTGGCATCGGCCCCGGCAGCCAGCAGCGTTGCCAGCATTTTGTCATCGTTGTTCTTAAGGGCTTCAGAAAGAATCATTGCTGTTTTACTGGCATCCATTTTGTCTAACAGCTGTCTGATAACTGGTTCGCCATAGTCAGGATGATCAAGTACATAATTGATTACCCGTTGCGTCTCACGGAACATTTGTCCTGCGTCTGTGCAGGTAGCCAGCAGTGATCGCAATTCCGTTTCAGTGCCACCCCTGGCTGCCTGGGCAATAACACTGACTCGCCTATCAGGCCCCAGAGCTTCATACAACAGGTTTACAACCGCAGCATGGCTATTGCGGGCGGCAAAAGCCAGTGGCGTGTCAGCGTGATCATCCCCGCCATTGGCATCAATACCGGCATTGAGCAGGGCCTGCACCAGTGCTTTATCCCCGTTTTGCGCAGCAAGCCTTAAATAGTGACCACAGTCATCTGCGTTCCTGATCAGTAATTGTTCAAACACTTCTTGCTGGCCGTCAGAAACAGCCAGAGATAAGGCGTCCGCAAAACACGCCCCTGATTTGATCAGCGCAGCAATGGCTGCTTCATTCTGCTCGCCGACACAGACGCACAGCGCGTCTTCCAGCGTCACAACGTCTTTCAGTGCCTGCACCGTGACAAGGTCATCTTGTTGGGCAGCAAGGATTATGGCCTCAACGTAATGGGCATGCCCGATGATTCTGCGGAGTTCAGGCAATACCTGTAAATCCTCAAACAGCCTTCTGTTCTCTGCCTGTGCGGCCAGGAGAACAATCTCGCTGCCACTGACACCGAGGCTGTTCAGGAAGCTTATCGTCTCCGGACTGCGGTAATTCTTAACGACATCTTTAGCCGCCGGGTGGAGATCAACGCCAGCGACCAACAGCAATTGCGCCTTCTGCATGTCCTTTCGTTCAATTGCCTCGACCAGATACAACTTAGTGAGCCTGAAATCAACACACCTGACCAGCGTTGCCAGCGTACTGTGATCCTTCTCTTTCAGGGCAAGCTCCACTGACAGGTGAAACATATCCTGAGAGTCAAGGGCAAGCTTCTTGACACAGGTTTCATGATTATGTTCTGCAGCCACCAGAGCCAGAGGTACAGGTTCACGATAAATGACCGCCTGCTGCCGGTGGCAAACAGTATCCGGGGCTTGCCTTGCTATCTCCTCCAGCATGTCCTGATCGCCAACGACACAGGCCTGAATCGGTAGTGGTTCTTGAATTCCAGCCTGCAAATCTTTGTGACGCCGCTTCAACCCCTGCCGAACCAGAGTCGGCAAATCAGGAATATTATCGCCACTGCCCCAGCTGCTCGCACCATTTGCTGAGCTTGCTGAGAAGTTTGTTGACGAACTTGCTGACGAGCTTGTTGACGAGCTTGTTGACGTACTTGCTGACGAGTTTGTTGACGGACTTGCTGTCGAGCTTGCTGACGAGCTTGTTGACGGACTTGCTGTCGAGCTTGCTGACGAGCTTGTTGACGGACTTGTTGACGAGCTTGTTGAGCAGCTTGCCATTGTCACGTTGGTGTGGTTACTGACCACCCCTGTGCCACACTGATCATTTCCAGATCCGCTTGCTTGCCCACTGCCAGTAAACTTGTCCAAATAGGCAGCAAGCGCCGGCCGACAGTAGTTGATGGTGTCGCTGTTGCTATAAACCATGGTGCCCACATTAACTGCAGGCAGGGCGTTCTGTTTACAAGCCCCACATTTCAGATAATCACGGTTTGGTTTGACAGGAACCGTACAGGCATCTCTGCCCATCAGGCTTAGGGGGCTTGTTTTCCATTTTTGTAGACACTTGGAGTGAGAGAGGGTTTTGCAACAATGGGTCACGACAAAATCATTAAACTTACCTTTTAGATGTTCATAGCATATGTAGCATTCAAGATGCGGATCGGAAGCTGGTGCATTGACTGGTTCCACAAATCACTCCACGGCGGTTATTAAATCTCTATCTACGCACTTTGAGACATGTTTAAATAGTCAAAGTTCATTATCTCTGTCACTTTAGTTTCGTTTAAGCTTGAAATGATTATTCAATTACCGTGCTGTACCACAGCTCAGGGCGATAGAACCAGAAGCACGATCATTCATAAAACACAAAATTTGACTTTCTTTTCTACTTAATATAACTATCATCAGAACGATTGTATTTCTTGTTTTTCTCAATGCCCAAGATTTTCATTGAAAACCTGCAGATTTTAGCCACAATGAAGCCGCCGATTTTCAAAACAAGCATATTTTTAAAACTAATGCGATTCCGGTACTATTGGCTTTTGGGCTTCCGGGAGTCATTTCTTTTTACAATCAGGCATCATTGTGACAATCTGATCGGTTAAATGGTCATGGTAAAAACCATCAAGAATAAGCACGGATTGGTGATTTAATGAATGTCCGTACAGACGATTCTGGAAGGCTGTCCGAGAATAGACTGTTCTATTGCGGTTGCGATAAATTGATCTAAAAATTCCTGCTTCTTCGTCAAATAGCCCC
>NZ_JAHHPM010000010.1 GCF_024606345.1 Endozoicomonas sp. YOMI1
GGAGGCACGGAGAAAAGAAAAAATCTTTTCCTCTGTGACTCCGTGCCTCCGTGGCAAAAAAGGAAATTATTCAGGGACAGCTACACTTCCCTCAGCAGCCAGAAAGCGATAGCATGCGCCACCAAAAGCTTGAATATGCTGTCGAGTAACTTAATATGCTGCCAGCCTTAGACCCATTCAGCAGCCCACGGCGCTGGACATTAATTCGCTCTCTTCGACACCCAGTCAATGACCGCTAAGTGCTTTATAAACAGTACTTCTCGGTCCCCAACCTGCATTTACGAAAACTTCTCCGGAAAAATATGGTCATACCCATCATCAGACATCGTGTATGACGATTCGTTATTAAAGAAATTATCAGGAATAGCAAACATGAGCTTGAATGCAGCCAAAAAGAAACATTTTCGTACCATCGGCCACAACCTGAACCCTGTCGTCATTGTGGCAGACAAGGGGCTGACGGATGGCGTGGTTGAAGAAACATTGCGCGCACTGAATGACCATGAACTGATCAAGATCAAATTCGCCATTGGCGACCGGGAAATCCGCCAGCAACTGATCAGTGAACTGATCAGCGCCACAAACTCTGATCTCATTCAAACGATTGGCAAAATCGCACTGATTTTCAAAGCAGCCGACAAACCCAATCCAGCACTTTCAAACCTGCTGAGAATTCAAGGCTGAACCGAAAAGGCCACGATTGTGGCCTTTATCAAGGGTTGGCTGACAACCATTACCGCCCTGCCACTTTCGCCGCCAGGATTGCCTGAAGCGTATAAATATTGGTCTTGCTGTTAAATTCCATCTGCATTGACTCTGGCTGGCCGGAAATCCATATTTTCAGTTCAGCGTCCAGATCAAAATGGCCTGCAGACTCTACGGTAAACATGGTGATCGACTTATAAGGTATTGAGCGATATTCAACCTTGCGTCCGGTAAGCCCCTGTTTGTCGATCAAAATCAGACGGTGATTGGTCAAAACCACCATATCCCGAACCAGCTTATAGGCCAGCTCTATTGATTCCGAAGGGTTAAGAATGGTTGCCAGGTCCTCCATTGCTTCGGCATTGGTCATCTCACCTGCATTGCCCAGTAAGGCATCAAACAAACCCATAGCATTTCTCCTTAATTTTTGACAGGTGATACCCTGCAAGAGCAGGTTTAATTTCTCAACCTGTTGCAGGGGTGACAAAAGCATCACCGGCGTAGATTGCCCCCAAATCACCGGTTCAAAATGACCGGTCAGTAAGTATCACTTTTTCGGGGATACTGCAATTTTGATTTCCGGTGATCCAATGTTCCATTCAAGGATGTTGGCCATTTAAGGCAGCACAACTCCCGGCTATAAACATTCAGTCAGCACCGGGTAACTGAGCAGTTAACATTATGAAGCAGAAAAATCTGCCGCAAACTTTTTATACAAGTAATCCTTGTAGGTTGCAAAATTTTTCTCCGACTCCAGAAGTGTTGCAACTTTACACTTCAGGTCATTTTGAAAGCCTTGAAGTTCATGCTGGTATTGAGCGGGAGAAAATTTAACCAGGCGACTATTCGCCAGATATTTAACTTCCAGAGAGGTTAATTTCTTCTCCATTAATGGTTTTAAAGCCTCATCATATGCGGAGCGCAGCAAAGCAATATGCCTCATTTTGGTCGCCGATGGAGAATCAACATCTTGACGAATATGCCTTTCCCCAGTGACACGTGTCAACATAGATTCAGCTAACCAGGCGACAGTGTCCTGATCCCCTCTGGTATATGCGTTCGGTCTGGTGAGAATAGACAAAAACTCATTCTCTAAAGCTTCAAGCTGATCAACAGTTTCTTTAAGCGCTAGCTTATCCAGCAAACTCTTTGCCGCACTGACTTCATCTAACTGTTCCAAACCCAACATATATTCAGTAAGTTGTTTACTTTTACCAGGATCACCTTCCCTGCCATCTTTAAAATGCATACCGATGGAAGATATTCTAAATCCAAAGTTTTCTACCTGTGCTGGCGTAAACTGGTATTTTGCAATGCCGGGCGTAGAGGCCAACAGTGATTCAGCCCATCCATTGTCTTTTGTTAACACATCGGTGGCTTGAACCTGTGCAGCAAAACCTTCGTTTAAAAAATGGCAAGCCTCCCGCTTACTTTCATCGCTACCCTTTAACATCTTGTTAGCCAGCACTTTAGCCTGTTGTGTAACTGCCTCCAAATGCGTTCGTTGAGTACCTGTAAAGTCAACCTGACGGCGGGGATATAAGGAAAAAGCCCTGAAATAGCAGCGATGCGTGTAGGGCTTATCGGCACCACCATCAATAGCCACATTGCAAAAAATTAAGATTGCAAGCTTTTCCAGGTATCTAATCTTCAAAGAATTGGATGGCAGTGCTTCTAAAACACCAGGAAGCATCTTGCCAAACTCGTCGATATCTATATTAGCCCCATTACGTGCCAGCATTTTTAAGTTATCCAAAGGGGCCTGCAGGTTTTCAGACAGCTTACTTGCCAGTCTTCGAACTTTCCTGGCTTCAGATGCTTTCTCAGCCTCCAGTTTTCCCTTTTGGAATTTAGCCTCATCCAATTGATCCATTGCCTCTTTACGACCATTTTTTTCAATTTCCAGGGCTAATTCATATTCAGTACTTTTTTCCTCCGCCTTTGCACGAGCCAGATTCACATCCTGGTTCTGCTTCTCAGCCTTTACCGCCACTCCTGCCAACTCCTCCAACTGTTTATCTTTAATGGAAAGAGTGCTTTTCAACTTATTTACTACACCTGTCAACTGCTGCAGTTGACGATGTGCCTTCTTTACACCACTCTCTGATTCTTCTGCCATTTTTTTATAGAGAGCTTTTTGCGTCTCCGACGCTTCGGCTACTCGTTGCATTCTTTCAAGCTCCAGCTGTCCGGCCTGCATTACCTCTTCCAACTTTTGCTTCTGCTGTTCTTTCATCTCATTGATTGCAACCTGCTGCTGCGCCAGCATCTGCTGCAACACCCTTTCTTTCCCTGCTCCTTCTTCTTTTAGCTGAGCAATCTGCTGTTGAGTTATGGCATCACTTTTAGTTAACGCTTTGCTTTTTTGGGACTGTTTTAGCTCCTTTTGAAGATGTGCTAATTTTGCATATGCAGACCTAATTTTACTTTCAGTCTCTTCAATTAGTTTGTACCCACTGGAAAAAGCAGTTAGTTGCGTCAAGCACTCTCCTAAGTCAGGGCGAATGTCGCTGCTTTCCGAAACCATTTCAATTAGGAAGCCTTCAAGCTGCCGGACGAACTCAGGACTGGTCTCCCTGAACTTTGGAAGAATTCTCTCTGGTTTTAATTGTATGCTCCTGCCTTCAACAATGCCTGACCGGGCAACTTCATACTCATCAGGCTTATCAGAAAATAGATTCAACATAACAATTCCAAGTGAATACACCATGGACTTGGCTGTAGTTTCAATTTTCCGGTATTGTTCAGGTTCAATGAACAAAGGTGTACCCCTTGGCTCCCGAGGCTTAACCGCTGATGGATCTTCAAGATCCTGTACATGAGCATTGTCAATAAAACTGACTTCTTTCTTAACATCATCATAAATCATGTTGGCCGGTTTAATATCGGGATGAGCTTTACCGCCAGCCGCATAAGTCTTAGCACACATCAGCATGGCCACAGCACATTCAAACCTGTCTTTCAGTGGCCAGGTTTCATCTTTAAAATAGTCTCCCAAACATTTTCCGGGAATGCGTAATTGATCCAGATATTGAAAACCTTCAAATTTTCCAGCACCTAACGACCCGGGTTGTTCTGAATGAAAATCTATTTCACTCCGGGCATCTTCAGTGTTGTCCTGGATCTTCATCACTCTCTTATATTGCTCCCCTTGAGGAACTCCCCAACATCTCTCTGCCTTCCTTATCAAATGGCTACTTTCATATACAAAACCATATGAACCTCGACCTATATATTTCTTGGTTTTATCATGAACCTGGATAATGACAGGTTCCTCACTACCCCTTTGAAAGCCAACTAATCTATCAAAATAACTGCGCTTCACTTCACAATGCCAGGAGTGATCTGACCTATTGCGATGCCTTCCTTTAAGCTGATCATATAATTCTTCAGCCATACTGGCTTCCCGGGGGCCCAATTGCCGATCGAATTCAATCTCATGCTGATTTTGTGGCTCGGCATGTGCTGCACCTAACGAGTATGCTTGCTGCTGCCTTGTCACAATAGCGGATGGAGGGTAAAACATAATTAATTCCTGTAATAAAAAATTTGATTATGAAGATTTGATCCTTAAATGTTTAAATAGTTCTCTGCCGTTCTTAATTAACCTGTAAACAAGTTAAATCAATGTTGCGTTAAGTGATTCGAAATACTCTAAGTTGCATACCATTTTTTTCACATAAATCACTAACCAGTTGGTAAGCCGTTATAACATCCCGATTCATCGGCGCAATTCTCGGACAGCCTCCTAGAATGGCTGATTCTACATCATATTTAGAAACCGTAATGGATATTAGTTTGATTGGTAATTTACTCCCTGCGGCAAGCGGGTTGGCCTTAACTACTGATCAATCGATCGACAACATTCGATGACATTTGGTTAACTACTTAGGGTTGAGGAAGTACAGAATTTACCAGTAACACCAGTTGATGCGGCATCATCCGACGGCTCCAGGCTTGATAATGGTAAATGTTTCGATGCCGCTCCCCTTAAGAACGGCAAGATGCTTGAAAAACGCAGGGAATAGGTATAGGGACTTCAGGGGGTGAAAGTAGAAAAGCAAAAAAGCCGGGATAACCCGGCTTTTTTCTGACTTATTCTTCGCCAGCGGACTCTACTGCTTCAACAGCAGGACGGTCCAGCAACTCGACATAAGCCATTGGCGCGTTGTCACCATGACGGAATCCGCACTTGATGATACGGATGTAACCGCCTGGACGCTCTTTGAAACGCGGACCCAGATCAGTAAACAGCTTGCCTACCGCACCCTTGTTACGGAGACGATCGAACGCCAGCCGACGGTTAGCAACGCTGTCTTCCTTGGCCAGGGTGATCAGCGGTTCAGCAACACGACGCAGCTCTTTCGCTTTTGGCAGTGTTGTCTTGATTACTTCGTGCTCAACCAGGGAAGCAGCCATATTCTTGAACATCGCTTTGCGATGAGAACTGTTCCGGTTAAGCTTGCGGCCACTCTTACGATGACGCATGGCACAAACTTCCTCTTCTTACCAGGAGCCGCTTCTGTTTCTGCAACAGTGGCGGCTCCTGGCTGCAATTAAGCAGAAACCTTATCGTCGCTCTTCAAACTGGCAGGTGGCCAGTTGTCAAGACGCATACCCAAGCTCAGACCGCGGGAGGCCAGAACGTCCTTGATTTCAGTCAGGGACTTCTTACCCAGGTTCGGGGTCTTGAGCAACTCAACTTCAGTGCGCTGAATCAGGTCACCAATGTAGTAGATGTTCTCTGCCTTCAGACAGTTAGCACTACGTACCGTCAGTTCGAGATCATCAACCGGACGAAGAAGAATCGGATCAACCTCGTCTTCTTCCTTCACAGGCTCTGGCTCGGACTCACCTTCCAGATCCACAAACACCGCCAGTTGCTGCTGCAGAATAGTAGCAGCACGACGGATGGCTTCATCAGGGTCCAGAGTGCCATTGGTTTCCAGGTCGATAACCAGCTTGTCGAGGTCAGTACGCTGTTCTACACGAGCACTTTCTACGACATAGGAAACACGGTATACAGGGCTATAGGTGGTATCCAGCTGCAGACGGCCGATGGCGCGAGTTTCATCTTCATCCTGACGACGGCTGTCGGCTGATTCATACCCACGACCACGAGCAACCTTCAGCTTCATGTTGAGCTTGCCCTTGTCATTCATGTGGGCAATAACATGATCAGGATTCACGATTTCAACATCGTGATCCAGCTGGATGTCAGCAGCAGTGACAACACCCTCACCTGCTTTGCTCATAGTCAGAGTAACGCTATCACGGCCAGTCATGCGAATAGCCAGGCCTTTGAGGTTGAGCAGGATTTCAATAACGTCTTCCTGAACACCTTCAATAGCACTGTATTCATGCTGCACGCCATCAATCTCTACCTCAGTCACGGCACAGCCGGGCATGGAGGAAAGAAGAATGCGACGCAGGGCATTGCCTAAGGTATGCCCAAAACCACGTTCCAGCGGCTCCAGGGTGACCTTTGCCCGTGTCAGACTGATTTCCTCTACATCAATGTGTCGAGGAGTTAGAAATTCAGTAACCGAATTCTGCATGGATGTTACACCCCACCTAACTGTCTATCCCTTACTTGGAGTACAGCTCGACGATCAAGCTCTCGTTGATGTCGGCCGCCAGATCACTCCGCTCGGGCAGCGTCTTGAAGACACCTTCTTTTTTGCTGGCGTCCACTTCTACCCAGATGGAGAAACCACGCTGGGCAGCAAGTTCAAGCGCTGCATTGATGCGCAGCTGGTTCTTTGCCTTTTCACGGATAGCAACTACGTCACCAGGCTTAACCTGATAAGACGGGATATTTACAGTCTTGCCATTAACCATGACAGCTTTGTGGCTGACCAGCTGGCGTGCTTCTGCACGGGTAGAACCGAATCCCATGCGGTAAACCACATTATCAAGGCGAGACTCCAGAAGTTGCAACAGGTTTGAACCCGTCGCACCCTTCAGACGGTCAGCTTCCTTGTAGTAGTTACGGAACTGCTTTTCCAGTACACCGTAGATACGACGAACTTTCTGCTTCTCACGAAGCTGAACACCGTAGTCAGAAAGACGACCACGACGCTGGCCATGCTGGCCAGGAGCATTTTCTGCCTTGCACTTTGACTCGAGTGCACGAACACCACTCTTCAGGAAGAGATCAGTGCCTTCACGACGAGACAGTTTGCACTTAGGACCTATATATCTAGCCATTTACCGGTCTCCTGCTTATACACGACGCTTCTTGGGCGGACGACAACCATTGTGTGGGATCGGGGTAACATCGGTGATGTTATTGATCTTGAAACCACAAGCGTTGAGCGCGCGTACAGCGGATTCACGGCCTGGACCAGGCCCTTTAACATTCACGTCCAAATTCTTCAGACCGAACTCAGCGGCAGCACGTCCGGCACGCTCGGCTGCAACCTGCGCAGCAAATGGCGTGCTCTTACGGGAACCACGGAAGCCGGAGCCACCTGCAGTTGCCCAAGAGAGTGCATTACCCTGGCGGTCGGTAATTGTCACGATAGTGTTGTTAAAAGAGGCGTGAATATGGGCGATGCCATCCACCACTGACTTTTTAACTTTCTTACGTGTACGAGTACCTGGCTTTGCCATATCAGAACAAATCCTGTATTTAAAAAGTTCGTTGTTCTCTTCAAAGAGAAGCTTCTGAAATAAAAACTTTTAATAGAAAAGTTCTATGCAAAGCGTTTCTTTAGAGAAATGCAACGATCTTACTTACGAATCGGTTTGCGCGGACCCTTACGAGTACGGGCATTGGTCTTCGAGCGCTGACCACGTACCGGCAGACTGCGACGGTGGCGAAGGCCACGGTAGCAACCGAGGTCCATCAGGCGCTTGATGTTCATGCTGATTTCGCGACGCAGGTCACCTTCTACGTTCAGTTTTGCAACTTCAGTACGCAGGGATTCCAGTTGATCTTCGCTCAGATCAGATACTTTGGCAGACGGGTTAACGCCAGTGGCAGCACACAGCTGCTGAGCTGAAGTCTTGCCGATACCAAAAATGTAGGTCAACGAGATAACGGCATGTTTGTTATCTGGAATGTTGACGCCAGCAATACGGGCCATTCAATCGTCTCCGTTATTACATTTAACCGTATAACAGCTATTAAGTTGATCATTCCTGATTGCTCAGCAAAACCAAATTAAACTGAAACACGTCACCATATTGAAACGCCAGAAAAAGCATTGTTTCAGAAATGGCTGCTTTCATCCTGAGCAAAACACCTTGCAAACGGAGCGATCAAGCAACGCTAAAAAACTCACGCAGCAAAAAGCATTTCCAACAGGTCGAAAGGCGGAAATTGTAATCCCCCTTTCGATAAAACACAACCGCTTATGAAAAATTTCATGAGCGGTTGGCTTTGCCTGAGGTCACATTAGACCAGAGTACTGATATCAGGAGAATCAGGAGAATCCGTAGATTCCCAACAATGATTAACCCTGACGCTGTTTGTGACGCGGCTCCTGACAGATCACACGTACAGTACCCTTACGCTTGATGATCTTACAGTTGCGGCAGATTTTTTTAACCGACGCACGTACTTTCATAACTAACTCCACAACCGTTGCAGAACTATTTCTGGCCGAGTCTCATCAAGAGATGACTTAGCGGATCAGACCGCCAGAGCCATAGCCCTTAAGATTGGATTTTTTCAGCAGCGACTCATACTGATGCGACATGAGATGCGACTGCACTTGAGCCATGGTGTCCATCACCACGACCACCACGATCAACAGGCTGGTCCCCCCCAGATAGAACGGAACATTGGCCGACACTACCAGGAACTGAGGCAACAGACACACTGCTGTCATATAGAGAGCGCCGAACATGGTCAGGCGAGTCAGGACACCATCAATATAACGTGCAGACTGCTCTCCCGGACGAATACCGGGGATAAATGCACCAGACTTCTTCAGGTTATCTGCGACGTCTTTTGGATTAAAGACCAGTGCAGTGTAAAAGAAGCAGAAGAAGATGATGCCTGCCGAGAACAGTATGATGTTCAGTGGCTGACCCGGACCCAGCGCCAGGGCAATTTCCTGCAACCAGCCCATGCCTTCACCCTGGCCGAACCACTGCGCAATAGATGCAGGAAACAGCAGCAGGCTGGAAGCGAAAATAGCTGGAATAACGCCGGCCATATTCACCTTCAATGGCAGATGGCTGCTCTGGGCCGCAAACACCTTACGCCCTTGTTGACGCTTGGCATAGTTTACGGTTATCCGGCGCTGACCCCGTTCGATAAAGACCACAAATGCGATGATCGCAATTGCCAGAAGCGCAACGGCGAGCAACATCAGGATGTTGATATCACCCTGACGTGCGGACTCGAAAGACCGCACAATCGCACTGGGAAGACCGGCGACAATACCTGCAAAGATGAGAATCGAAATACCATTGCCGATTCCCCGTTCAGTCACCTGCTCGCCCAGCCACATCATAAAGACGGCACCGGTTACGAACGTGACCACAGCAACCACATAAAAGCTGAGATCAGTGCTGAAGGCAACACCCTGATTGGCCAGACCGACAGTCATGCCAGTACCCTGGATCAGGGCAAGGGCAACGGTCAGGTAGCGGGTGTACTGGCTGATCTTGCGACGTCCGGACTCACCTTCCTTCTTGAGCTGCTCCAACTGCGGGCTCACCACGCTCATCAGCTGAACGATAATGGATGCCGAAATATAAGGCATGATACCCAGGGCCAGTACCGACATTCTCTCCAGCGCACCGCCAGAGAACATGTTGAACAGACCCAGAATGGTGCCTTCATTTTGTTGAAACATCCGAGCCAGCGCATCAGGGTTGATGCCTGGCACAGGGATGTGTGCGCCGATCCGGTAAACCAGGATCGCCAGAAACACGAACTTAACGCGAGACCAAAGCTCGTTTAAGCCGCTTTGATTCCCAACAGGTAATGTCTTAGCCATTTAGTCCTCGATCTTACCACCGGCAGCTTCAATCGCAGCACGGGCGCCTTTGGTAACAGCCAGACCTTTAATGGTGACTGCTTTAGCCAATTCGCCAGACAGTACCACTTTAGCGCGCTGGATGCTACCGCCGACCAGGTCAGCAGCTTTCAGTGCCGCCAGATCGATCACGTCAGCGTCTACTTTGCTCAGTTCGTGCAGACGAATCTCCGCAGTGAAGCGCGCTTTGCGTGAGGTAAAGCCGTACTTTGGCAGACGACGTTGCAGCGGCTGCTGGCCTCCTTCGAAACCTGGCTTGACAGAACCACCGGAACGGGACTTCTGACCCTTGTGACCACGGCCACAGGTCTTGCCCAGGCCGGAGCCGATGCCACGACCTACGCGCTTACCCTCTTTGCGGCTACCTTTAGCCGGGCTCAGAGTATTCAAACGCATGTTATTCTCCTTCTACCCGAACAAGGTAGGATACCTTGTTGATCATGCCACGAACTGAAGGCGTGTCTTCCACTTCAACAGTGTGGTTGATGCGACGCAGGCCCAGACCCCGAACGCAAGCCTTGTGGCTTTCGAGGCGACCGCTGGTGCTCTTCACCAGCGTCACTTTGATCATCTTCTCAGCCATGACTTACCCCAGAATATCCTCAACAGACTTGCCACGCTTGGCAGCAATGCCTTCCGGAGAACGCATGTCGCGCAGACCATTAAAAGTAGCACGAACCACGTTCACAGGATTGGTAGAACCGTAGCACTTGGCCAGTACGTTGTGTACGCCAGCCACTTCAAGAACGGCACGCATTGCGCCACCGGCGATAACACCGGTACCCGCAGACGCTGGCTGCATGTAAACCTTGGAAGCACCGTGACGGGCTTTAACCGGGTACTGAAGAGTGTCACCGTTCAGGTCAACATGAATCATGTTACGACGGGCAGCCTCCATCGCTTTCTGGATAGCGATTGGCACTTCACGGGCTTTACCGCGACCAAAACCAACCTTACCCTTGCCATCACCAACGACTGTCAGCGCTGTGAAGCCGAAGATACGACCACCTTTCACCACTTTGGCGACACGGTTAACCTGTACCAGCTTTTCAATCAAGCCTTCGTCGTTGCTAGGCTTACGCTCATCTCTTTCTCTTGCCATGACGTTCTACCTTTAGAATTCCAGTCCGCCTTCACGGGCTGCATCGGCAAGCGCCTTGACACGACCGTGATATTTGAAACCAGAGCGGTCAAACGCCACCTTGGTCACACCCGCCGCCTTGGCACGCACAGCCACCAGGGCACCAACTTTCTTGGCCGCTTCTACGTTACCGGTGGCGTCGCCACGCAGTTCTTTTTCAACAGTGGAGGCAGATGCCAGCACTTTGTCGCCGTCAGCGGCGATAACCTGCGCATAGATGTGGCGAGGCGTACGATGAATGCTCAGACGAATGGCACCCAGCTCACGCATCTTAACCCTTGCACGAAGGGCACGACGCAGGCGAGAAGATTTCTTGTCCATCATGATCTCACCCTACCTTACTTTTTCTTGGCTTCTTTGCGACGAACACGTTCGTCAGCATAGCGAACACCCTTGCCTTTATAAGGCTCAGGACGACGGAATTCACGAATTTCCGCAGCAACCTGTCCAACCAGTTGCTTGTCGATACCACGAACCAGAATTTCAGTCTGGGTCGGGGTTTCACAAGTCACGCCTTGTGGCAGTTCGTATTCAACAGGATGGGAGAAGCCCAGGTTCAAAGTCAGGCTATTACCTTTGGCCGCTGCACGATAACCAACACCGACCAGCTGCAGCCTCTTTTCGAAGCCAGCGGTAACGCCGGTTACCATGTTGTTAACCAGGGCACGGGTGGTGCCGGCCAGAGCACGGGAGTGCTTGGCACCATCACGTGGAGCAAACGTCAGAACGTTTTCTTCCTGACCAACTTCGACATTGTTGTGAACAACAAGTTCCAGTTGACCCTTGGAACCTTTAATCACAAGGATCTGGCCATTGCGCTTGATCTCTACACCAGCAGGGACAGCAACAGGGCTTTTGGCTACTCGAGACATAATACCCCTCCCTTAGAACACAGTGCAGAGAATTTCGCCACCAACACCGGCTGCACGGGCAGCGCGATCGGTCATAACACCTTTGTTGGTGGAAACAATAGCGATACCCAGACCGCCGTTCACTTTAGGCAGCGCTTCCTTGCCAGCGTATGAACGCAGGCCGGGACGGCTGGTACGCTTCAGGCTTTCAATAACTGGCTTGCCTTCGAAATACTTCAGCTCAATGGCCAGTTCAGCCTTGGCTTCGCCAGCGACTTTGTAGTCAGCGATGAAACCTTCGTCTTTCAAAACCCGGGCTACAGCCACCTTGATTTTGGAGGACGGCATGGTGACAGAGGCGTGCTCTGCCATCTGGGCATTACGGATACGAGTTAGCATATCTGCTAACGGGTCCTGCATACTCATTATCTATATCTCCCGAAGATGAAATGCGTTTACCAGCTGGCTTTAACCAGACCCGGAACATCACCACGCATCGCTGCTTCACGCAGCTTGATACGGCTCAGGCCGAACTTGCGCAGTACGCCGTGTGGACGGCCAGTGATGCGGCAGCGGTTACGCAGACGAGCCTTGCTGGCATTGCGAGGCTGCTTCTGCAGGGCTACCTGGGCATCCCAACGCTCATCTTCAGTGCTGTTAGGATTGTTAATCACAGCTTTCAGCTGTGCACGCTTTTCAGCATATTTGGCAACGGTGCGCTGACGCTTCAGTTCCCGCTGCTTCATGGATACTTTTGCCATAAAACTCGTACCTGTTTCAGTTACGGAATGGGAAGTTGAAAGCCTTCAGCAGGGCACGGCCTTCTTCGTCATTCTTGGCGGTGGTGGTCAGGGTGATGTCCAGACCGCGCAGAGTGTCGATTTTGTCGTAGTCAACTTCAGGGAAGATGATCTGCTCTTTAACACCCATGCTGTAGTTACCACGACCGTCGAAAGACTTGGGGCTCAGACCACGGAAGTCACGTACCCGTGGCAGAGCGATGTCAACCAGACGCTCCAGGAACTCATACATGCGCTCGCGACGCAGAGTCACCTTGACACCGATTGGCCAGCCTTCACGGACTTTAAAGCCGGCAACGGATTTGCGGGCCTTGGTCACGACAGCTTTCTGACCGGCGATTCTTTCCAGGTCAGCAATCGCGTGCTCGATGACTTTCTTGTCACCAATCGCTTCACCAACACCCATGTTCAGGGTGATTTTAGTGATGCGTGGCACTTCATGAAGGTTCTTCACGCCCAGCTCTTCTTTCAGTCTGGGCAGAATCTCTTCACGGTATTTGGTTTTAAAATTTGCCATCACTCACCCCTCACCCGTTAACTGCGTCAACAAGCTTGCCGTTAGACTTGAATACGCGCTGCTTTTTGCCATCTTCGATAGCAAAGCCAACACGGTCAGCCTTGTTGGTTTCAGGGTTCAGAATCGCAACGTTCGAAGCTTCGATAGCCGCTTCTTTTTCCACGATTCCACCAGGAGCGCCCAGCATCGGGTTAGGCTTCTGATGCTTCTTGATCAAATTGATACCAGAAACAACCAGTTTGCCGTCAGCACGAACGGTCTGCACTCTACCGCGCTTACCTTTGTCCTTGCCGGCAATTACGATGACTTCGTCATCACGACGGATCTTTTTCATGACCTGCTCCCGTTACAGTACTTCTGGGGCCAGTGAGATGATCTTCATGAACTGCTCACCGCGCAGCTCACGAGTCACTGGTCCAAAGATACGGGTACCGATTGGCTGCAGGCTGGCGTTCAGAAGAACGGCTGCATTACCATCGAATTTGATCAGGGAACCGTCTGGACGACGAACACCTTTTTTGGTACGCACGACAACAGCGTTCATCACCTGGCCTTTCTTGACCTTACCGCGGGGAATCGCTTCCTTCACGGATACTTTGATGATGTCGCCAATGCCAGCATAACGGCGATGGGATCCACCCAGCACCTTGATACACTGAACTCGACGGGCGCCGCTGTTATCAGCGACTTCGAGTTGACTTTCTGTCTGGATCATTGCTTATTCTCCAAGCCCAAACTGCAGACGGGTACTCGCCGGCTTTCACAAAAACAACCGCTCCGGCAGATCTATTAAACGTCTGCCGGAACGGCCATTAGTCACTCAAGCCCAAAGCACCGTAGCCTTAGATCTGAGTAGCACGCTCGTCAATAGATACAAGCGTAAACGTCTTGCTCTTTGACAGAGGACGCGTCTCTTTGATGGTGACAACGTCGCCCATACGGCACTCGTTGTTTTCATCATGAGCGTGCAACTTGGTGGACCGCTTAACGATTTTACCGTAGAGCGAATGTTTTACCCGGCGCTCGATGAGAACAGTGATGGTTTTATCCATCTTGTCGCTCACGACCTTACCGGACAGTGTACGAATCTTTTTTTGACCAACCAGTTCTTCAGCCATCTTATGCTCCTGCCTTTTGGTTCAGGATGGTTTTCACACGAGCGATGTCGCGCTTAACCTGCTTCAGCAGATGGCTCTGACCCAGCTGGCCAGTAGCTTTCTGCATACGGAAGTTAAACTGATCCCGCAGCAGAGAGAGCAGCTCAGCATTGAGCTCCTCTACAGACTTTTCACGCAGTTCAGCAGCTTTCATCACATTACGCTCCGCTTAACGAAGGCAGTTTCCAGTGGCAGCTTGGCTGCAGCAAGAGCAAAGGCTTCACGAGCCAGCTCTTCGGACACACCTTCCATCTCATAGAGAACGCGGCCTGGTTGAATCTGGCACACCCAGTACTCCACGTTACCCTTACCTTTACCCTGACGAACCTCAAGAGGCTTACCGGTGATCGGCTTGTCAGGGAAGATGCGGATCCAGATTTTACCGCCACGTTTAATGTGACGGGTCATGGCACGACGAGCCGCCTCAATCTGGCGAGCTGTTATACGTCCACGGCCGATTGCTTTCAATGCGTATTCGCCGAAGCTAACCCTGGAACCGCGGAGTGCCAGACCACGATTGCGGCCTTTTTGCTGCTTACGAAATTTCGTACGCTTAGGCTGTAACATTTCCGCGCTCCTTAACTCTTGGCTTGACGTTTCTTAGGGCGACGGGCTGGCTGTTCTTTATCTTTGGAAGGCTCAACAGTAGGCGCCATGCCACCGATAACCTCACCTTTAAAGATCCAGACCTTCACCCCCAGAATACCGTAGGTGGTCAGTGCTTCATAATGTGCATAATCGATATCAGCACGCAGGGTGTGCAGTGGCACACGACCTTCACGGTACCATTCAGTACGCGCGATTTCAGCACCGCCAAGACGGCCACTCAGTTGAACCTTGATACCCTTGGCACCCAGACGCATAGCGTTCTGGACAGAGCGCTTCATGGCACGACGGAACATCACACGACGCTCCAGCTGGCCAGCGATGCTCTGAGCCACCAGCATGGCATTCAGTTCAGGCTTGCGGATTTCTTCAATGTTGATGTGTACAGGCACGCCCATCATTTTGGACACAGCCTGACGCAGCTTCTCAACGTCTTCACCCTTCTTGCCAATCACGATACCCGGGCGGGCCGTGTGAATGGTTACGCGAGCGCTTTGCGCTGGACGCTGAATTTCAACATGGCTTACAGAAGCGCTTTTCAGCTTCTCTTCAATGAAACTGCGCACCGCCAGGTCAGCATTCAGTTTGTCAGCGTAATCGCTGCCATCTGCAAACCAGACTGAACGGTGGGGCTTTACGATGCCCAGGCGAATTCCATTAGGATGTACTTTCTGACCCATCTGACCGCTCCTTAGACCTCTGCAACCTTAACCGTAATATGGCAAGACCGCTTCAGAATGCGATCAGCACGACCCTTGGCACGGGGACGAATGCGCTTCATCGTCATGCCTTCGTCAACGAAGACAGTAGAGACTTTCAGCTCATCGATGTCCATGCCGTCATTGTGCTCAGCGTTTGCAATAGCAGACTCAAGCACTTTCTTAACCAGAACTGCAGCTTTTTTCGGGCTGTAGCTCAGGAGATCCAGGGCGTCACCAACTGCCTTGCCGCGGATCTGGTCAGCGACCAGACGCGCTTTCTGGGCAGAAATGCGAGCGCCTTTATGCATAGCAGCAACTTCTTTCATTTCTATACCCTCTTAGCGCTTCCTGGCCTTCTTGTCTGCTGCGTGACCGCGATAAGTCCGGGTTGCAGCAAACTCACCCAGCTTGTGGCCAACCATATCTTCAGTAACGAAGACCGGTACGTGCTGACGACCGTTGTGCACAGCCAGAGTCAGACCAACCATGGTTGGGATAATCATGGAGCGGCGGGACCAGGTCTTGATCGGACGCTTGTTGCCGCTTTCAGCCGCTTCTTCGACTTTCTTCAGCAGGTGAAGGTCGATAAATGGGCCTTTTTTCAATGAACGTGGCACTATCGTATCCTCTCTCTAGGCTTACTTCGCGCTGCGACGACGTACGATCATTTTGTCCGTACGCTTGTTGGAACGAGTCTTACGACCCTTGGTCGGAACACCCCATGGCGTCACAGGATGACGACCACCGGAAGTACGACCTTCACCACCACCATGTGGGTGATCTACCGGGTTCATGGCAACACCACGAACGGTCGGACGCACACCACGCCAGCGCTTAGCACCCGCTTTACCCAGAGAGCGCAGATTGTGCTCACTGTTAGAGACTTCGCCCAGAGTGGCGCGACAGTCAGCCAATACTTTACGCATTTCACCGGAACGCAGACGCAGAGTGACGTAAGCACCGTCACGAGCGACCAGCTGGGCAGAAGCACCAGCACTGCGAATCATCTGAGCGCCTTTACCAGGCTTCATTTCTACACAGTGTACGATGGAACCCTGTGGAATATTGCGCAGAGGCAGAGTATTACCAGCTTTGATTGGGGCATCCACACCGGAGAACAGCTCATCACCGGCTTTCACACCTTTCGGCGCGATAATGTAACGACGCTCACCGTCCATGTATTTCAACAGGGCGATGTGCGCAGTACGGTTTGGGTCGTATTCGAGACGCTCAACAACAGCTGGAACGCCGTCCTTGTTGCGACGAAAATCGACGATACGGTAATGCTGTTTGTGACCACCCCCGCGATGACGGGTAGTGATACGACCAGCATTGTTGCGACCTCCAGTTTTGCCTTTCTTTTCCACCAGGGGCGCGTATGGACGGCCCTTGTGGAGGTCAGGGTTAACGACCTTGACAACGAAGCGGCGACCTGGAGAAGTCGGCTTGCATTTGATTACTGCCATTCTCTAGCTCCTTATTCCGCGTCCGCGAAGTCAATTTCCTGACCTTGCTCCAGGCTGACGTAAGCCTTTTTCCAGTCTGAGCGCTGGCCCATACCGAAACGAGTACGCTTAGTCTTGCCCTTAACAACGGCAGTCCTGACAGCTTTAACGCTGACTTCAAACAGCTGCTCAACAGCTTTTTTGATTTCGAGCTTGGTTGCGTCCTTAGCTACCTTGAAGACGAACTGGTTGTGCTCTTCACCAACGACAGTGGCCTTCTCGGAAATGTGCGGACCAAGCAGAACTTTAAAAATACGTTCCTGGTTCATCCCAGCATCTCCTCGAACTTCTTGATGGCAGACAGGGTCATCACGACTTTATCGTGAGCAACCAGACTAACCGGATCAATACCCTGCACGTCACGAACATCCACGTGAGGAATGTTGCGAGCGGCCAGATAAATGTTCTGATCCACTTCATCAGCAACGATCAACGCGCCGTTGGCATTCAGTTCATTTAGCTTGGCTACAACCAGTTTGGTCTTTGGTGATTCAACAGCGAACTGCTCAACCACTACCAGACGCTCCTGACGAACCAGCTCGGACAAGATGGAACGCAGCGCTGCGCGATACATCTTCTTGTTCAGCTTTTGAGCGTGATTCTGTGGTTTGGCAGCAAACGCCTTGCCGCCCCCGCGCCACAATGGGCTGCGAATAGTACCGGCGCGTGCACGACCGGAACCTTTTTGACGCCAGGGCTTACGACCACCGCCTTTTACTTCGCTGCGGTTTTTCTGAGCTCTGGTGCCTTGACGCGCACCGGCCATGAATGCAACAACCGCCTGGTGAACCAGGGTTTCGTTGAATTCAGTGCCAAAAGTCACGTCTGAGACCTGAACGGCATCTGCACCGTTTACCTTCAGTTCCATCGTCTAATCCCCTCAGGCGTGAGCACGTGCTTTAACTGCTGGACGAACAATAACGTCAGCACCGGCTGCACCGGGTACTGCGCCTTTGACCAGCAGCAGGTTACGCTCGCTATCAACGCGAACGAGTTCCAGGGACTGTACGGTCACGTTTTCAGCGCCCATATGTCCAGCCATTTTCTTGCCTTTGAAGACACGACCAGGAGTCTGACACTGGCCGATAGAGCCAGGTGCACGGTGAGACAGAGAGTTACCGTGGGTGGCGTCCTGCATACGGAAGTTCCAGCGCTTGACAGCACCCTGGAAGCCCTTACCCTTGGACTGACCGGTAACGTCTACTTTCTGACCTTGTTCAAACAGGTCTACACCGATAACGTCGCCAGCCTGATATTCAGCGTCAGCGTCGATACGGAATTCCCAGAGGCCAGAACCAGCTTCAACACCTGCTTTGGCGAAGTGGCCAGCTTCCGGCTTGCTCAGACGGCTGCTTTTCTTGCTACCAGAAGTCACCTGAATCGCCGTGTATCCATCGGCTTCCAGGGTTTTTACCTGGGTAACGCGATTTGGATCTACTTCAATTACGGTAACTGGTATGGAAGCACCGTCTTCGGTGAAAACACGGGTCATACCGCGCTTCTTTCCGACTAAACCAATTCTAGTTTTAGTCATTTCATCCTCTCTCGTGTACGGGGCTACTACCCACTATGGCCGCTCACTTCAGAGCTGTTACACAAAAGTGTGCACACTTTGATGGAGAGCCCATGGCCTCATTAACCGAGACTGATCTGCACTTCGACACCAGCTGCCAAATCCAGCTTCATGAGTGCGTCTACAGTTTTTTCGGTGGGCTCGATAATGTCGAGAAGACGCTTATGGGTACGGATTTCATACTGATCACGGGCGTCTTTGTTGACGTGTGGAGAAATCAGCACCGTAAAACGCTCTTTTCGGGTTGGCAGAGGGATTGGACCACGCACCTGAGCACCAGTTCTTTTTGCAGTATCAACGATTTCCTGCGTAGACTGGTCAATCAGGCGATGGTCAAAAGCCTTCAGGCGGATACGAATTTGCTGCGCCTGAGCGGACTGCTTTGATTGTTGGCTCATTTTGTTCTAACCATGGCATCTATAAAGAACAAAGTCCGATGAACTATGTCACCTAGACAAAAGGACGCGAAATTCTACTAACCACAAAACTTGCTGTCAACACAAGCATTGAAACAAGTTTTTGTTATATGGAAGAGCAGAGGGTCATTTTATCTGGCGGGCATGATACATGGCAGGAGGGGGTTCACTGAATAGGGGCAACAATGAAGCCAGGCTGAGTAGTCGTCACGGTGCGCTAACGCACAGCCCGGATATTTCATTATTTACAGTGCATTTATGAGGTTTTTTCAATCAGGTCAAGCATCTTGCCCCAGGGGTTTTTGATAATTCTTACCTCCATCTGGTTCTCGATTGCAGACACTGCCTTCAAGGTCGCCGCTTTGGCTTCATCATATTCCGGGCTTCCGGGTTCAGACTCTGCAATCGCATCGCCAAAGTCGAAAATCTGCTCATAAACTTTCTCGGAAACAGGACAATTCGACACTGTATACATGGTATTTGCCGCCCCTTTGAGGTGCTCATAATAGATCTGGTCATCCGCTTTGATATAGTCACAAAAGCTTTTAACTGAACCCTCTTTGAACATGCTATGACTTGGTAGGTGCAACATGCCATCCCCGCCCGTGGACAGCGCCACATGGGAGGAACCATAAAAAAGAATAATATCCCCTGGCTCCGGTGTCGTATCTTGTAACGGTATAGAGTCTTTCATCCCCAAAAGTTTGGTTATTTTCTCTTGGTATACAAAATCTGCATCCAAAGCTCCATTATCGCGCATCCATCGAACCAGCTTGTCCTCAGGCAACATCCCGCTTTTCATACCAGCCTGCAAGATACTCTCCCAACAATTGAGTCTGGATTCCTCACTGATTGGTGTGCCACGCTTCACCAGTTCTTCCAGGCCATTGGCAGCTTTATGTTCATTCATTGCCGGAGGCCCCCATTGATATCGACCCACCATCTTATTGGCAGCCTTCACAACTTTAGCTCCGGCGGTATTGGCGTGGGTAGATTTTACTTTTGTCTTATTGGTAGCTGATGATGATATCTTGTAGTTTGATAAGCCCTTCTCAACAGGCTTAATCCCGGACTGCAGATTACGGTTTGCACTGTGCGGGGTTGCTTTGCGCTGATCCTCTGTCTTCCCAATCTTCCTGGTTTCCGTATTGCCACAATTATTGTGATTCACTCCACCCTGGATTTTGTTAATTCCCATGAACTTATCATCCCTGATCATTAGTCATTCGTTATATCTTTGCAATCATAGTAAAAAGCTATTAATGAAGAATGAATCATTCCAATACCACTTTGCAAACACAGCCCTTATAGGTGACATAACTTTTGTCTATATAGCAAGGCAAAAGTGCCATTATAATGTCCGGCCTTAATCACGGCTTTCCCATAACAACGATATTTACGGCCTTATTTCATGCAAAATCCAACACTTAAACTCTGGTTGGCGTTCTGCGCACTGCTGCCGCTCGGGATTTTTCTGCTGATCAGCGCCAGCTATAAACCACCGGAGTCTCTGCTGCATTCTCAGTCAGATCGGCTATATCTGCGCTGGGTATTTTACTGCAGGATGCGGGACAACCTGTTTCTGCCCGGAATCATGAGAGTTTAATGGAGTTTCTGAATTTAGGGAGAGGCTTGGTATGCATTCCCACAGGGGGCAGTGGGAGCGAGTCCAAAGGGACAAGGAGGCTGCCCGGGGGAACTTCCTGGCCTTTGGCCTGTCCATTAAAACCATGAATTAATGGTTGCGAAGGGCCTCGCAGTGCCGGTAATACCAATTCCGCCTTCTAAATA
>NZ_JAHHPM010000092.1 GCF_024606345.1 Endozoicomonas sp. YOMI1
GCCCTGCTATTACTCGTCATTCCGCCTTGCCCAGCTGTCCAAAATGACTTGCTCGATATCATATTTAGAAAGCGGAATTGGTATAAGAGACTGTCTGAGACCATCATCCGTTCAGAATTTCAGGTATGATACGATAATCCTCTTAGATCCAAAGTTAACGACTGGATCTGAGAGCCCTCCCGCAGTTACAGGACGCACGGACCGGGGCCTACCCGGAAAAAGGACTTTGCAAATGGGAATATGCGCCAAGGAACTAAGGCACTATGTTGTCCGCCCCGCACTTAAGCATCTGGGCATGTGGAGCCCAACTGGTGAGAACCTGCTGCTTGGCACCGCAGCCAGAGAGTCCGGGCTTGGTTTTCATCTGAAACTGGCCAATCACCAGGCTCTCGGTATCTATCAGATTTCTCCTCGCATGCACCGAAATATCTGGGACTTGTTTCTGGCCCCAAATGCCGACTTGTCCAGCAAAGTTCGGGGACTGGCCAGCCAGCGGGAGTTTCTTGCCCATCCCCACCATGAACTGGCTACCAACCTGGTTTACGCCACAGCCATTGCATGGCTTATCTATCACCGCTCCGGTATTCAGATAGAAGAAATTGATAAAGAAGACATCACCGCCATGGGCAGGTTATGGCAAAAGCAGTTCCACAGCAGAAACCCCGGAACGATCCAGAGCTTCTGCGAAAGCTATCAAAAGATGATCATTGAATCAGGCTGCTCCACAGAGGAGTCAACGTACTTTAACCGGGCCACAGCCAAACCGGCCTGATATTACTATTTGGCCAGAAAATGCAATCAGTAAAGTCACTAAACACCCCCATACAGCCAGCCTGTTGTCTTATCGGCTTCATGATTCTCCACTAATACTACAACCCCTTAGCCTCTGCACATTGAACACAAAGGTCAGCATAAGGCATAACCTCCAGGCGCTGAACCGGAATTTCCTTACCACAGGACAAGCAGACTCCATAATCCCCCTCATTCATGCGATCAAGAGCACGGTTAATTTTACCAAGTTCAATCACCGCCTCGTTACCCAGTGCATCAATAACCTCATCGTTCTCCCGTTCCTGCGCCTGCTCAGACCAGTCTGCACTGTTTTTCCGGGAGGCATCCTTTTTAATTTTACCCAGACGCGTATTCAGCTCATCCCTGCGAGCCATCAACCATTTCTGCCATTTATCATGATCTGTCATTTTGCTACCCCTGCACAAAAATACTGTAGAATCCTGCTGTTATTCTATAAAGAATGGTTGTATAAAAAGGTCACTCTTTACCATAAAACAACGCCGAAAAACCTTATCCATACTCACAAAAAACCAAAAAAGTATTAATTACAGCCTGCGGCGTACTGATTCTTTTCAGAAATCATGAATTCAAATAGTAGATCATTGATACGGTAAACGTAATATTCAGTCTCTATCAGGAAAAGACATTTTTCCCACTCAGTGGTCTTTTGCCACTACACACTTTCCGTTTAACACTGACCTGGTTGAATGGTAACCGGTGATCAAACGTTCATTGACTTCAGTTTTCCCGATCTTATTCAGGGTGCATCATCGCAAGCATTGCCTTCATAAAGTCCTTCCTCTTGATCTCGTAGTCATTAACAGGCTGAGCTGTCAATAGCCAGCCGTTAACTCTGTGCTCAAAATCATGACGGCAAACATGGCTGGTCAATTTCATTTGCAGATTCTCAGTGAGAGCACTAAGGCGCTGCTGTTCTTTTTGAAGCTGGTGAGTGCAGCAGTCAGGTTTTTCGGGTTTGCCTTTGGAGTGAAGAACAATAAACTGCCTGGCTTTACTCAGGGTAAGCAGGGAGCGCATAAGCAAGCCATAAATACGCTCATCAGGATTTTGAGGAAAATTAAAAAGAATGGTTCGTGGTATGTGAAATACCGCTCCTTTTTGCAATTGCTCTGTCAGCGGATCAAGGTTATCAGCGAGGTATTCCAGCGTATCGTTGAGTAATCGGGTTTCTTCAGCAAACGACAAATACCATACCGGCCTCTCAACGCCGGTAACGTGAACGGCCAATGGAGCTGCATTGCCACGGGTTACTCTGGCGTCAACACTGACCTGAAAACCCATTGCTTTAATACCCAAATCATCGTCTTTAAGTTGAATATTATAGCCGCTTGGTAGTTTGATCGCCTGACATCCCGGGATTGACTTGATGATGATGCTTTTGGAAATTTCTGAATCCGTGTTGGTGTTCAGTGCCTGCAGCTTGTCAAAGAGTGCTCTGGCAGAGTCTTCTGTGGTGCAGATAATGTCAATATCATTAAATTCTGAGCAGAGGTTCTGTAAAAAACGTGCGTATGAACCGGTAATCAGAATGGGGGGATTGCTATAAGAACCATTGATTTCCTGAATAATCTCCAGTGTTTTTAGCGTTAGCGCATT
>NZ_JAHHPM010000093.1 GCF_024606345.1 Endozoicomonas sp. YOMI1
CGTTCTTCAGGACTTCGTCCTTTGAACTCCTAAAGCCGTGCTACGGCACACGCACGATGAAAGACCTGACCCCGGTTTTGTGATGGAAAACTTTTTCTTGCAATGCGGGGCGGACCATATATGACCACGGTTTCTTTTTGAGGATGTAATGAGAGGTAAAATAATAGTTAGTTTATTAAATCAATTCGTCACCAGTGGGACAAATTTTATATTTTCATATTATTTAATAAGAAGTTTGTCTCAGGAGGTCTTTGGGTTATACGGTATATGCTATGCGACGATTTTATTAATCGCAGGTGTTTTAAATGCTCTCATCACTACTCAGCTGATAGTTTACTATCATGAAAAAAATGATAAAATTCATGAATATATATCCAAAATGTTTTATCTTGGTGTGCTATTATCTATTGCGATACTGTTAGTACTTTCAATTCCTTCATTTATTACTGATAACTTGATTGTTGAACTATTACCTTTAGTTGTTATAAGTACAGGCTTTTATTTTCTAAGAGATTTTACAGTTAGGCTTTCTTACATACAGAATAAAGAAATTCATGCTCTGATAATTAATTTTTCAGCTTGTATTTCCTTGTTTATAGCGGTTTTAATTACATCATTCGATGATTTACTATCCGCTTTATGGTATCTGACTATATCACAATTGGTTGCTCTGATTGTAGGGATATATTGTAGTAGAGGCAACTTCACTAAAGTTGATTTTAATGAACTGGTCACTACTTTTTTAGAAATATTTGACTTAGGAAAGTGGGGTTGTGGCACTGATATTATCTTGTGGCTGAGATCTCACTCATATATATACATTGTAACAGGCCTAGCTGGTAGCTCTGGTGTTGCAATAGTGAATGCTGCAAAAATGCTTGTAACCCCTGCTGTCATCTTGATGCCAGCACTATCGCAATTATTGATGCCGCATATGGCAAGATTGGCTATTAAAAGCAAAGTTCAATTAATAAAAACAACTTGGTTTGTTACCTTGGTTTACATTGGGATAGCGATCTTATATTCCTTTCTATTACTGTTCTTTAATCAGGAAATTATAGATTTATTATATCCTGATGATTATAAAAATATAGAAACTTTGCTGTATGCTTGGTCATTATATTTAATTTTTTATGCGGCAGTGGAAACGCTACGGATATATATGCAGGTTACCAAACAATTTAAAATGATATTCTATATAAATATCTACTTAGCATTTCTTTTGATGTTATGTGTTTATGTGGGGTATGTGATGCTAAAAGTTGAAGGAATTGTTATAGGTTTAATGGTTATAGAAGCCATATTCTTCGTTATATTGTTTGGTATTTTTCTTAAACAAAATGGGTTGATTTATTGATGGTTAAAAATATTTTTGTTGTTAGTGGTGGTTATGAATATATTCCAGACAAGTCATGTAATCTTGGTGATGTTGCTCAACTGCTGCATGCGCTAGACACTCTAAAAGAAAACTATCCTAACTCTGTTGTTAAGTTATTATCTCATAGCATTAATGATAGTAATAAATTTACTTGCTTGAAAATGGCGAAGGGGTTGAGTGAGTACCTTCACAGGAAAAAAAAAGGAAAGCTACCCATAGGGTTTTATGTAATTAAATTAATAATTTGTGCTATTTTAATGCGATTTGGCTTGCTGGCAATTTTTTTAAAAGAAGAACGTGTTGTACTGAAAGAATTTTCTGAACAAGATCTTGTTTTTTTTGCTGGCGCTGGTGTATTTCATGATGGCTATATAAATGGGGTTGCTTCTTTTGTCTTTAATTGTAATTATATCAAAAATACTAAAAGTCCCCGTTGTGATGTATGGACAACAAATAGGCCCTGTAAAAAGGGTAATCAGTAAAATCATAATTGGTGGTGCTCTAAAAAATGTAGATTTATTAGGCGTTAGGGATAAAAAATCAATCAAAGAAGCAATGTTATTAGGAGTGGACTCTGCTAATGTGTTCTATTCCGGTGATGAGGGAGCTTATTTAACACCTAGTGCTGATGAGGTGGCTATTAACTTCCTTATGGAAGCGGGTGTTCCAAAAGAGTTTATTGCAGTACATTTTAGAATTGATGAAAACTGCCCATTTGAAAGATATATTGATAATTATGTAGGGCTAATAGGTAAAATTTGCCAGGATTTGCACATAAATAATATTGTATTAATACCAATGTCTTATTCTAAGAATGATACGGATGACTTGGCTGCTATTAAATTATTGGAAAAAAAATTAAAGCAGGTTGCCTTTATTCTTGATATAGGTCCAAAACCAGATCTAACAAAAGCTATCCTTAAAAAAGCAAGTTTTGCAGTTGGCCTTGCAAATCATTTTTGTATATTTTCATTATCTGTAGGTACTCCAACAGTTGGTGTTTTTGCTACAGAATATATGAAGCAGAAGTTATCTGGAATTAAAGAAGCTTATACAGGTTTCGAGTGTCTTTCTGTGGCAAAATTCACTGATACAGATCCAAAAATAAATCAACTTTTACAATCAATTAAACACGGTAATGCTCATGTCTGTTTTAGGCACTCTAGCAATGAATTTGGCAAACCGGATGGATATAACAATTTAGCTAAAGTAGTTAGTTAAGCTTAAAGCTGGGTAATTGACCGGTTTCCAGACTTCTACCATTGAAATAACAGAAAGCTTTGTACCGCAAAGAAATAGGCTGATAAGCTATCCATTTCTAGACATCTACCACTTTAATCCGGAGATCAAACTGATAACCGGATATGAGGCAAAGCTTAATTGCCTTTATTCACTTCTTATAAACAAGCATATGTCAAAAATTGTTTTAGTTGCGCCACAACTGGGTACTGGCAAAGATTTATTATATTGGGAACCCATTCTTAGTAAATTGATTACACAGTTCAATCATGAAGTCAGTATATGCACAGGTTGTGAATTCGATGGCGCAGGGGCATTAATTTATCAAGAATTTAAAATAGAATATTTTAATCTTTTTGGTTTTAATGTGCCAAATGTTTCGTCTATACAACGTTTTTTTGCATTAAACTATGACGTTGCGTTTCTCATTGAATTTAATGTTTTAAGTATTTTAATTCTTGCGTTCTCTTTTTTTAACAATAACAAGAGAGCTGTAATTCTTGTAGAAAACTCTCCTATTTTTCTTTCGGGAATTAATAAGATCAGATTTGGAACTTTTTTTGACTGGCAACGACGTTTGTGCTGTTATTTGGCCGATAAAATTGTAACTAATAATGAGCATGGTTCAGAATATTTGAAAAAAAGATTAAAGGTTAAAGAAGAAAAAATCATTGTAGGTACTTATTTATCATCCAGTTTTGAGGATTGTCAACGTCCAAAAAGTGAGTCTGCCGGTAAAGTTAAAATGGTAGCAGTAGGCCGTTTAGTTAAGAATAAAGGTTTTAATAATTTAATTGATGAAGTTGCTTCTTTACCATCAAAAGTCCAGGAAAATTTAATGTTGGATATTTATGGAGAAGGTGAAATAAGATCCAATCTAGAATCTTTAATTAATGAGCATAATCTTTCTAATGTAATTAACTTGAAGGGCTTGGTGCCCTATAAAGAACTGGGGTCAGTATTATCTGATTACGATGTTTTTATTATGCCCACTTTGGGTGACTATCGTTCATTGGTCTCATTTGAGGCGATTTCACTTGGTTTGCCAATATTGCTTTCTAAATATGATGGTTCTAGTAGTGAGGTACTAAAAGAAGGAGGGAATGGTTTTAGTATTGACCCATTTGAAAAGGGATCCATATCTAGTAAGATCCGATATGTTGCAGAGAATCAAGATATTATTCCAAAAATATCACTTGTTTCCCGGTCACTTGCAAGTAAATTTACCCCATTTAATTCCTCCTCTGTTCTTAATAATGCCATTACTTCAGTTTCAAAAAAATAATCTTCTACGCTAGAGCTAATATGATGCGTACTTTAAATGAAAGAGGCAATGATTTTAAAGCAGGTCTATACAAAGATCAGCTTCTATTAATACCTTCATTGCTAATTTTAATGCTATCAACGTTTACTGGTTTTTTTGAGCAAATTAAATATGCCAAGTATATTTTGCCAGTGCTTTCTTTGGTGTTTTTTTTTCGATTAAAAGAAGAGAGTTTTATTTAAATCCATATCTTCAGCCTTTTTTAGTGCTGTGCTTTTTATATTTAATTGTTGGGCGCCCAACAGATTGGTATGCTGTAAGTGATATATTACTTGTTTTGTTTTATGTCTTATATTTTTATTGTTTTTCATCACCTCGCATAAATATCAACTCTGTGTTCATTATTGTTATATTTTCATATTTTGTTAAAAAAATTATTTTTAATGATGGCGGAGTGAGTTTTGATCTACATGCATTATTATTGGGCAGCACAAGTTTTTTTGAGGATGATAATTATTCATTTGTCTTCCCAATATTTGCACTCTATTTCTTTTATTCAGGTAATAAACGAAATGCCATTCTTGCATTGGCCTTGTCAGTTCTGACATTAAAGAGAATTGCCTTGGTTGGATTTTTTATTGGCTTTTTTTATATGCTTATGCCAGCGAATATTAAAAATAAAAGAGTGGTTGTTGTTTTTTTTGCACTTACTTTTAATCTTATTTATTTGTATGCTTCATATTTCATTACAACGGATTATTTTAACGAGCTATCCCTTTATTATACTAACACCCCAGCTGCTCATTTCACTATGGGGCGATCTGCTATTTATAGTGCCCTTTTTGATGGAAGATCCTTTTTTGACCACATCTTTGGATCTGGTCTGGGTAAAACCTATTATATTGCAGCAGATATTTATAATACTTCGATAAAATATAATTTACATAGTGTCATTTTAAAGTTGTATTATGAGATCGGAATTTTATCATTGCTAACTTTTGTTTTTTTTCTTTATAAGAATGCTAGTAAGAGTGCTATTCCTTTTGTTATTTATTTTAATGTATTACTCTTCACTGATAATGTTATTACATATTTTTTTGTTATGTTTTTTTATTTTCTTGTTTTGTATTGCGTTGTTAAAAATGGTGATTTAGAGTGATTTTTACAGGAAACTCTGATGTCAAAGTTAGTATTTTATCAGCGCATAATGCTTATAAAATTTATGGGGGGGAGGATGCTTCAAGAAAGATGGAGTTATCGTTGTTGGAAAATGCTGGTTTTGTATGTGAAAACTTCTTTTTTGATAATAAAGATATAACCAACTTCTTTGAATCGCTAAAAGTAATTATTTCATTGAATTTCTCAAAATCAATATATTACAAATTGACCAACTTATTGTCCTCGCGACCTATTGATATTGCCCACATCCACAACTTCTTCCCACTCCTAACACCTTCAGTCTTCTACGCCTGCCAAGACGCCAATGTCCCCGTAGTCCATACGCTTCATAATTTCCGAACCCTCTGCCCAACAGCAACCCTAATGCACAACGGTAAGATATGCGAACGGAGCCTCCATGAAAATTGCTGGTGGACAGTCCCCAAGCGTGTTTATCGTAATTCACTGATAGGTACAGCAGTTCTGGCCTACATGGTTGAATACCATAAACGCAAAGGCACCTGGCAAACACAGGTAGACCGCTATATTGCCTTAACCGAATTTGCCAAAAACAAATTTATTGAAGGCGGGCTCCCTGCTGACAAAATTTCAGTAAAACCAAACTTTATTGAAGACCCTCACAAAGGTATAGAGAAAGTTGTGAAGCAAGGTGGCTTTGCCCTGTTTGTCGGGCGACTCAGTGAAGAAAAAGGGTTGAGTGTATTACTGGATGCTTGGGAACACGTAAAATACCCGTTAAAGATTATTGGTGATGGACCCTTAAAAGCACTGGTTGAAAAATTCACAGCAGAGTGTCCACAGATTGAGTATTTAGGGTTTCAGGACAAAGAGGTCATCTTGCCTATGATGCAAGAAGCTGACTTTTTTGTGCTTTCTTCGACCTGCTATGAGAATTTCCCGGTTACGCTTGCTGAATGCTTTGCTTCAGGTACACCAGCCCTTGTCTCCAACATCGGTGGAATGGCTGAAATTGTTACTGATGGAAAAACCGGCTTACATTTTGAAGTCGGCAACCCTGATTCTCTCGCCGAAAAAGCAGAGTATTTAATTCAGCATCTAAAAGAAGCTCGTGAAATGGGAGAAAATGCCCGCCTTAAGTACCTGGCAAAATATACACCGGGAATAAACCTTGAAATGCTGCTGGGTATATACCGACTGACGATTCGTGAGAAAAAGGGTGTTTGCCATTTTTAGTTATGGGTTGTGGGTTGTTAGATATGGGTCATAAGTTGTGGGTCTAAGAGCTGTTTGTGGAAATTAATCACATTAATATTTTGAAAATGAAGGTCTGCCTTACTGATATGCAGACCTCTCTTGCGAAGGCCTCTCAGTGGAGTGCAGATACTACCGGTCGATATATCTGCGTCTCCAATGTCCATATGTGCATGGAAACCTTTGACTCTGATGAGTTCAGTAAAGTTGTTAATAATGCTGACCTAGTTGTACCAGATGGTAAGCCACTGGTCTGGGGGCAAAAACTATTAGGACATAAGGAAGCACAGCAGGTTCGTGGGCAGGACTTAACCATGGAGCTTTGCAAACTTGCTGCAGGACAACAACTGAAAGTCGGTTTCTATGGCGGAATGCCAGAAACGTTAGTGATTATGAAAGAACGTCTGGTAGAACAGTTTCCGAGCCTTGATATTTTTTATGACTTTTCTCCACCATTTCGACCATTAACACCTGCTGAAGATAATGATGTTGTCAATGCCATTAATGATTCTGGCATTCAAATCCTGTTTGTGGGTATTGGTTGCCCTAAACAGGAACGATGGATGGCAGAACACAAAGATAAGTTACATTGCGTCATGCTCGGCGTTGGTGCTGCCTTTGATTTTATTGCCGGTAACAAAAAACATGCCCCTCGCTGGATGCAAGCTATTGGTATGGAATGGCTGTTCCGACTGTTAAACGAACCACAGCGGTTGTGGAAGCGTTATCTTAAACAGAACCCTCGGTTTATCTGGTACTTCACCCAACAATTACTGGGCCGTAAATTTTAATTTTCTTGAACCACAAAGACACAAAGGCACAGAGTTATTATCTTGTGCCTTTGTGTCTTTGTGACTTTGTGGTTAAAAAATCATGTCCAAAAAAGTCGCACTTATCACCGGCGTAACCGGCCAAGACGGTTCCTACCTTACCGAGTTTCTGCTGAAAAAGGGTTATGAAGTTCATGGCATCAAGCGTCGGGCTTCTCTGTTTAATACAGATCGTGTGGACCATATCTATGAAGATCCACACACACAAGGTCAAATGTTTAAACTGCACTATGGCGACCTGAGCGACAGCTCTAATTTGACCCGTATTATCAGCGAAGTGCAGCCAGATGAAGTGTACAACCTGGCAGCACAATCCCATGTGGCAGTGTCCTTTGAATCCCCTGAATATACCGCTGATGTAGATGCCCTGGGCACGCTGCGCCTGCTGGAAGCCATCCGCTTTTTAGGACTGGAAAAAAAGACCCGTTTCTACCAGGCCTCTACCTCTGAACTTTATGGCCTGGTGCAGGAGATTCCCCAGAAGGAAACCACTCCTTTCTACCCACGCTCCCCTTATGCCGCCGCTAAAATGTATGCTTACTGGATTACCGTAAACTATCGGGAATCCTACGGTATGTATGCCTGCAACGGTATTCTGTTCAACCATGAGTCCCCCCGCCGTGGTGAAACTTTTGTAACCCGCAAAATCACTCGCGGTCTGAGCAATATTGCCCAGGGACTGGACCAGTGCCTCTACCTTGGCAATATGGATGCCCTGCGTGACTGGGGCCATGCCCGTGATTATGTAGAGATGCAGTGGCTAATGCTGCAACAGGAACAGCCGGAAGATTTTGTAATCGCCACCGGTGTCCAATATTCAGTACGACAGTTTGTGGATTTCACCGCCAAGGCCATTGGTATTCAGCTGCGTTGGGAAGGCACCGGCGTGGATGAATGCGCCTATGTGGAGAAAATTATCAGTGATAATGCCCCTGCCCTGACCATTGGCCAGAAGGTGGTGGCGGTTGACCCACGTTACTTCCGCCCGGCAGAAGTGGAAACGTTGCTGGGTGATCCTTCCAGGGCCAAGAAGGAACTGGGTTGGGAGCCGGTGACCACGCTGGAAGAGATGGTGGCAGAAATGGCCGAGTACGACCTGGCCAAAGCCAAACAGCATGCTTTGCTGAAAGAGCATGGCTACGAAGTGAAAGTGTCTCGGGAATAAGATTTTTTAATCACGAAGGTCAAATGGTTAAATTGTTATAGTCTATGAGGTAATTATTGAGCCAGGAGAGATAACATGCTGCATACCTACGAGGCCCAGACGGATGAGCAGGGCAATCTTCTTGTTCCTGAAGGGCTGAAGCTACCTGAAGGGTGCCGGGTTTTAATTACGGTATTGGACGAACCCGCCAGACAACAGGCAAGTGATGAAGCTCTGTTGAGTGAGCGGAGCCTTGCTGAAGACTGGGATAATTCGGCAGAGGATGAAGCATGGTCATCATTGAATCAGGATTAGAAGCCTGTTGTATTGTCGCAATCAGGTTTCCATTTTCCGATCTGTCCAGGGCAAAACTTCGGCCAGCTCTCATTTTGGCAAATGTGGGCAAAGGTGATTACCTGATGTGCCAGATCACCAGCAAGTCTTATGCGGATTCCAGGGCCATAATCATAGAAGCGGATGATTTTGCTATCGGTCAGCTACCTTTGACCAGCTTTGCCCGACCGGGAAAGTTATTCACTGCCCATGAGTCGCTATTTCAAAAGCCACTTGGAAAAATCAATCGGGCAAAGCACGAGGCCGTAGTAACGTCCGTGTGTGATTTGCTCAGGTGTTAATATCGGGCCCTGGCATTTGCCGGGCCTTTTTATTGAATGATTCCTATGCAGAGAATTTTTGTTGCCGGGCACCAGGGCATGGTGGGCTCGGCTATTGTTCGTCAGCTATCTGAACAGACTGATATTGAACTGGTTACCCGTAGTCGCAGTGAGCTGGATCTGACCTGCCAGAGTGCAGTGACAGAATTTTTCCAGTCTGAACAGATTGATCAGGTGTATCTTGCTGCGGCCAAAGTGGGTGGCATCCACGCCAATAACAGTTACCCGGCCGAGTTTATTTATGAAAACCTGATGATGGAGTGCAATATTATCCATCAGGCTTAAGCTGCAGGTGTTAAGCAGTTGCTGTTTTTGGGTTCCAGTTGTATCTACCCAAAGCTGGCACAGCAGCCCATGGTGGAAACCGAGTTACTGAATGGGCATCTGGAAGCCACCAATGAGCCTTATGCCATCGCCAAAATTGCCGGTATCAAGTTGTGTGAATCTTACAACCGGCAGTACAACGTTGATTACCGTTCGGTAATGCCTACCAATCTTTACGGTGAGAACGATAACTTCCACCCGGAAAACAGCCATGTAATCCCGGCCATGATGCGCCGCTTCCATGAAGCAAAGCTGCGAGGCGATAAAGAAGTGGTTGTATGGGGAACCGGCACCCCCATGCGGGAATTTCTCCATGTGGATGATATGGCGGCGGCCTGTATCCATGTGATGAATCTGGATAAGGGCATCTACAGTGAACATACCCAACCGATGATGTCCCATATCAATGTGGGCACCGGGGTGGATTGCACCATTCGTGAACTGGCTGAAACCATGAAACAGGTTGTGGGTTTTGAGGGTGAAATAGTGTTTGATACCTCCAAGCCTGATGGTACCCCACGCAAGCTGATGGATGTTTCCCGTTTGGAACGGCTGGGCTGGAAGGCTTCGGTTTCTTTACAGGATGGGTTGGGTATGACTTACCAGTGGTTCCTGGAACATGCTGCTGAGTTGCGGTCGGTTTGATTGGTTTGCCACGGAGGCACGGAGACACGGAGTTTTTTCTTTTTTAAAAGAATCTTTTCCTCCGTGACTCTGTGCCTCCGTGGCAAACAAGGCTTTTAACATGCTTGAACTTGAAACTTTCAAAACCGTTGTTGCCTCAACACCATTGGTCTCTATTGATTTGATTATTCGCAATAGTCAGGAGCAGGTGCTACTGGGCTTGCGGAATAATCGCCCTGCTCAGGGGTACTGGTTTGTGCCTGGTGGCCGCATTCAGAAAGATGAGCGTTTAGAAGAGGCTTTTCGTCGTTTGGTTGAGGTAGAGCTGGGGGCTGAAGCTGAGTTTCAAAAAGCCCGGTTTTTAGGGCCTTACCAGCACTTTTATACAGATAACTTTTCCGGTGATAGCTTCAGTACGCATTATGTGGTGCTAGGTTATGAGCTGTGGCTGGATATTGATCTAAACAATCTGCCCACAGATCAACATCAAAATTACCGCTGGTTTAGCGTTGATGAGTTGCTGACTTCTCAGCAGGTTCATCAACATACCAAAGATTATTTTTTAAAAGTCTGAACCACGAAGGACACGAAGAGCACAAAGAAAAAGCTTTTTTTAATCTTTCTTTGTGTCCTTCGTGTCCTTCGTGGTTCAAAAAGAACTATGAATTTAATACCTGTCATTATGTCCGGCGGCTCTGGCAGTCGCCTCTGGCCTCAGTCCCGTTCCCTTTACCCTAAGCAGTTTCTGCCACTGGTGAATGATCAGACTATGTTAATGTTACAGAACACGCTTTCTCGACTGGATGGGCTGGGCTCTGTTTCTGATCCACTGGTATTGCCAATGAAGAGCACCGCTTCCTGGTAGCTGAACAAATCCGCCAGATGGGGCGGCAGGCTTCGGCCATTATTCTTGAACCTGTCGGTAAAAACACGGCACCTGCAGTGGCTTTGACGGCCCTGAAAGCTCAGTCTCTGTCTGAAGAAAAAGATCCATTGCTCCTGGTATTGGCAGCTGACCATGTGATTCAGAATGTTCAGGCATTTCATCAGGCTATTGAAGCGGCATTACCAGCGGCGAGAGATGGCAAGCTGGTGACGTTTGGGATTGTGCCTACCCACCCGGAAACCGGGTACGGTTATATAAAAGCCTCTGTTAGCCACGGAGAGCCGATGAATGTTCCCGACAACATCGGCACTTCCGCCGTCCCTGGCGGTCGCACAGAGGCACGGAGTTCTTTAGAAAAAGAAAACTCCGTGCCTCCGTGCCTCCGTGCCTCCGTGGCCAATCGTCTTGTATGCCTGTTGAGCAGTTTGTTGAAAAGCCAGATTTGGAAACGGCCCAGGGCTATCTTGCTTCCGGTGACTATTACTGGAACTCCGGCATGTTCCTGTTTAAGGCTT
>NZ_JAHHPM010000094.1 GCF_024606345.1 Endozoicomonas sp. YOMI1
CGTTCTTCAGGACTTCGTCCTTTGAACTCCTAAAGCCGTGCTACGGCACACGCACAATGAAAGACCTGACCCGATTTCCTCTTCGGTACCGCACAGCCCGATATCAATCACCTGGGCACCACCGGCCCGTAAACCATCACTCAGGGCTGCCTTCAGCTCCGGTGTAGATAAGCGAATATCGCCGCCTACCACCATGGTTTTGGGCTTAAGGTATTCAGCCGTTGCATGGCCAATCCGCCAGGCAATATCTTCATTCAATTCATCAGGCATACGGCCACGGATGTCGTAGGCTTTAAAGCAGGTGAGTCTGGATATTGACAAATCCAAAAATAAACAGTTCAACTTGTTAGCTTGGAGCCTAGGAGTTAACGCAGGAACCAGAAGCGGGGGAAAAACTGCACGGGTGCAATTCAGATTTTCATAGGTGATACCAGACATTGTTTAGCATTAGAAATTTTTTACCTCAGAGTAAGACAAAACACTCTTGTTAAGTAAATCCGGATGAGTGCGAAAGTAATTATCCTGATTATTTCTTATACGTTGATCAATGTCAGATAGAGTTTTTCGGTTTTCGGTTTTCGGTTTTCGGTTTTCGGTTTTTGTGACCCCGGTTTTTGGCGAATATCACCACCGACAATCATAGTTTTGGGCTTAAGGAATTCCGCAGTCGCCCGGCCAACCCGCCAGGCAATATCTTCATTCAATTCATCGGGCATACGGCCACGAATATCATAGGCCTTAAAACAATTAAGAATGCTCATCTAAGACACCTGAGGTGAAAAACGGTATATATTGGCCTATATTTAAGGTGGCCTGTAGATATATATTGGATACCAAAACAATCATGTTTGAGTATGATCCGGCAAAAAGTCTCAGCAATCTGGAAAAACATGGCATCGATTTCGATCAGGCTCAAAGCCTCTGGCTGGATGAAAACCGAGTGGTCATCAAGACCATGATTTCTGATGAGCCTCGTTTCCTGCTCATTGCCAAATACGCCGGAAAACACTGGTCTGCCGTATTTACGCCACGTAATGATACAACCCGAATTATTTCGGTACGTCGCTCAAGACCCAAAGAGATAGCCGCCTATGAAAGCCAAAGAATTTGACCAGGCCTTTGATGAAGGCCACGACAGCATTGATGAATATATTGACTGGTCCAGCGCTCAACGTCCCGGCCTGGAAACCCGTCGAATCAATATCGACTTTCCTGAGTGGATGATCACTGCCCTTGACCGCGAGGCCGCCAGGCTTGGAATTGCCCGGCAAGCTGTGGTCAAAACCTGGCTGGCCGAAAGGCTGGATCAGGGAAGGCGGGGGTAGGGTTTTGAGTGAATAGGGAATAGTTAATTGTGAATAGCCCAATTCCCTATTCCCTCTTAACCATTCCCTCACAACCCATCACGCCCTACCGTAAGTATCCTCAAACCGGACAATATCATCCTCCCCCAGATACCCCCCGCTCTGTACCTCGGTCAATTCAAGATCAAACTTGCCGGGGTTTGCCAGTCGATGCACCACGCCAATGGGAATATAGGTAGACTGGTTTTCAGTAAGCAG
>NZ_JAHHPM010000095.1 GCF_024606345.1 Endozoicomonas sp. YOMI1
ATCCTCAATTTTCTGCCATCCTCGCTACGGGCGCTATTCTCGGACAGCCTCCTAGCCAACATCCAGCTATCATTTCACCACTGTCTCTATACCAGACAACTGAATCAAGGCTCTCAAATGTAAGGCAAGCAAGGCAAAATGGCTGGGACAAGTGAACGAATGCCAGCTGTTGGACTAAAAAATCATGGATATAATTCAAATCATTATTGCTCATGCTATAAGCCTATCTATTATTTCCTTCTATTAAGCTTTTCTTTAACAAGCCATCTCAGGCGTTTCCCTCTGGGGAATTTTTTTTGCTCTGTTGGAAAGCAGATAAACCGCACAATAATCAATGCCATTATGAGGTAGTCATATTGATACAGCCACCGACCGTGCCCAGGGGCGGCACTGCCAGCGACTCACGATTTGCAACAACACTGACTACAGAGCCACAGGGACGATGGGGCCGTTCGAATGTATCCGGGGAGCCTGGGGTAGAACTGTTTTTACCGGACAATACCCGGGATGGAACCCTGATAAATGACAACAATGAAGACACAAAACAGGACTTATCGCTGCAGCATCGTAAAACGGCCAGCTCAGCACTGCTCGCTGGTCAGCTGCCTGGCACAGCGGTGGTGCTGGGGGTGCTGTCCGGTCTTGCCACTGCTGGCATGGCAGCACCAGCCAACCGTAACAGCGACCCGTGGATTGCGGTGGCGGATGCCGAAACCCTGGGTAAGATTGGCCATGATCCGAACTATCCACTCAATGGCAATTACCGGTTAGCTGTTGCGTATATTGATGGTGGCCAATTGCGCCAGCCCATTGGTAATGACACTCATCCATTTACTGGCATCATCCATGGCGAAAAAGGAACCACCATTGGTAATCTCAGAAATTGCCTGTTGAAAACCTTGGCCGATGAGGGCCGTGTGGATAGCCTGTACTTTACTGATGCCAATATAACGTCCACAGGCCCGGTCGGGGTGGTGGCCTGTAAAATTTCAGACCAAGCCACAGTCAGTAATATTTGTGCTGACAATGCCCGGATAGTGGCCTTGGGTAAAGATGCCCATGGGGGGATTGCCGGTGGGGATGTCAGTGGAACGGTCGCTAATACCATGGCAGTGAACTGCAATGTGACAGCCTCGGGCTCCAGATACGGCGCTAAAGCAGGCATTGTTGCGGGCAGGCTTATAGGAGGCAAGGTTGCCAACACCACAGCGGTGAACTGCACAGTGGCAGCCTCCAGCTGGGCTGGAGGGGTAGCAGGCATTGGCGCAGGGTACCTTGATGATAATGGCATAATTGCCAACACCACAGCAGTGAACTGTAAAGTGGTAACCCCCGATGGTGGATCGGCAGGCATTGCCGTGGGGAACCTCAATAGAGGAGCGCTTGCCAATACCACAGCAGTGAACTGTAAAGTGGCAACTCTCACGGGAGGGGCAGGCATTGGCGCAGGGTGGCTTGATCATCATACCGGCAGGGTTACCAACACCACGGCGGTGAATTGTCAGGTGGAAAACGCTGGTGCAGATATAACAGGATATATTGGCACTGGCTCGGCTGGCATTGGCGCGGGTACGGCTCGTGCCTTTGACACGGTTGCTGACACCACCGCGGTGAACTGCCAAGTGGTAACCTCCGGCGAGAATGGAGATGCAGGTATCGGCGTGGGCAGAGCTTCTTTTGGCGGCGCGGTTGCCGACACGACAGCGGTGAACTGTACAGTAGCAACCTCCGGTAAAGGTGGCAGGGCAGGCATCGGCGCAGGGCGGGTTCAATATGATCTGGTCACTGTTGCCAAGACCACAGCCGTGAACTGTAATGTGATATCCTCTGGTCATGGCGGAGGCGCAGGCATCGGCGCGGGCCTGGTCAGACACAGTACGGTATCTGAAACAATTGCCGACACCACCGCGTTGAATTGTACAGTGATAACCTCAGGCAAGGATGCAACGGCTGGTATCGGGGCGGGGGATGTTGATTCTGGTGGCACCATTGTCAGCACCACGGCGATAAACTGCCAGGTCGATAGCCTGGGTGAAAATTCAAAAGCTGCTGTCAGGGGTGGGCGTAACCCCGATATCTGTAATGTCCGTATTAATGGTCACCGGCAGAACAATACCAACCACGGTTGTCGTTCCAGACAGGATAACTTATGTGCAGGTATTGACCATCGACTGCTGACACCGAATTGCCGACCTGGCGATGATTTTGCGGCACTGATCAGAAATAATACCCGCCAATTCAGGTTATGCCCTGCTACCGCAACAATAATCCCACCCACCTCCAGCAAGAGTAGCCCATCGACGTCGGGCCTGAGTAACGCGGCCATAGCCGGTATTGCCTTGGGTGGAATGCTCTTTGTGCTGGTCGGAGTTGGTTTGTGCATCTACCGCTATTATTGCCACAGAGCATCGTCCAGGGCTGCGGGCAACCATTACGAGCCTCTGTCAGCCAAAGGCAGGGGGGACAGTCTTTCCGTGGATGGATCCGATAATTTACATCGACGCAGGAGAGTATTAGCCAATCCTGCACGGGGTAATACTGAACGGATGCCGTTAATCTCGCGGACGTAGGTTGGGACTGTTATTGTCTCTGCCGTAACCGCTCCTAAAAACTTGCTCAAACCTGCTCAAAGTTATCTAAACCTGAGCAT
>NZ_JAHHPM010000096.1 GCF_024606345.1 Endozoicomonas sp. YOMI1
ATCCTCAATTTTCTGCCATCCTCGCTACGGGCGCTATTCTCGGACAGCCTCCTAGGTTGACAAACACCGGGTCTGGCCGAACCTGTCGATCAGTGCACCCCCCGCAGAGATCGACAATCGATAAACACAATGGATTATCTCTGACAATCGCCGATAATCATGCAAACTGCTTTAACGGATATGGCAAACAGGTAATAGGTTGCAGATCAGGCACAAGGGGGACTGGATCTCTATGCCACAAATCAACAATTCTACCACTCAACACATTGTCCAGCCCGGCATCCATCAGTCTGACGACAATAACAAACAGCGCAAAAACGCCGCCAGAGCAAGATTCGTCCATTGTCAGATATCGGTCCATGAACCGTCTGAATCTGTATCGGTAAAGGCTACAAAAATCGCAAAGGCCGCAAAAGCTTTTGTGATCTCAAAGGTGCCGGGGTTTCTCCTCCGGCAGAGGAAAGTCGAAGTCACCACACCCGTGAGCAGTCCGAAAGTAAAGCAACCTGTTAATGTTGATAAACAACAGGAATCCGGGCACAAAATACGCCCTGAACGGCCACTGCCAAAGCCGCCGGGTGACAATAGTGACAACCCCACCTCTCATCCCGTTTCGAAAAATAGCAGGCCGCTACCACCACCGCCGGGTAAACATAACAAGCCACTCTCGAAAAAACACAGAAGGCCGCTGCCACCACTTGTCCATCATAATAAGCAGACGCCAATGAAAAGCAATCGTCTGCTACTGCCTCCTCTTGAGCAATACAAAAGACCATTACCGGAGCTGCCGGTTGACAATAGCGATCAGATGCCAGATGAAAGCCTGACCATGGTAACTACCAGATCTGGCAATACCCTGCCCACAGCGACCACGGAGACATGGCAAGCCGCTAAGTCAACCGGTGATGACACCCTGTATCAGGATATCAGGGAGCAGTATGCTGACCAGCTGGCAGACCTCGAGGGTACCAATGATTCCGGGTACCAGACGCAGACGATTGAATCGGAAATAGCAGCAGGGGAATCGCTGGGCGCAACAGAGCTTAAATCATTGCGAAAAGACAAATATAACTCCGGAAAGATCGGGCTGAAAAATATCGAACTAAATCCGACCAGAGAAGCGCTTGATGAGTTGGAAGATCTCAGGACGCAATGGCAAAAGGCAAAAACGGCAATAACAGAATGGCGGCAGAAAAAAGGGGATATGGGTAAACAGTCCCCTGCCGACCAGAGGAAATTCACAGCGCTTTCCAGGGCCGAAGCAGCTGCAGGCCAGGAGTTCCGTACCGAGCTCAATTTATTTCTGACACGGAGCAGCAGCAAAGAGTGGCGGGACAGCGCTGCTGACTTGAGCATAGACGCCTTTTATAGACTGCAAACCATCATTCAGGCGTCACCGCTGAACGATAAAGAGAAATATAGGCATGAAAGTGTGATAGCAACCGTTGCTCTCTCTGAACAACAACAGCTGCCCGGCTATAAGAAGAAGACGAGAAAGAAGAAGCTGAACGATGCACTGCTACGGCTGGATAGTTGTGAAAAGCTGCTATTGAACAATAACGCGTTGGACAACACTAAGAAGCTGGAACTGTTTGGTAGTTTATATACCGAAATCGTCCGTCATTTTGCCGTTGAGGAGCCCTGGCAAGACCAGAAAGTCAGGCTCGACATGGGTAAGGGGGATCTTCTTGCCTTTCAGCTCTTATTACAACAATCAAAAACAGGCGACAGTGGCAAGCGTCCAGACCCAGATAACAGCGAGAAACGACAGTTACTGGAGGATTTCGTGACCGGGAAAAGCGAGGCCCTTGAACGGCTGCAGACCGTCAGGAAAACCTACGATGATCTTGATGCTGTTAATGAAGACACATGGGAAGATTATGGAGAACTCCTTGAGCTTGCCGACGAAGAGCGTAGCCTGACAACACAGGTAGGTCGCTGGACAGAAGAAAAAATAGCAGCAGCTCAGAAAATGATCAAAAGGGAGTAGCTCAAGTATCTCAATAACCGGCTCTTCGTCGTTTCAGTAAGCACTGCCCGCTTCCCGCCACCCGCTGCCCGAAAAAGGCAGGCCGTTTGTGCTGCGGCCAACAGCCAGCGAGCCTAAGAAGGCTCAGTCAAATGCGGAACTTATTCCGGGACAATTCCTTAGAAGATGAATACCGGCTATCTGAATTTCAATTCAATGAAAGCCTGTCAAACATTGATGCGCAGCATGTTATTCAAATATTCAGTCCCTATAATGTGAAACTCTTGTCATAGAATGGAAGCAGGCGTGTCTTTCTACAATTATTGGGGCAAAGCGAGTAAGAATCATAACAATAAAAGCAGTTATCACTTGCTGGTTTATCATTGTCTTGATGTAGCTGCGGTTGCTAAGGCCTGGTGGCAAGCATCTGCGTCGCTCCGCCGTCAGTTTTGTAACCAAAGTGGCTTGTCAGATAAACAGACTCAGGCTTGGTTGCTTTTTTTTATTGCTTTGCACGATCTGGGCAAATTTGATCTTCGTTTTCAATTAAAAGCAAAACTTGTCTGGTGGCAGGTTAATCCTGAGGCAAGTTGCTTTCAGCCTCGCGTTCCTAAAAAAAATATCAATGATTATTATCACGGGCCAGCCGGTGTTTATTGGTTATATCAAGACTTACATGCTCGTTTTGCAAGCGAAGATGCGGACAGTTATTTTTTCGATGATGACGATAATGAAAGCTGGGATGCGTGGTTTAGTTGGCTGGGGCCGGTAGCGGGGCATCATGGAACCATGGCCGATAACTCCGACAAAGATAACCACAACTTTACTTTTTTACCCGGTTCGGTCAGCGCCCAGGGACTGGCATTATTGAAACAGGCTCGCCTGGAGTGGTTGAAGGCTCTGGAGTTTCTGTTTTTAAAACCTGTCGCGCTGACACTGGAAGATGATCCACCATTTCTGGCTGACGGGACGTTGCTGGCTGGTTTTTGTTCAGTTTCTGACTGGTTGGGTTCATCCAGTGGTGAGGGTGATTTTGAGTTTGAAAGCCAGCCAATAGATAATCTACAAGACTGGTTTAAATCTCGTTTGCCGATTGCCAGACGATTGCTTCATCGTGCAGGTATTACCGGTTATCAAAGTCGTGACAACCCTGCTGTTCAGAATTTTCTAGAGGCAGGATATCAACCACGGCAAGTTCAGTGTCTGGTGAAGCAGTTACCGCTAACTGGGAGTCTGACGTTAATAGAGGCCTCGACTGGTTCTGGAAAAACAGAAGCCGCTCTGGCTCATGCCTGGCAATTAATCCAACAGAACCTTGCAGATAGTATTGTGTTCGCTCTGCCAACTCAGGCGACAGCGAATGCTATGTTGGGTCGTATAGAAAAAGCTGCACCTGTTATTTTTGAAGGGCAGATCAATGCGGTGCTGGCTCATGGTCGGGCAGGATTTCAAGAGCATTTTATCAATCTTAAACAAGCATTCAACTCACACCCTGCACAGGGGGAAGAGGAAGCCAGAGTGCAATGTGCTCAATGGCTGGCTGAAAGTAAAAAAAGAGTTTTTTTAGGGCAGATCGGCATTTGTACAGTGGATCAGGTGTTGGTTTCAGTGTTGCCGGTGCGACACAAATTTGTCCGCGGCTTTGGTATTGGGCGCAGCGTTCTCATCATCGATGAGGTGCATGCCTATGATGCTTATATGTACGGCCTTTTGGAAGAAGTATTGAAACAGCAGCGGGCAGTGGAAGGTTCGGCAATTTTGTTATCTGCAACTTTGCCGGATTATCAAAAGCAGCAGCTGATGGCGGCCTGGGCTGGAAAAAAAGTGCCTGGCCGCTTCGAATATCCTGTTGATGCACCTTACCCACTGATAACCAACTATGGTCAGAAGCAACGACACTTCTCACTTGACACCCGGCAGCAACCCGCCACAACGCGTGTCAATATTGAACTGCAAACAGTATCAGAGTTGTTGCCTGATGATGGCTTGTTGGAACGAATGATTACTGCGGCAGAGCAGGGTGTCCAGGTCTGTTTTATCTGCAACCTTGTTGATGTAGCTCAGCAGTCTTTACACCAGTTACGGGAAAAAGCGGCAGGGCGCCTGAATGAAGAGCAGCTGATTCTGATTCACTCCCGCTTTGTGTTTGCTGACCGTCAGAAGAAAGAAGACAAAGTTCTTGAGCTGTTTGGCCCCGAAGGTAAGCGACAGCAAGGGCATATATTGGTAAGTACTCAGGTGTTTGAGTGCTCTATTGATGCAGATATGGACTGGATGATCAGTCAATTATGCCCAATTGACCTGTTATTCCAACGTTGGGGGCGACTGCATCGTCATCAAAGCAAGCACAAGCGCCCGGACGGATTTGATCAGCCCCTTTGTACTGTGTTGGTTCCACCGGAATCTGAAGACTATCAGCTGCATGCATTGATATACGGTGATAGTCGCATACTGTGGCGGACTCAGCAGTTATTGGTTAAGTCCGGTAATATTGTTGAATTTCCTCGCGCATACCGGGAGTGGATTGAACCGGTTTATGATAAAGATGACTGGGGGAGTGAACCAGATTGGGTTATGAAATCACATCAGGATTTTGCTGACCATCAGCAAAGCCAGCGTATGGGTGCACAAACGTTAATTAAATCCGGTATTAATGCGCTGGCAGATACTGATAATCATATTTCTGCGGTAACCCGTGACGGTGAAATGAATCTGACACTTGTTCCGGTCACTTGTAATCCCGTAGGTAAACGTTGCTTGCTGGATGGTTCGGTGATTGATGAGTTGGATAAAAGTGACCGCTTTGAAAAAATCAGCCTGAATAGTCTCGGAATACCCGCCAGCTGGAATAAGAAAAAAAGTGAAGGGCAACTGCCTGATATGGATGAGGACGGTTTGATCTGGCTGGAAATGGAGTTCGTGGAGCAGGGCTACCGGGGGCAGTGGGGAGAGGCAGAGTACACCTATTTTCCGGAAACTGGTTTTCGGCGCACAAAAAAATGAAATTGTAACAGGGTGTTGTGAATGTTGAGCCTTGATTATTGCACTGGTTGTCAATCTGGAGGGACAAAAAAATTGAAGCCATTCTCATTACTTACTGAACCGTGGATTCCCGTCCAGTACGAAGGAGCCCGGCTGCGAATCACGTACCAGCAACTTTTATGTGGGGAGAAAAAAGGCGATCTTTGTCTACCCCGTGATGACCTGGAGCTGGCTTGTCTGCAATTATTGGTAGCCATAACTCAGGTTTGCTTCACACCATTTAATCGAAAGGAGTTGCTGGCCAGGCTCAAAAAGCCTTTGCCTACCGATGTATTTCTGACTGGCGTGGAGGATAAAAAGGCTTGGTTTGACCTGAATCACCCGGATACACCCTTTATGCAAATTCGTGGAGTTAAGGCGAGCGAACCGACTCCGATGGATAAGCTGCTGGCAGGTGTGGCAGACGGTACCAATAAAACCTTTATTAATCCTCAAGGATTAGCGGAAGGGCTCTGTGGCAGTTGTACGGCGATAGCCTTGTTTAATATGGCCAATAATTGCCCCAGTATGGGTGGAGGGTTCAAGGGAAGTTTGCGCGGTAGTACACCGATTACGCAACTGATTACAGGGCCTGATCTGCGCATAACAGTATGGCTGAATGTGCTGCATCAGGACCGACTGAATAACTCTGTCATGCCGTGGTACAAGGTTACTGCACAACAGGCTCCAAACTATGTAGATACCGTGAAAGCAGGTGAGAAAATTTGTGCAACAAATATCGGCCTTAACCGTGGTTTACTGTGGCAACCAGCACATTTTGAACTCTTGCCTGCTGAAGATACTGGTTGCTGTAGCGTCTGTAATGTCACTGCGCCATTGTATAAGGGGTTTAATAAAGCCAAGTTCAATTACACGGTAGAAGGTGTCTGGCCTCACCCACTGTCAGCCCGCTCCTTCAAGATTGCCAAAGGAAAAAGAGAAGAAAAGTTTCCGTCGTTTACTACCACAGCACCGGGCTGGACTCAACTAAGTCGTTTGGTTGTAGCAATGGAATCCAAAAAAGAAGGACAAAACCCTGCGCCTGTACTGATACAGATCAGGGATGACAATTTGATCAGGCAGAAGTATTTACAATTTATTATCGGTGGTTATAGAAACAATCAGGCAACTGTGCTGGAGCGTCACCATGAGTTTTTCAGTCTTGCGGATGGCTGGGCTGAACATGGTGAGGTGATCCATCACATTATAGAGACAGGTCTGGGGTATAAAACGGCTTTGCGTAAGGCTCTCTATCTCTTTGCAGTAGGCATTAAGGATAAAAACAGAGAGATCAAAGGTGCTGGAGTGAATCTCTGTCAGTCTGGGGATGACCTCTATTTCCAGCAAACCGAACAGTGGATGCAGGACATATTTGCTGGTATCAGTTTCAGTGAGCCATTACCAGCTATGGATCGCCTGCACTCTCAACTGAAGCAAACCGTGCTGGCACTGTTTGATCAGCTCACACAACCCTACCGCCAGGAACCCAAAATGCTCAAAGCACTGGCATTGGCCCGACGCAGTCTGAATAAATTGCTGGCTGACCTTCAGCCTGTGGTTACAGAGGAGAATTAAATGCAATCTTCTAATGAAAAGTCTCAGGATTTCATCCGGCTGTGGAGTCGCTATGATGATTTGGGTACTGGCTTCAAAGCCGAGTTGCGCAGGGTTGCAGCACCCGATGACCTTATTGAAATCCCCGCCTTTTATCGTTTAACACGAGGTTATGGCAGCCACAAGAATATCCGGAGATTGGTTTACTGTTTGCCGCACCTGAAGCATCGGGACGGTGGCGATTCATTGGGTAAAGCTCTGGCTGAGGCTGGTGCCAGGGAAAAACGCCTGTTCATGGTGATTCGCTCACAGGAACCGAATGATCTGATTCAGTTGCGGCGTTTATTGCAACAGGTAAACCCAGTAGTCGACTTTTCTCAAACAGCCTGGCTGCTATTGCGCTGGGATAAACCGGAACAAAAACAAAAATTGCTGGAAAATTTCTTTCTGCATCAGAAAGAGTCGCAGTGAACCATTTTTTTACACAACATTAAAAAGGGCAGTCTTATGAATAAGAATTTTATTAATTTTCATATCCTGATTTCTCATAGCCCATCCTGCCTTAACCGGGATGACATGAATATGCAGAAGTCGGCTATTTTCGGTGGTAAACGCCGTGTGCGCGTTTCCAGCCAGAGCCTGAAACGTGCAATGCGCACCAGTGAGTATTATCAGGAGCATTTTCCTGAAGTATCAATTCGTACCAGGCAACTGGAGTTATTGGCGAAAAAATTAACTCAGTTGGCCCCAAAAATTGATGAAAAATGGATTGCTAAAAGTGTAGAGCTTTTTTCCAGTAAGGTGATAGATGACTCAGATGATGGTATGGAATCGGACGAGGAAACAACACAAAAGAAAACAGCAGTAGCCCCTTGGTCTGTCTCAGAGTTTAAAACATTTTGTGAGCTTGTTCAGGAAATCTATGAGTCTGATTTAAATGAAAAGGATCACGTGTCACTGGTAAAAGCCATAGAGAAAGAGGGTAAACGAAAGGCAACGGCAAAGAAACCGAGATTATCTGATGATCAAGTTAAAGATATTTTCTTGGCAAAAATAGTAAAACGGGAGCTAAAAGAGCGCACTGAAATAATGGTAAAAGCTTGTGGACGTGCAACAGATATTGCGTTGTCGGGTCGAATGGCAACATCGGGTTTAATGACCAATGTCGAAGGCGCCCTTGCAGTGGCCCATTCCATCACCACCCACGCTGTTGATGCCGATATCGACTGGTTCACTGCCGTGGATGACTTGCAGGAAATGGGATCTGGCCATCTGGACACTCAGGAATTTTCTTCTGGCGTTTTTTATCGTTATGCCAGCCTGAACCTTCAGCAGTTACAAAAAAATCTGGGTGATGCTTCCCGTGAACGGGCGCTGGAAATTGCTGCCCATGTATTACATATGCTCGCCACTGAAGTGCCTTCTGCCAAACAACAAAGTTTTGCTGCCCATAATCTGGCTGATCTGGCACTGGTTAGTTTTTCTGACCAGCCACTGTCCCTGGCTAATGCCTTTGAAAGCCCTGTGAAGGAAACCGGCGATGGTTTTCGCCGTCCTTCAATAAAGGAACTCCATGACCATTGGCAAAAACTGTCAGTAGGGTTTGGTCTGGATGATTGCTGTGCCGAATGGGTGCTTGAAGACGTTGAACTTCCTCAAGGTATTACTGCTATTGAGTCCTTACCTGCACTGAAACAGTGGGTTCAAAACAATGGTGAGGGTTGATAATGCGACAGCATTTGATTCTGAAACTGGAAGGTCCCTTGCAAAGCTGGGGTAAACACAGCTTTGAAGGGTTACGACCATCGGAGGCTTTTCCGGGGCGAAGTGCCTTGCTGGGGCTTCTGGGAGCCTGTCTTGGTATTGACCGTGCGGACTGTGAAAGACAACGCCAACTGGCGACAAGCGTCGGCTTTGCAGTACGTGTTGATCAAGGCAAACACAGGCCGATAAAAATGACGGATTATCACACCGTGAAGGATGCACGGGTGGATTATCAGGGCCTGAAAAGCCATGAGACCATCCAGACCTGGCGCGAATACTGGCAAGATGCCAAATACACTATTGCCATCTGGAATTTGGCAGAAGCCAGTATTTCTCTGCATCAATTACAGCAGGCTATATGCAAACCTGTTTTTACTCCGGTGCTGGGGCGACGCAGCTGTCCGCTGGTTCGTCCCTTGTTTGAGGACATGATTGAAGCCGAAGATGCGCTGGCCGCATTGATAAAAATTAAACCTGTAGCGGGTACGGTCTACAACGAAGAAGCATCAGGTAACCACCAACTGCAACTCAGGGATGCCCCCATCACTGAACAACCAAGGCAGTTTGCTAATAGGAGAGTTCATGTACAGGTGCTGACAACAGAGGAGGGATGTGATGTATCTGGCTAAAGTGCATATTGCACCTGCAAAGAGTAACAATGCTTACGAATTGCACCGGGCTTTATGGCAATTGTTTCCTGATCGACCGGATGATAACCGCTCCTTTCTGTTTCGTGTAGAAAGCCTGAGTCGTGCGTTTGGTGCTCAGGTATTAATGCAGTCACACTTAAAACCGACTGGAAGTGGTGAGCACGTTCGTTGCCTGGCAACCAAAGTGGTTAATTATCAATTTCAGGAGGGTCAGCAACTGCGATTCCGACTACGGTGTAATCCGGTCAAGGCGGTTAAGGATGAGCGTAAAGGTACGGTAACTCGTAACGGTAGAACGCATATCCGTTCGGTTAGAGTACCTTTAATCAGGGAAGAAGAGCAGCAGCAATGGCTAAGCAGTAAACTCAGGCAAGCCGGAGCCCGTTTACAGGCAGTGAATATAGTGCAAGAAAATCCACTTTACTTCCGTAAGGTACAGGAAAAACGCAGTGGCAAGGTGCAGCCGGTGTTGTTTGAGGGTGTGTTGTTGGTGAATGATCCGGCAGCATTCCAGATAGTTGTGGCTGATGGAATAGGGCCAGCCAAATCTTTTGGCATGGGGCTGTTAAGTCTGGCTAATGGTTAAGTCTAAAATATAACAATGACAAGGAGGTTGTATGTCGTTTATCCCACTAAAACCCATCCCGATCAAAGACCGGGTGTCCATGGTGTTTGTCAGCAAAGGTCGTATTGATGTTCGTGATGGGGCCTTCGTTGTGGTTGATGAAGTCAAAGGTGACAGAAAACATATTCCTGTGGGATCTGTCGTCTGTATTATGCTCGAACCGGGTACACGGGTATCCCATGCTGCCGTCAAACTGGCGGCAACGACCGGGACACTATTGATTTGGACTGGAGAATCCGGTGTTCGACTATACTCTGCCGGTCAGCCGGGTGGTGCAAGGTCAGATAAGTTGCTTTATCAGGCAAAACTGGCCCTGGATGAAGAGCTGAGACTGAAAGTCGTTCGCAAGATGTTCGAATTTCGTTTTGGTGAACCAGCCCCTTCCCGTCGCTCAGTTGATCAGCTGCGAGGCCTCGAAGGTGCCAGAGTCAGAAAAACGTATCAGCTGATGGCAAAACAATACGGTGTGGAATGGAAGGGGCGAAGTTATGACCCTAAGGACTGGGAATCAGGAGACACCATCAACAAATGTTTAAGTGCCGCGACAGCCTGTCTCTACGGCGTTACTGAGGCGGCGGTGTTGGCGGCGGGATATGCGCCTGCTATCGGTTTTATTCATTCCGGTAAGCCCAAAGCGTTTGTGTATGACATTGCTGATCTGTTCAAATTCGAAACAGTGGTGCCGGTGGCGTTTCAGGTTGCTGCCAAGGGTACCCACAGTCCGGACAGGGATGTACGTATTGCCTGTCGCGACAGTTTTCGTAAAACACGACTACTGAAAAAAATCATTCCTACCATTGAAGAGATTCTGGCAGCGGGAGAAATTACGCCACCTCCTCCGCCGGAAGATGCACAACCACCGGCGATTCCTGAGCCTGTTTCGATAGGTGATACAGGTCATAGGAGCAGCTGAAATGAGTATGTTGGTTGTGGTGACTGAAAATGTACCACCAAGATTAAGGGGGAGACTGGCTGTCTGGCTTCTGGAGATTCGAGCCGGTGTGTACGTTGGAGATGTGTCCATAAGAATCAGGGAAATGATTTGGGAACAGATAAATGCGCTTGCTGAGGAAGGCAACGTGGCTATGGCCTGGGCAACCAACACAGAATCCGGATTTGATTTTCAAACCTACGGCACAAATAGAAGAATACCAATAGAAGAAGATGGTTTAAGGCTGGTTCTTTTTCAATCGGAAGAATAATCAACCTGTTCTTTAACAAGGGAATATTTACAGCGAATTTTTGATGAATTTGCTGGTGGAAATTTTAGGTCTTGCAACCTTTTGATTTAATGGTGTATTTTTTTAGGGTGTTCCCTGCGCCTGCAGGGATGAACCGTCTCGCCCTCACAGTAAAGCCCGGACTGTTCAGTGTTCCCTGCGCCTGCAGGGATGAACCGGGGTTCGAGGGGTTGATACTGGCGCATTATCAGGTGTTCCCTGCGCCTGCAGGGATGAACCGAGAATAGGGGCCGCGGTGCTGGCTGGGCATTGGTGTTCCCTGCGCCTGCAGGGATGAACCGAATCAGAGGATGATTTTGACTGTGAGCCAGATGTGTTCCCTGCGCCTGCAGGGATGAACCGAAAAAGTTACCAATATCGACGTATTGGCTAACGTGTTCCCTGCGCCTGCAGGGATGAACCGAACTCCGGCAATTAAAAAAAAACCAGTCAACTGTGTTCCCTGCGCCTGCAGGGATGAACCGCGTATGCAGGCGTTCATGAAACGCAAAGGCCGCGTGTTCCCTGCGCCTGCAGGGATGAACCGTTTGTCAGCAGATCGGCGGCGACTGTCCAGCTGTGTTCCCTGCGCCTGCAGGGATGAACCGTGACGGCGGGGCAGCTGAGGCGAGCATTGAAAGTGTTCCCTGCGCCTGCAGGGATGAACCGTTTTTATGATCGACACAATAATAACGGGCATTGTGTTCCCTGCGCCTGCAGGGATGAACCGATCGGCAAGTACGGCCAGGATATTCTGTTCGTGTGTTCCCTGCGCCTGCAGGGATGAACCGTACGGCGGCGAGTTGCCGGAATGGCTCAGACCGTGTTCCCTGCGCCTGCAGGGATGAACCGCGATCAGCGACAATCTAAAACAGTCACTGGCGGTGTTCCCTGCGCCTGCAGGGATGAACCGTGTTCGACCGTTTATTGATTATGCGTTAATTGGTGTTCCCTGCGCCTGCAGGGATGAACCGAACTTCGTCAGCGACACCCCAGATCAGCTTAGGTGTTCCCTGCGCCTGCAGGGATGAACCGCCGGTATGACAGAAACACTGCATGTCGGTAGAGTGTTCCCTGCGCCTGCAGGGATGAACCGCCGATCGTGAAATCCCGGTACACAGGGAAGAAGTGTTCCCTGCGCCTGCAGGGATGAACCGTCAACTGCAGCTTGGTCAGGAGATGGGCGTAAGTGTTCCCTGCGCCTGCAGGGATGAACCGCATATTTGTCGCTATCTGATAGATGCCCAGCCGTGTTCCCTGCGCCTGCAGGGATGAACCGAACGGACTTATTATCAGCATAAATAGTGAACTGTGTTCCCTGCGCCTGCAGGGATGAACCGTTCTGGGGGATTTTAAAACTGCGAATACAGAAGTGTTCCCTGCGCCTGCAGGGATGAACCGGATGTTGAGGACGCCAAAATGGAATACATGAGGTGTTCCCTGCGCCTGCAGGGATGAACCGGTGGTGAACTATGAAGAAGCCAGCCGTGATGGGTGTTCCCTGCGCCTGCAGGGATGAACCGAGAGGATGCAGGCGTTCATGAAACGTAAGGGGGTGTTCCCTGCGCCTGCAGGGATGAACCGCGTGAAGGCGCTCGCAAAAATAAAAGCGGAGAGTGTTCCCTGCGCCTGCAGGGATGAACCGCTGCAATTGGGCGAAGAAACGCATAACCTTCGGTGTTCCCTGCTCCTGCAGGGATGAACCGGGTGGAGGTTCGTTATGATCGGGCGTATGCGGGTGTTCCCTGCGCCTGCAGGGATGAACCGAAAATACACCAGATCCTAGCGCGGGAGGTGAAGTGTTCCCTGCGCCTGCAGGGATGAACCGACTGGTTATGTAGGGTTTGGGCTAGGGTTCGGGTGTTCCCTGCGCCTGCAGGGATGAACCGTACCCGGTTCCACAAGACGATAAACCGTGGTTGTGTTCCCTGCGCCTGCAGGGATGAACCGTTTATTTGATGGAGGTGCTTGTCTAATGGCCTGTGTTCCCTGCGCCTGCAGGGATGAACCGCATTCACCGCCAGCTAAAAGATGAGTCCCTTGCGTGTTCCCTGCGCCTGCAGGGATGAACCGCCGACGCCACGCTTACCCCTTCTCCCGCGTATGTGTTCCCTGCGCCTGCAGGGATGAACCGGTTCTCTTTTGCCGCAGGGTTTGAGTAACCACGTGTTCCCTGCGCCTGCAGGGATGAACCGGATTGAGGCCGCCAAAATGGAATACATGAGCCGTGTTCCCTGCGCCTGCAGGGATGAACCGTTCACTATTTAAACGCTCAGCATGTCTTATTTGTGTTCCCTGCGCCTGCAGGGATGAACCGCTCACCGGCCTTAGCAGGAGCGCTGTCAATCACGTGTTCCCTGCGCCTGCAGGGATGAACCGCAATCGTTACAGGCCCACGGTGCAGAACATGACGTGTTCCCTGCGCCTGCAGGGATGAACCGCTGTTTAAAAGTTTGGAAAATGAGCCAGAGCGGTGTTCCCTGCGCCTGCAGGGATGAACCGCCGCTATCTCTGCCATTGCTGAGCTGAATAAAGTGTTCCCTGCGCCTGCAGGGATGAACCGCTCCAACCCGTAGGTTTTCAGATAGGTTTCCGGTGTTCCCTGCGCCTGCAGGGATGAACCGGGGCTTGCTGAGCTTTGGAAAGTGGATCCCGTGTGTTCCCTGCGCCTGCAGGGATGAACCGCGGCGTTTGAGTTGGCGGGTGAGACGTTGGAAGTGTTCCCTGCGCCTGCAGGGATGAACCGGCATTTTCCCGATTTTCGAATAATTGAGAAGCGTGTTCCCTGCGCCTGCAGGGATGAACCGATCCGTCGTTTATTACTTTTATTCAGCCCGAAGTGTTCCCTGCGCCTGCAGGGATGAACCGTTCGTAAGCCGCGAGCCTAGCAAAGGCGAGGTGTGTTCCCTGCGCCTGCAGGGATGAACCGTGATTAGGGAGCCGCATCACGACGGGACTCCGGTGTTCCCTGCGCCTGCAGGGATGAACCGGTGCAGTGCTTCAGACCCGTTTCTATAGAGAAGTGTTCCCTGCGCCTGCAGGGATGAACCGTTCGTCGTTGCTTTTTTGAATCCCTCTTTTTTGTGTTCCCTGCGCCTGCAGGGATGAACCGAGAGAAAAAAACAAATGAATATTGAGTCTAACGTGTTCCCTGCGCCTGCAGGGATGAACCGGCACAAAACAGCTTGGACTCGTATAAACAGGGGTGTTCCCTGCGCCTGCAGGGATGAACCGCGGGTCAGGAAATGGCGCGGCTATGGATACCGGTGTTCCCTGCGCCTGCAGGGATGAACCGGTTATAAATACTTAAAAGGCGGGCGTATTGTCGTGTTCCCTGCGCCTGCAGGGATGAACCGTAAGTCAGACAACTGAAACCGATGACGTTTTGGTGTGTTCCCTGCGCCTGCAGGGATGAACCGCGGATATTCGGACTAAGGTTGATCAGTATTTGCGTGTTCCCTGCGCCTGCAGGGATGAACCCCGGCCCGGTGATTACTATATAGCCAGCGATAATGGTGTTCCCTGCGCCTGCAGGGATGAACCGTCGGTTGCTGATCTTGAGGCAATCAGCAAATTGTGTTCCCTGCGCCTGCAGGGATGAACCGTCCATTTTCAGTTGAATAGTTATGCATTAAAAGTGTTCCCTGCGCCTGCAGGGATGAACCGATCAGGCTAATAGAGCAACACAGATTTTTTATGTGTTCCCTGCGCCTGCAGGGATGAACCGACCGGGGGGCGCGGTTGAATATGTCCTGAAATGTGTTCCCTGCGCCTGCAGGGATGAACCGGCCGCAACCCTCAAACTGGGTGGTTCCATCTGGTGTTCCCTGCGCCTGCAGGGATGAACCGAGCTGTTGCTCTGCTAGCGCATGATAAATACGGTGTTCCCTGCGCCTGCAGGGATGAACCGCCTTGCTGAATTGTCGGAGATTAGCGGCGAGTGTGTTCCCTGCGCCTGCAGGGATGAACCGACTTTCCGATGCATTTGACACGTTCGAAATCGGGTAAGGGCTGGTCTTTCTCCAACCCTCCCCACAGCACCCGGCATGGTCGAGTCGCCCAAGGGAACCTCCCCCTCAGGCGCTCACAGAACCGTACTTGAAC
>NZ_JAHHPM010000097.1 GCF_024606345.1 Endozoicomonas sp. YOMI1
ATGTGCTCAAAAAGTACTGGTAAATATAAAGCACCATCGTACATCAGCTTTGGTAAATAAGCCCTGTGACTTTATGGAACGATGGCTTACCAGTACTTTTTGAGAAGTTACATGAAACATAACCCTCTAAAGTCGAGCCTTAATGATATTATCACCTACAAAGTCGATAGTTTTTCTGCTCTCTTCCATTATTTTATTTTGTGTATCTTGCAGCATTTTTTTAAGTTCCTGAGGTTTTGTGTTTTCTGATTCAATCTGCTGCTTTGTTTCACTGATAGTTTTTTCAAGTGGTGCTATTTTGTTATCGATATGATCGAAAATCTTATCTGCTTTTTCACGCAGCGAGCTACTATCAAACTTGTCACTTTTATTCGTCAGTTCATCAGCCAGGTTATCAAGAAGGTTTTCATATTTCATATCTTCCTGATTAATAGGTCTGCCTGCCTCTGCAAATAGTTCTTCTACCATATTATTTCTTTCAGTCAGTCTTTCGTTAAGCATTGTTTCCAATTTATCAAGAGACTGACTTAACGTATGAATTAGTTCGTAGTTTTTTCCTGCGTCAGGATCGAGTTCAAACTTTTTCAGTGCATCCTGAATGGTTTGTATCTTGATTTTATTGCCTTTAAGGAGACTGCTCACCTGATCCATAGAAAGAGCGGTAATACTCTCAAAATCTTGTATGGGCTTATTACCAGGTCCCTCTCCTTTTGCCTCCGGAAGCTGATTGGGAACATCCGCCTTCGTGACCGAGATTCCTTTAAGGCCCCCCTTAACATCAACAACGGGAGCCTGAGTCGTTAAATTATTAACAGCTACAGCATTAGAATTATTAACATTTATCGACATCTGCTCTCTCCGTGAACGATTAATGAATAACTCTTCAGAGTTTAGATCATTGAATAACCACAACATCAGTGAGACTTGCAGTCCTCACAAAATGGGCTTACGCAATAAGATGGTAATGTGCTACCTCGATAAACCGCTGACTAATGACGGAGTTTTGACAAGAATATTTCCTGCCGTTGTCTGATTGTTGTCATTTCAATAGGAAGAGGGTGCAGGGTCACCTCCTGAACATCTGGGGTTAACCCAAAGTGTTGAAAGTACTCCTTGATATAGTCTGCCATCATAACTTTGTCCCTATTGTTATGTTTTGAGTTTGATTGCCGGAGAACCAGCAACTGATTTATTCAGCGATTTCTAAGATGTGAACCAGAAATCCCTGTTGCCACCGCGGTTGCATCAACAGCCTTGAATACCCACAAGCTCAACAAAGGCATAAACCGCTTCACTTGCCACCACCGAGTTCAACAGCCAGCACCGCAGCGACCTGATAAAGACCCCGAATCAGCAGTGTCAACCCAAACTGACCATGATTATTCCCCAGGTTATCCTGGCCGTTACTGGTGTAATCCTCTGGATATTGGTATCGGTAAGGAGTAATTTTCTGATCCGGGTAGACTTCCGGTGGATAACACCGGTTTTCATTAAGGCTGCGGGCAAAACAGTCAGAATTCAGATTCTGCCGGGCAGTCCATAATGTGGTTTCTGCTGTGGTTTTTTCCAGCCATTGCTGAAAGATTTCCGGTGATTCAAAATACTCTGCGGTTTTCACCGATCTGCCGACCAGACCGGATAAAAAGGCCCCGATGGCCTGATCAATAAAAGCACCGAGTTTTGCCCGGCCTTTGGCATCCTTATAATGGTAATCCGAGTCATCCCGGTGCATTCTGGCGTAATGGAGCACCGCTGCCACCATATTTTCACAAAAAGCGTTCATGAATGCCGCACGCTGATCAAAGCCTGGTGGCATAAAAGCAGTAGCATCAGCGGCATCAAAATAGCTAGTGATTCCGGGATAAAATTCCATATCGCCAATGTCCCTTAAACCGGAGTAACCCCAATCCGATTCATCAGTAGCCTCGCTGTCCCAGGCAGTTAATGCTCCGGGAAATGCCCGGCCATGGTCAAACATAAAACAGAGAAACAGCTCTCGGCGGTTATCTTTAAAGGAATGGTACGCCTGGATCGTGGAGGTGTGCACAGCGCCCAGGCTGCTCCACACCCCCAAGTCATAACTGGCGTTAATCAAGCCCTGCTCTGCGCGGGTACTGTTGCCGTAAAGGTCTTTCTGATGAGCCAGTGTGCTGTAATCCTGATTGCGTGTAGTGAATTGATACATCAGATAAAAACACCGGCTGCCCAACGCCACCGTTTCCAGCCTTGAACGAAAGCCGGCAAAGATGTCTTCAGGCATCAGCTCAACCGGTACCAGCTTCAACCCGACAGGCCAGGGTACTTCACTTTTCAGCGATCCCCCAAGGCCGTGGTTCCAGACAAAACGGTGGACTGCCTCTTCCCGGAAAAAATCTTCCAATGGCTCCCCAGAGCGCAGAAATTTCATACGGGATGTCTCCGTCCGGGTGTTCGTCATTAACGCCCGCCCCCCATAAACAGTACAATTCCCGGATAACGGCTGCGTCAATACTGGCAACTGCGCCTGGTCCAGTCTCTGTTTCTGCTGGCAACAGTGCTGCTCAATGGTTTGCTGTAGCGCATGCCCCATGGCAAGGTTGCGCAGGGTAAACGGAGCACTGCTTAATAAGGTTTTCTTCAAAAATATACTGCTGGAAAACTTGAGTTCACCATAAGGTTGCGGCTCCAGCGGTTCCAGCAAAATGTGTCGATGCAATATCGGCTTGCCCCGCTGTCGGCAGGACAATGGCAGACTGGTATCCCCTCTGGCGACCATTGCCTGGCGAATGTCCTGTGGGAGATATTGAGGGGCAACGGCCAGCAATAAATCATAAGGTAGCTGGTGGCGAAGGGATTCAGGCACATGCTCTATGGTTTTTAAATATGGATCGGTAGCCTCAAGGGCCAAACAACAGACATCCATGGTTTTTAACGGCGCTGGAATTTTTTTCAGGGAGTATGAGCCACTGCAGGCCGCCAGAAACAGAAGATCGGGATGATCCTGAAATTTTTTTTCTGGCACAGAGCAGTTAAAGGGGGAGATTCTCAGTATGCGCCGATATAAGTCCACCGTTAGAAACGACTCAGGAATAGAGCAATCAGTTGCACCTGCCCTTATTGCCCGCTCGACCCATTCAGCATGAGCACGCATCAAGGATGGGGGGCATCCGGAAATGGAACCAGGCCATTTATCCAGATATCGTTGGCAAAAATCTTCTGTTTTTGCAGAATCAGGCAATTGCTTCAGGAGTGAAGAACTCCATTGCTTGTGAAAAACCTCATTGGCCAGCTCCGGGTGCTCCAGGAATATTTGGCGGGGGATATAATCAAACTGTTTCACCAGGTCAGTTTGCCTGATAGCCTTGACGCAGCGCTGATAAGTACGTAAAGACTGCGGAATATAGTACAAACTAGTAATTCCCAATTGATCAATCAGCTGATCTGCTACCGATTCTGAAATAGAGTCGCAGAGAAAGTTTAATTTCTGTACTGCCATGGAACATAATTCCGGGTAAAACGTCGCACAAGGATTCACAAACTCAATTAACCTGGGATTGTTTTTGATCGCCTCCAGGCACATGGAATAATTTTGATGTTCGGGGGGCACATACTTCAGGGTATCCGGGCAAGTAGCCACCAGAGTAGAATACTGAACTGACTGGAGATAATCAGAGGCGATATTGACTGGCAGAGCACCAATCTGAAGGCAAAATTGATTAAACGAAGGGGTTTTCAACCGGGCCGGGAGATTTTGATAAGTCCAATCCAGATGCCTGAGCTTTTGTTTCAGACAGTCCAGGGCAAGGGCTGCAGTGATTGCAGCCGGAGGCAAATCCTGGAGATACAATCTATAGTCACTGACCTGGTCAGCCGTCAGCACACTCTTCAGAACCTCTGCCCGGGTATGTTGAAGCACCCAGGCTTCACTCAGCCAACGAGAAAATTTTATCCTTTGGTTAAACTCTTCTTTACTGGTTATTTCCTCTGGCAGCTGTAAATAACAGGCAAGCAACTGACGTTGCTGGTCAGATACAGGACGGGAAGGACCATCAATAAAAGGGTCAGCAGAAGGTTGAATAGTAACAGAGCGAGGTAGCCCGGGGTGTTTTGCCACTGTTGATTTCAGTAACCCCGCAGTGGATGAAACTGCCAGATGCATTACTCCCGTTTCAACTTCGGCTAAAGCGACATTGGTAAAGGCAGAAGACGTGATGAACTGGTGATTGTCGCTATCATCAGAGGGATTGCACACAGCTGTTTGCGCATCTTTTATTTGTTTCTTCGCTAGTAAAGCATTACTGCAGCAGTCAACGGTATTCATAATTTGACGCTTTAAAAAAATCATTTTTTATCAACAAGGGGCTATTTTTTTAATAACCAAGAGGCTGTAAATATAAATATTTATTTTGTTTTGACTATAAGGATGAAAAGAAGTTCCTGATTATCATTGTTGAACGTTTGAATTGCAGTTTCAGACATGCGTGAACTTAGACAGCAACTCTGGCATAAGCTGCTATCTTTGATCGTTTAACGTTGTTTAATCGGTCAATAATAACAATGCCTTCCACACTGGCGCAGGTTTACACTCGAGCAAATCAGGGCATACGTGCACCTGCGGTTTCGGTAGAAGTCCATCTTTCTCAGGGCCTGCCCGGTTTAAATATTGTCGGGCTACCTGAAGCCGCTGTCAGGGAAAGCAAGGATCGTGTACGAAGTGCCCTGATCAACAGCGGCTTTGACTTTCCCGATGGTCGAATCACGGTAAATCTTGCCCCGGCAGACCTCCCGAAAGAAGGCGGCCGCTTTGACCTGCCCATTGCCCTGGGCATTCTGGTGGCTTCGGGACAACTGCCGGGTGAGGCTCTTGGGGATAGAGAGTTCCTAGGTGAACTGGCGCTTTCCGGCCACCTTCGTCCTGTGCGGGCGGTGCTTCCTGCTTCATTAGCCTGCAAAGACAGTAACAGGGCATTGATTCTTCCGGAGCAGAATGCTGCTGTTGCCGCCATGGTCAGCAGTGTCACGATTATTGGCACCCGAAGTCTCCCGGAGGTTTGCGCTTACCTGCTGGAGAAGACGCATATTGAACCGGCAAAACCCGACCAGAATGGTTTTAAGACAAACTATCCAGACCTGGCGGATGTCCAAGGACAGGAGCAAGCCAAGAGAGCCTTGTTGATTGCCGCTACCGGCTCTCACCATTTGCTGCTCTTTGGTCCACCCGGTACCGGAAAAACCATGCTGGCCAGCCGCCTGCCCGGATTGCTGCCACCGCTGACAGAGACCGAAGCCCTTGATGTGGCCGCGATACATTCACTGACATCCAGCTCTATGGACACCCTCTGGCAGCGCCCTTTTCGCACACCGCACCACTCCTCTTCATCGGTTTCCCTGGTGGGCGGTGGCAGCATACCTCAACCGGGGGAAATCTCTTTTGCCCACCATGGCGTTCTATTCCTGGATGAAATGCCTGAGTTTGCCCGCGCGGCGCTGGAAATACTCAGAGAGCCCCTGGAAAATGGTGAGGTAGTCATCACCAGGGCCAAAGGTCAGGAACGTTTTCCCGCCCGATTCCAACTGGTCGGCGCAATGAACCCCTGCCCCTGTGGTTACCTGGGCGACAGTCAGCGAACCTGCCGGTGTTCACCGGACCAGATCAGACGTTACCGAAACAAATTATCCGGGCCGTTACTGGATCGTATTGACCTTCAGATTGAAGTGCCATCGCAGACTATCCAAACCATGATGGAGCCTGCTGTTCAGAACAACGATAAAACCGCTTCAGAACAGCTGAGAGACCTGGTCATCAAAGCCCGGAAAAAACAGCAGGCAAGACAGGGAAAAATCAATTGCCAACTGTCGTCCAGAGAGCTGTTTGAAGTCTGCGCACTGGGTGAAAGGGAGAAAGGGCTGATCGCCAGGGCATCCGAGCAGCTGCAAATCTCGACCCGCGGGCTGCATCGAATTTTACGGGTGGCCAGAACCATAGCCGACCTTGCAGGCAGTGCCTCGGTGCTAAGCCCGCACCTGGGAGAAGCCCTGCAATACCGGCAATTGGATCGTCAGTCGCTGGAATAGTTTTTCACCAATCATTCTCTGCTGAATGAAATTACCCTGCCTTATAAACCTCTTGCCAATTTATGGGATTTCGCCTGGGATCAAGGCCATTACTGAAAATATAAAATTCTGCTAACGATTTATGACTGTATGTACGCCCATTACAGACAACAAGATCATCTACCTTGGCATAAGCAATACAACACTCTTCAGACAGCCCGTCCCTGGATATCTCAGCGGGCAGGCCTGGCATCTCATCGAAAGGAACAATATTTGCTTTTAGAATCCGTAAATACTCCGGCTCACTCTCCTCAGCAGAAGCCTGCTGGCCGACAATAGTGCGCTCCCGGACGATATTCGCCAATATGCCCTCAATAACTGCATTGGTCATCTCCACGCGTTCACTATCCCCAGCGTTACCAGGCAGGCACTGTAAAACAAGTTCACGTATACTCCGGTCACTTAGCTGAGGCTCATCACGAATATTTAAACGAAGTGGTGCCTGGCCAGGAACCAGCAGGTCTATTGTGTCTGGCTCACGCATACAGCACGGACAAAAAATCCTTTTTATACAACGCATAAAGCCCGACCCGCGTCCCTCAGAACTCCCTTGAGCTGAGTCCTCGCGAAGCCTGTCTTGCAAAGTCCCAAGGTCATAACTTGCTGCTCTTGCCTCCACTGAAATCACTCCTCTTAACTGTTAGACATAAGTTATGTTTTTTTAGCCGTCCATTAGACTCCACAACCCAGAGATTTATCCTTCTTGCCAATAAAAAAAACCGTGCCGACGATAAACGTAGGCACGACTGCAAAGACAATCATTTGCCGCTCTTTATCGAGCAGTTTTTAAGTATCAGGCCAGCGCCATTTCACCGGCTGGAGCCTAAACACTTTTCATCAGTTCAGGAAAGATTGAAAAGTTTGCGCTACCATTACCGAATCTGAAACACTTTGAATAAACTGGCAAAGGTGATCCATGCGGGCAGCAAATGTATCAAGATGCCGCTGAGTTCTTTCTGTACACTCAAGGTGTCGCTCCATATGAGCCTGCTGCTTGCAGAACTAACTGAAATATTCTGGTTTTCTATAAGAAGGCCACAGCCCTCCCTATAAACGACAACTGACACCAATACCATCCCTTAACCCGCCATAAACTGCGGAGCTTCACTCCCCGGACAGGCACAGACCTGTGCAATATCCCGGGGGGAACTCCGCCTCTTTATCATTAGCGCGGCTGGACGGGAAGAAGGTTGATTTCTACGCGGCGGTTTTTGGCACGCCCTTCAACCGTTTTATTGCTGGCAACAGGCTCTGCAGAGCCCCGGCCATAGGCAACAATGCGGTCACCACTGACACCCTGAAAAGCAATATAGTTGGCAACACTGTCAGCCCGGCCCTGGGACAGAGGCACGTTTATCTTATCCCCCCCGGTACTGTCGGTGTAACCAACCACTTCGATCATGTTACGGTCATACTCCCTGAACACTTTCGACACAGAACCCAGCACCGGATAGAAAGCAGACTTGATATCAGATTTGCTGGAGTCGAAAGTGATATTGGATGGCATGATCAGTTTCAGCTCATCACCCTGGCGGTATACCTGCACACCAGTTCCCTGCAGCTCAGCTCTCAGTGCTGTTTCCTGCCGATCCAGATAGTGGCCATAACCGGCACCTGCAGCACCACCAATGATGGCGCCTTTCAGGGCACCATCACCACCATCGGCGATAGCACCAATAGCAGCACCCGCCAGAACACCACCAAGGCCATACCTGGTTGACTTGCTGGCCTGTTGTTCACCGCTGTAGGGATTGGTTGTCTGACAGCCTGCCAGCAAAGACCCTATCAACGTTCCCGTCAACAGAGTTGCGACGGCAAATAATTTTTTCAATGGCATAATGGTTTTCCCCTGAATTCGGCTCAAAACTTACAGGAGGCGAATAATACTATTTTCCCGGATTTCTTCACCTATTGTGGTATCAGGACCATGTCCGGCGACCACAGTAGCTTCTTCGTCCAGCCTATAGATTCTTTGTTTGATCGACCGTTCAATAGCTTTGTAATCCCCGCCCCATAAATCTGTTCGTCCAATTGACCGGCGGAACAGCGTATCCCCGGCGATAAGAAGCTTTGGCCTGGCAAACCAGAAACACATGGAACCAGGCGTATGCCCGGGAGTGTGCATGGCCACACCTTCACAGCACGGTAGTTCTTCATCATCTTTTAACCAATAATCCGGATCTGGAACCGGGCGATAAGGAACACCGAACATACGGCATTGCATTTCAAGGTTATCCCAGAGGAATTTATCCCCCTCATGGAGATAGATTGGCGCACCGGTCTGCTTTTTGATATCGCCACTGGCAAGGAAATGGTCCAGATGAGCATGGGTATGAATCAGAGCGACAACCTGTAAATCCAGCTCCCGAAGCTTTGCCATAATAATGTCAGGATCGCCACCGGGATCCACGACAAATGCCTTACGGGTGACCGGATCACCAATAATTGTACAGTTACATTGCAGAGGCCCAACAGGGAAAGTCTGCCGGATCAAGGCTGGTTGGTTTGTCATTTGACCTTCACAGTAGTTTGCTTTGTTCGGCCAGGATTCTAATATTATTTTTCTGCCGGGTCTTTCACTATCTATGCTGTTGCTGGTAAGGAAAGTACTGCCAGGTATTTCCAGCGGTCAGTGGGCGCTTTTTGGACATTACCCTTAGCGAACTTTTTATCCTGAGAAATGGGAATAATCCGGTTAAGTATTCATTGCTGACGCTTCCATACTCCTTCTGTACAAAGGTTATCATTGCTAATAAAAAGAAATAAAAAATAACTTTTTAAAAACAGAGTTCATTTTTCCGAACTGACTAGAAGGATGGATTCAGATCTTTGAAGCAGAACTCTGCTCTGCCCTGAATAGGTACGCCTCCCTCCCTGAAGCCTCATTTTCTGCATCAGAGCCACATTATTAACCAAGCCAGCAGGATCAACCCGCGGAAATGCGCTCTGCCCGGGATAGGGAAAGTTCCATTCCTGAATGTACTCATCAGCATCATCCGAATCCTCTGTGGAAAAGCCCTCCGGGATCAGGGAGCATTTAGGGTAGATCCACTCTTTTCTGGTCGGCCCGGACCCTGGCTCAGCTATGGATAGTGAAAAGCGGATTTGTCTCAACACGTTACTACTCCTCAGTTCCTCAGTTCCTCAGTTCCTCAGTTCCTCAGTAATTCAGCAGACATCACTGTATGGAATCATTAGTATGCAGCTGCACAGGCCTTTGAGGTAGGTAGTGTAGTCAAAAAAAAACTGGTCAGAAGTACCAAAAAGTATTCGCCTCTAAATTTACGTGGTAATCCATTGATTAAATTAATAGCCACAACCAGTCAAGCAAACCAAACAATGATAAATTAGATCAAGAATGAACCTATCCACACCAATACGCCAAAACAACCTATGTAAATACCAAAACAAAATAATAACCAGTAAAAATCGTGTCTATTCTCATAATTCAATCCAGTAGACAGATCCCAAAAGCTATGCAGTCAGGTAAAAAAAACACGGAAAAACAACACATTATAAATGGCACTATGATTCTACTCATAGCCGGATCATTCGGAGTGATCACAGGATGGCTTGACCTGAATGAGTTCAATCAGGCCGGTGATGTGGTATCCGACCTGTTTATTCGAATGCTGAAACTGATCAGCCTCCCCATTATTTTTTTCGCCCTGGTTTCCACCCTTTCCGGAATGGGCGAAGCGTCAGAGGTAAAGCGCCTGGGTGGCCAGGTTCTGAAATACACAGTGATCACTACCCTGGTTGCCGCTACTGTTGCCCTTGCTCTTTACTTATTCATTGCCCCGACGGGAAAAGCAGGCTCATTAGCCGGAGCTGCCGGACCTTCAGGCCACTCTGGCAGTTATTGGTCTTATCTGCTTGGCGTGATTCCTGCCAGTTTTATTGAGCCCTTTTATACTCAGAATGTGATGGGCGTATTGTTTCTGGCCCTTCTGCTCAGTGCTGCCACCATGGCTTTAGAAAACCGGCATAAGGCAGTTCTGCATGCCTTTTTTGACAGTATGTTTGCTGCCATCATGAAGATGACCGGACTGATCCTCAAACTCATGCCTCTGGCGGTCTGGGCATTCGTTAACCAGTTTATCCACGATCTGCAGAGTCAGAAAATTCTCCAGGACCTTGCGCTCTATCTGCTGTGCGTAGTGCTGGCCAATATCGTACAGGCTGGCCTTATGTTGCCACTGTTACTGAAATTCAAAGGCATTTCACCCTGGCAAACCATGAAAGCCATGTGGCCAGCACTAACCGTGGCATTTTTTGCCAAATCATCGGCGGCGGCCCTGCCCTATGCCGTTGAATGCGCTGAAAAAAACATGAGAATTCAGAGCAAAGTGGCCCGTTTCAGCCTCCCTTTGTGCATTACTGTCAATATGAACGCCTGTGCTGCTTTTATATTGATAACGGTTCTGTTTGTTTCACAAAGCAATGGCGTCATGTTCTCGCCCCTGGAGTTACTCTCATGGATAATCATTGCCAGTATTGCCGCCATTGGTAATGCCGGAGTGCCCATGGGCTGTTATATGTTATCCAGCGCATTTCTGGCCGCGATGGGAGTGCCACTGCAACTGCTGGTTATTATTCTGCCGTTTTATGCGTTGATTGATATGCTTGAGAGTGCCATTAACGTGTGGTCAGACTCCTGTGTAACGGCCATGGTTAACGCAGACCTGTCACCCGCTATGGATTTGGGAGAGAGCCAAGTGGGGCAGTGATCCGACCTGAGTTCAACAAGTTTTATCCTTTTATCTGGTTTACCCAGTGCAACAGTTCAGAGGTCGCGTAGACTGCCTCTACGCCTTTGTTCATGTGATCATCACCAGATCTTTTTTTCGCATCCTCAACGCTATCCACCCCGATCACTTCATTAATCACAGGCTTGCCGAAGCGCTCAGTTACACCCATAAAACCTTCAAATACACCATGAAGCACCATCTCATCGTGACTGGTGATACCTTTCAGAACCACCCCAAACGCCAGGATAGCATCCAGGTCAGGATCTTTTTCAAACAGAATTCGTGCCGCAAGCGGCAGTTCCAGTGAGCCCGGGACTTTGTGAATAGAGATATTCTCCGGCTTAACATCCAGCGCCAGCAGCTCTTTTTGAGCCCGGTTAATCATGGCATCGACACAGTCGCTGTGCCAGCTGCTGCCGATAATCGCCAGCCGTGCATGAGGAATTTTGTGGAACTGTTCCGGGGTTTTAGGAAGGCCTGCGCCCATCAGGGATACTCCTTTAAGTAACGATTAAATAATAGTGTGAAAATCAAAGTTAGCTGGCTAAGGCTCTTGCGGCAAACCTGTCTAGGAGGCTGTCCGAGAATAGCGCCCGTAGCGAGGATTGCGAGAAATTGAGG
>NZ_JAHHPM010000098.1 GCF_024606345.1 Endozoicomonas sp. YOMI1
AGCGTGTGAAATAGGTGCTAGGAGGCTGTCCGAGAATAGCGCCCGTCTAGGCGACCCCGTAACGAGGATTGCGAGGAATTGAGGATGAAAATTTCTGATTCTGAGGAGAATAGCGGCGCTACTTGCCGAACAAAAGCGGATTTTTAGACCAATTTGCTGTCGCCGCACAACTGCATGGATGCAGGAGCAGTTGCCGCGTAGGGCAGCCTATTCTCGGACAGTCTGCTAGAGCCTGCGGGTTTCTTCCGCAGGCTTTTTTTAAACACAAAGGCACAAAGGCACAAAGGGAAGGATTGCTTTGTGTCTCTGTGCCTTTGTGGTTTATGGAGTGAGTATTCAATGGCTAAAGAGTACAGTCGTACCCAGCGAGTAGCCGACCAGATTCAGAAAGAACTGGCTCAGCTGATTCAGCTGGAAATGAAAGATCCTCGTCTTGGTATGGTCACGGTCAGTGCGGTCGAAGTGAGCCGGGATCTCGCCTTTGCCGATGTTTATGTCTCTTTTCTTGGGGTGGATGACCAGGAAAAAATTGATCAATACCTGGAGATATTGAGTCAGGCTGCGGGGTTCCTGCGTTCCCAGCTGGCCCGGGCCATCAAGCTTAGGTTTACCCCACGGCTCCGCTTTTACTATGACATCAGCCTGCGGCGTGGGGCTTACCTGTCCTCGCTGATCGATCAGGCGGTTGCCAAAGATGCTATAGCGGATAAAGGTTCAGAAGAAGGTACCGAGGAGTAAGTCATGGCCAGAAGAGGTCGACGCGCTAATCGTGGCCGTCCGGTGGATGGCATTATTGTGGTTGATAAAGTGTATGGCGCTTCTTCCAATGAGGTGCTCCAGCGGGTGAAACGGCTGTTTAATGCCGCCAAGGCTGGTCATACCGGCAGTCTTGATCCGCTGGCGACGGGCGTTTTACCCATCTGTCTGGGGGAGGCCACCAAGTTTTCCCAGTATTTGCTGGATTCTGATAAATCCTACCGTACCACCATGAAAATGGGTGTAAGAACCACCACGGGTGACCGTGAGGGGGAGATTGTCGAAGAGCGCCCTGTGACGGTAACCCGCTCTGATGTGGAGGCCATTCTGCAACAGTTCCGGGGTGATGTTGAGCAGGTGCCCAGCATGTATTCAGCGCTCAAGCACAACGGCAGGCCGCTGTACGAATATGCCCGGGAAGGTATTGAAATAGAGCGTCCTTCGCGCACCATTACCATTCATCGCCTGGAGCTCTTGGACTTTGATGGGGATGAGTGTGTTTTCGAAGTGGATTGTACCAAGGGAACCTATATCCGCACGTTGATTGAAGATATTGGTGAGGCCCTGGGCTGTCTTGGTCATGTTGCTGAGCTGAAGCGCCTCAAGGCAGGCCCTTATAACGAACATCATGCGTATTCCCTGGATGAGCTGGCGGCCATGCGGGATGAAGCCCGTGACTCGGCCCTGGGTGTCGACCAGCGCATTGAGTTTGCCGAGCTGTCCGGGCTGGCGGAAGAACTGGGGCGTGACAAGCTGGAACAAGCGCAGTCAGAGCGTCTTAGGGAATTGTCCAAAATCCGCAATAAGGCCGGTGATCGTGTGATTGATAATCTGTTGCTGCCCCGGGATAGTGCTGTCAGTGACTGGCCGCAGGTAAAACTGGGCGCAACCAGCAGTTATTACATTTCTCTGGGGAATCCGGTCCAGGTGCCTCAGGCGCCGACATCCGGCAATGTCCGTATCTATGGCGTTGCTGAAGGTGTTGAAGGCGTGGTGTTCCTGGGTATCGGCGAAATTACGGATGATGGTCTGGTGGCGCCTAAACGTCTGGTCAAAGGCTGATTCAGCAAAAATTCCATTTGGCCAACTACTTATATAGTTTTTTTGGACGCGTTCACAACATAGTGATAGAATTCGTCGCTTGTTTAAATGGCTGGCTGTAAATATGCACGGTCATGCCGGTTTTCTGTATTGCATATTATCTGGAGAATTGAACAAATGGCTTTGACTGCTGAAAAGAAAGCTGAAATCCTGAAGAAATTCGCTCGCACTGAAGGCGATACCGGTTCCCCTGAAGTTCAGGTGGCTCTGCTGACTGCTAACATCGAAGGTCTGCAGGGACACTTCAAGGTGAATCACAGGGATCATCACTCTCGTCGTGGTCTGATTCGCATGGTAAACCAGCGTCGTAATCTGCTGGACTACCTGAAGCGTAAGGATGTTGAACGTTACCGCAGCCTGATCCAGCTTCTGGGTCTGCGTCGCTAATCGTTTGATCCAGTCATATGGGGTGGTGGTGTCTTGATATCACCTCCCACAGTCAAGGCACCGCGAGCTGCACTATCTGTGGCTGGCGGTGTTTTGTTATTTGCGGGTTGAGAATTGAGAATGTTGTCAACCCGGGCAGCCTCTCTCTGCTGGTTGCGACTGCCAGGCTCTGTTTTCTCTGGTAGTCTTGGACAAGAATTGCCCATGACTGCACTCTGTCTGCATGGGGTGCAATTCAGAGGTTTTGGTCTAGGAGGCTATCCGAGAGGTCTCTGAATTGCATCCATCTCTATGACAGTGTGGATGCAGGTGGGGTGATATCGTTTGGTAATAAAGGAAAATAACGTGAGTATTGCTCCAAAAGCATTAACAAAGACTTTCCAGTTCGGTGAGCACACCGTGACCCTGGAAACTGGACGGATTGCCCGTCAGGCCACCGGTGCTGTGCTGGCAACCATGGGTGAGCTGCAGGTTCTGGCGACGGTAGTGGGTGCTAAAAGTGCCCGTGATGGTCAGGACTTTTTCCCGTTGTCCGTTCACTATCAGGAAAAGGTTTACGCGGCTGGTAAAATTCCCGGCGGCTTCCTGAAGCGTGAGGGTAAGGCCAGCGAAAAAGAAACGCTGACTTCCCGTTTGATTGACCGTCCTATTCGTCCGCTGTTCCCGAAAGGATTCATGAACGAAGTTCAGGTCATCATCACGGTGATGTCGGTGGATAAGAAAAACGACCCTGATATTCTGGGCATGATTGCCACTTCCGCAGCCCTGGCTATTTCCGGTATTCCATTTGCCGGTCCTGTGGGTGCTGCCCGTGTTGGTTTCACTGAAGACGATGGTTACATTCTCAACCCATCTTTCGAGCAGATGAAAAAGTCTGAGCTGGATATGGTAGTTGCCGGTACCAGCGACGCCGTGCTGATGGTTGAGTCCGAAGCGCAGGAACTGACAGAAGATGAAATGCTGGGCGCGGTCCTGTTTGCCCAGCAGGAGTACCAGGCGGTTATTGCTGCCGTTAAAGAGTTTGCGGCACAAGCCGGTAAGCCAACCTGGGACTGGCAGCCAGAGCCAGAAAAAACGGCGGTTAAAGAAGCCGTTGCTGCTGGCTTTGAGCAGAAAATTCGCGAGGCCTATGGCATCACCATCAAGCAGGAGCGCAGCAATAAGCTGGCTGAACTGCGCGCTGAGGCTGAAGCAGAGCTGGTTGGCAATGACGAAGGCAAGTTCAATGCTGATGATGTTCAGACTTACTTCAGCAAACTGGAAAAGTCCGTAGTCCGTGGCAACATCATTAACGGTCAGCCACGTATCGATGGTCGTGATACCAAAACCGTTCGACCAATTACGGTAGAAGTTGGCGTTCTGAAAAAGACTCACGGTTCCGCCCTGTTCACCCGCGGTGAAACTCAGGCTATCGTCACTACAACGCTGGGTACTGCCCGTGATGCGCAGTTTGTGGATGCCCTGGAAGGTGAAAGCCGTGACCCGTTCATGCTGCATTACAACTTCCCGCCATACTCGGTCGGCGAAGCTGGTCGTATGGGTCCTCCGGGACGCCGTGAAATCGGCCATGGTCGTCTTGCCCGTCGTGGTATTCAGGCAGTACTGCCCGGTGAAGAAGAGTTTCCTTATACCATTCGTGTGGTGTCTGAAATTACCGAATCCAATGGTTCCAGCTCCATGGCTTCCGTCTGTGGCTCTTCCCTGGCACTGATGGATGCCGGTGTGCCTCTGAAGGCACCGGTTGCCGGTATTGCCATGGGTCTGGTAAAGGAAGGCGAGCAGTTTGCAGTCCTGACCGATATTCTGGGGGATGAAGATCACCTGGGTGATATGGACTTTAAAGTGGCCGGGACTGCCCATGGTGTTACGGCGCTGCAGATGGACATCAAGATTGCCGGTATCACGGAAGAAATCATGGATATCGCCCTTGATCAGGCTCTGCATGCGCGTCTGCATATCCTGGCCGAGATGAATAAAGTCATCGCCCGTTCGCGCAGTGAACTGTCGCCAAACGCACCAATGACCATGACCCTGAAGATTGATCAGGACAAGATTCGTGATGTTATTGGTAAGGGTGGTGCCACTATCCGTTCTATCTGTGAAGATACCGGTGCATCGGTTGATATCGCTGATGATGGGGCCGTCAAAATTTATGGTGAGACCCGCGAAGCCTGTCAGGCCGCTTATGACCGTGTTTACGGTGTCACAGCCGAAGCTGAAATTGGCAAGATCTATACGGGTACTGTGACTCGCATCGTTGAGTTTGGTGCCTTTGTTAACATTCTGCCTGGCCAGGATGGCCTGGTACACATTTCCCAGATTGCGGATCACCGGGTGGAGAATGTTGCTGACTACGTCAAGATGGGTCAGAAGCTTGAAGTGGCTGTGATGGATCTGGACAACCGTGGTCGCATTAAGCTGAGCATGAAGGAAGTTGCCCGTATTAAGGAGCAGCAGGCTGCAGCGGCTGAGTAATCACCGCTCTAGGAGGCTGGCCTCAGTGCCAGTCTCACCTCCACTATTTGATGGTTCTGTCGTATTTCCGGTCATCATCAGCTCTCCCCCTTTTATCCTGACGTTTTCCTCGCTTATTTCTGCTTTTTATGCTTTCCCTGTCTTTGATGGTTTCTGCAGCACTGACTGAAATTAGACTTAAGTACTGGTATTTTCCACCGGTACAGGAGCAGCAAGAAAGAGTTTGCTGATTTGTGTTTTCGAGGTTGCTCAGCTCAAACTTGAGCAACAAGTCAAAGACGATGAACTTTCTCGTGATAAGGCGGTCTTATAAAACGTTATTGGACAGTTTTTACTAACCGGTAATTCCAAGGCCTGTATCTTTATTGGTTATTTTTGACAACTCAGGCTTGCCACATCTAAGCAATAAATGAATAAAACATTAAATGATGAATTCACTACCCGATTTATCCGGCTCTTCTTCAGAAGGACTAAGGAAAAGAGCCTTACAAAACACTGACCATTGCCAAAGTGCTGTCGATACAGCCATTGGAAGCACACCAAGGGGCAAGGTTTCCGTTTCATGGCACATCGGACAACAGCACCGTCTCGATTTTGCCTCAACCGGAAACATTTCACTGACCCAGCGGGATATTCAACACCTGTCAGCCCATTTGCCAGGATTCAAGCCACAACCCTGCAACAGTGATCAGACCCTGGTGACCGTGGAACACGTCCAGACCACTGGCCACGCGGTTGTCGAGCGACGAAACCAATCCGTTCAGGTTATGGCTCCCGATAACGACATCATGCCGGATACCTTTCCTCACCTTCTTTACGGGGCCTGCCGGGTTGAGTGGTTACGAAGAAAACTGTTCCCGGTCCATGCGGCCTGCATCGGCGATGCCCGGGGATGTTACCTGCTTGCCGGTCCTTCAGGCTCTGGTAAAACCACACTGGTACTGGAGCATGCCCGGCAGCACCGAACACTGCCAGAACGAAAGATCATTTCGGCTGACAAAACCCTCGTCAGGTTTACCGATGACGGGCAACTCAAAGCCATTGCGGGCACGAAAACCATTTCGGTGCGTAACCATGATATGCCCCAATGGGAGCCTGTGGTCAGTGCCGGAGTTGCCGAAGCAGGAAAATCCGAACAGTTCCTCACCAGCGTAGGGGACCGAACGCATTTTCAGCTGCCTTCGGATTACTATGGTGATCCGGAATCGGAAGTCCCGATACGGGACATTGTGCTGGTCAAGTTAAACGACAATTTCATGGAAAAAACCCTAACTGCTGAAAGTGCAAGACATCAGCTGTTTACCCTGTTCCTCGACAAGCAACGCGAGGATGTTCTGATCGGTGATCATAATGCCGTCCTTGACGGAACCGTTCCTCACGAGGTCAAAGACTACCTGGCGGAGAAGCTAGGGGATTATCTTCGCGAGAACGGGCGGCAGACACGGCAGATCAGCGGCTCGCTGCAGGACGTTTACCAATCCATAATGCCCACACTGTCCATGGACGTGCAGCCTGCTCTTACGGGCAAAAAAAAAAGATAGTGTTTGGCATCTGTGGCATTGGCAACGGCCATTTGAACCGTCAGCTGCCCTGCCTCAATTACCTCAGGGACAGAGATCATAAGATCGTCCTGTTCACCTACGGGCAGGCGCTGGAGTATTTCCAAAACCATAAGGAGGAGTATCCGGGGGTTCGCGTATGTGAGGTGAACAATCCCTACATTGCTGGCTGTCTGACCGGGCTGGATTTTGAGACCAGCAGTGGACTGCCACAAAACAACTGCGCGAACTTCAACCGAATCAACTTCCAGGCCATGGCGGTGGCGAATCAACAACTGGGTACTCCGGATCTGGTGATCAGTGACTATGAGCAGGTGTCCGCCCAATATGCCTACAGCAAACAGGCGCCGCTGGTCACCAGCGACCAACAAAGCAAGTTTTTAACCGGCAGCTTCGTGCCTGATCTGGCCGGTACGTCATTCCGGGATGAACAGGAGCGGCTGTCGCTTTTCTTTCCCCGTGCCGACAAGCGTCTGGCCATCTCTTTCTTTACCGTTCAACCTGAAGTTCAAGAGCAGCAGCGGAGATATACTGCCAATGTGACCCTGCTGCCACCGGTTATTCGTCCGGAAATCATTGCCGCAAAAGAACAATGCCATGGCACAACGGCCTCGTTATTGATGTACATTACGGCTCAGTCCTGGACCTCTCTGCCCATTGATCAATGGCTACAGATCGTCCGGGAGAATGTATCTGACACCGTGCATGTATTTTTACCTAAGCAGTGTCCGCTTCCTGCTGATGGTGAGCATTTGCGGTTTTATCACCATGGCGACACCCGATTTGTTTCATTACTGGCAGCCTGTGGTGGGGTGATCTCCACCGCAGGGCATACGCTGCTGTCAGAAGCCATGTACCTGAACAAGCCTGTCTATGCCATCCCCCTGAAAAATCTGTATGAACAGCAGATCAATGCCAAAGTGATTGGCGACAACCAGTTTGGGATAAACTCGGGGGAACTGAGTGCAGAAAGACTGAAAACATTTATTGCCAACCTGGCTTTTTATTCCGACAACATTAGCAAAGATAACACTGTGCTTTTGCGGGGGAATGGCAAAGACCAGGTTATCCGAATCATTGAACAGACGCTGCAGGAAAACCAGTGCCCTGTTCAGGAGCCCTCCCCTTGCCACGAGATCAAGTCTGCCAGCACGGGTTCAGGGGCAGAAAAAAAGATACTATTTAATGCGGAACCCTTCGGTTTTGGCCCTTCTGCAGCCATCGGGGAAATATTTCCTTATGTGCGCAAACACGCCAGACACCTCGCCTATATCGGAGAAAAGCACACCCTCGATATTCAGTCCAAATACCCATATAACCGAATAATTGACTGCACCGAACAGGGCTCTGTCACAGACCGAAAAGAAAAGTACCTTCGCCACCTGCGTGAATACGATCTGTTCATTACCGCCTGTGATCTGGAGGTTGCCGGGTGGGCCAAAGAAGCAGGCCTTGAAGTCATTGTTTATGATCCACTGTCCTGGTACTGGAAAGAGGTGTCTCCAGCCATCACCCATGCCGATCTCTATCTGGTACAGAACTTTCTCACTGTGCAAGAGCGGTTACAGGAAAACAGGAATAAACTGCCGGAAACCATCGTCGTACCTTCCATAGTGTCCGGCCTGCAGAGTCATCAGGATAAGCACCCCCAAACCAATACGGCAAGTCTATTGCTGGTCAATACCGGTGGGCTGATGAATCCGCTGGTTAATTCTTCCGTCATGATGAACTACGCAAAAATCATCATGAATTGCATTAACCAGACCCTTGGCAGTCACTATGACCAACTCCATTTTCTGGGCAGCCGTACCCTGGCAGAAGCCACACGGGACCAGTTTGAGGTCCAGACATTAGCACCTGATCAAGTGCAGGATGTTTTGCAGCAGTCAACAGTGGCCCTGATGACCCCCGGACTGGGCAACATATTTGAGGCGGCCGCCCTGGGAAAAAAAATCATCTGGCTACCTCCGGCCAATGACAGCCAGGGCCAGCAGTTAACACTGCTGAAGCAAAACCATATGGTGGATGCCAGCATTGACTGGCATGACATATTTCCCGAGACCCCGCCCATTGACTACTTCAAAAGTCAGGGAGAGGTGATGGAATCCATCACTCATCGCATCAAAAGGTTAACGACAGAACCCGCAGCAATCACAACACTCAGCCGTCTCATGGATATTGCTCATCACCAATTGTCCCATACCGATGAGCCATCATTGAGTGAACTTGACAGGCGATTTTCCCATGGCGGAGGGAAAGTCATTGCTGATCAGATTCTGCAGCGGCTAAACAAACAAAACACCCTGAAGGAGGAGGAAAAACAATGAACCCACTGGCACACCCCGGTTACAGCAACAATACCTTTAAACATATAAACTACAGCGGTCACTGTGTTTACGATGGAAAGCTGTCTGACCCGAAAGAGATCAAAGAAGCATTTGTGAAGTATGGTTACATCGTTGCCGGGAATGTTTCCACTGCTGCGGATCGTGACAATGCCGTCAGCCTGTTGCAACGTCAGGTCAAAAAATATCCAGATGCCAGCATCAATGGTTTTTTTGAACTGTACCATGATGCCCTGGCCCAGCTCAGGCAGAACCCAGCCATGGTCAGGCTGTTTGAAACCCTTTGGGATAATGAAAAACTATGGGTGGTATTTGACCGTTGCATTTATATGCGGCCAGAAACAGACCAGAACAGTTCACTGCCCCTTCATGTGGATCAAAATCCCCATACCCAGCCCGGTTTCAGTGCCGTTCAAGGCTTACTGGCGCTCAGGGATTGTGATAAAACCACCGGCATGCTGGGTATTATCCCCGGCTCACATCATGACTTCGGACAATATAAATCGTGGTCAGATGATAAACAGGGCTGGATTGAATATCAGGGCGAGGATGTACAAACCCGTTGGCAGGCACTCAGGGCTGTGCAATTAAAAGAAGGGGAAATGGTGGTATGGGATTCTCGCCTGACCCACTCACGATTTAATCCAGACCCTGCCTGCACCGACGGCAGGCGCGAGCGTATGTTGGCGATGATCAGCTTTCTGCCCGCCTCTGCCAATGAGGCTCTGAGGGATAAAAGGGTGCAAGCCCTGGAAAAAGGCACAGGCCAATACGATCATGAGGCAGGATTGCGGAAAACGGCAGGTTCTCACATTCAATCATTACGGGAAAAATTTGAAAACCTGACGGAAACAGGCAAGAAAATCTATGGCATCGAACCCTGGTAATGCTGGAGCAGTACCTGGCCAGAAATGAATTACTTGATGATACCTCCCACGGTCCCCCGTGGGAATGCATACCGAACCTCTCCGCAAATTAGAACCCCCATTAAACTCTCATGATTCCGGGCAAAAACAGGTTGTTCCACATCCTGCAGGCTCCGGTATGCATTCCCCGCAGAGCATGGGAACGAGGGGGCGCTGAATGGGTATTGGCGCTTCCTGCATTAGGAAGGACGGGGCTAATCGCCTCGCCTTACCTGAATGGCTGATGATTACTCATCAAGGAAGCTGCGAAGGTGGTCCGAGCGAGTTGGATGACGCAGTTTTCTCAGGGCCTTCGCTTCAATCTGACGGATACGCTCACGGGTAACGTCGAACTGCTTGCCCACTTCTTCCAGCGTGTGGTCGGTGTTCATATCAATACCGAAGCGCATTCTCAGTACCTTTGCCTCACGAGCGGTCAGGCCAGCCAGAACCATACGGGTAGATTCCTTCAGGCCTTCACCTGTTGCACGGTCGATTGGCGACTGCATGGCGGCATCTTCAATAAAGTCACCCAGGTGGGAATCTTCATCATCACCAATGGGGGTCTCCATGGAGATTGGCTCTTTGGAGATCTTTAATACCTTACGAATTTTGTCTTCTGGCATATCCATGCGCAGAGCCAGCTCGTCAGGTGTGGGTTCCCGGCCCATCTCCTGCAACATCTGCCTTGAGATCCGGTTCAGCTTATTGATGGTCTCAATCATGTGGACCGGAATACGGATGGTACGGGCCTGATCCGCGATCGATCGGGTAATCGCCTGGCGAATCCACCAGGTGGCGTAGGTTGAAAACTTGTAACCACGGCGATATTCGAACTTGTCCACCGCCTTCATCAATCCGATGTTTCCTTCCTGAATCAGGTCGAGGAATTGCAAACCGCGATTGGTATATTTCTTGGCAATAGAAATAACCAGACGAAGGTTGGCTTCAACCATCTCTTTTTTGGCTCGGCGGGCACGGGCTTCGCCAAGAGACATTTTACGATTGATGTCTTTTATCTGGACCAGGGAAAGGTCGAATTCTTTCCCGATATTGGCCAGCTTTTTCTGGGCACGAATAATCTCTTCGCGATAGTTCTGCAAAGCTTCGACGTAACCGCCGCTGCCAGCGGCCAGTTCATCGATCCAGCCAAGGTTGGTTTCGTTACCCGGAAATGCCTTAAGGAAGATCTTTCGGGGCATTTTTGATTTGCGAACACACAGCTGCATGACCGCGCGCTCATTATCACGGATACGCTCTACGGCATTGCGGATTCTGAAAACCAGCATGTCAAAGATGCGTGGAACCAGCTTCAGCGGCATGAAAGCTTCGGCCAGTTCTTCAAGTGCCGCCCGGCTGTTATCACGACCATGAGTGGCAATAGCCGTGGTGGCCTTTTCCAGGGCCTCTCTCAGAAGAGTGAAGCGTTCCCTGGCTTCTTCCGGATCCAGGCCGCTATCGCCCTCTTCTTCGCTGTCTTCATCGTCATCGTTGTCATCGCCATCAAGTGACTCGTCGATTTCTACATCGTCATCATCAGTATTGGCGATCTCAGTATTATCGTCGGGGTCTATGTAGCCGCTGATAACGTCGGTGAGGCGACCTTCTTCTTCAGTCAGGCGATCATACTCGTCGAGGACAATCTGGGCGGAACCGGGGAATTGAGCCAGTGCCGACATGACTTCACGCCAGCCTTCCTCGATGCGCTTGGCTATCTGGATTTCGCCTTCACGGGTTAACAGCTCTACAGTACCCATTTCCCGCATGTACATGCGAACAGGGTCAGTGGTTCTTCCTGCTTCCTGTTCGACGGCAGCAAGCGCTGCGGCTGCTTCTTCGGCGGCCGCTTCATCGGTGTCGGCTTCAGCCATGAGCAGAGTATCGGCGTCAGGAGCGGTCTCATAGACGCTGATACCCATGTCATTGATCATGCGGATAATATCTTCCACCTGATCAGGATCGGAAATATCTTCCGGAAGATGGTCATTAACCTCCGCGTAAGTCAGGTACCCCTGTTCCTTACCACGGGCGATAAGCTCTTTTAATCTGGATTGTTGTTGCGAATTTGCTGACATATCAACCCTTTAACAGCGGATATTGACGAACCGGACAAAAAAACGTAAGCAGGCAATTATAGCTCATAAACTGGGTACAGTACCACAGGGTAGCGGCCCGACTTGGTTGGACGAGGTACCGGAATGCATTCCATGACGCGGGTTACCTTTCCTTGGTGTTTTCAGACCGGGTTTGTATTAGAAATGTGGCCAATAATGCAGTTCCACGGGACACAGTGACATTCAAGTATACCTAATATTTTTTGTTGTGCAGTTATTTTTTTATGTATCGATTCGGGGAATCGGTTGAGTTTGTCGGGCACTACCAAAAAAAAGATTAACTTTCTCCATTTTTTTCGTGGCTATCGCTGAGTGTTTTCGCGGTTGCTTTCTGTTGCGTCATCTGCTCTCTGAGCGCTTCCTGATGTTGACGGAACTGTTGGCGAAGTTCTTCGTCAATTTGTCCCGGTTTTTTGTTCTGGAAGCTCTGAATAAGTGATTTGTACAGATTTTTCTGATGGTTTAATCCTGCTTTTCTGCGAATGCTGGTCAGGGTTTCCAGAAACTCATCCCGATGAGCGATGGTGCCGTGATCCAGCGCTGCCAGGGCCTGCAGGCGCTGTCCTTTCTCTGTTCCGTACCATTGGGCAATGAGCGTGCTGGCTTTCAGTGACGGCTCTTTTTTGAGTATGGTTAACAGGTCGATCAGTAATTGGCTGTCACTGTCGTTTGCCAGTTTAAGGTTATCAAATGGCTCTGAAACTTCCCGGGCAAACTCCGGGTTACATAATAACTGTCGTATGGCGTAACCGGAAGTCACCAGTCTTGCTGAGTTGGCCAGATGACCGGTTGAAGGCCTGCGTGAAGTCTCTGGTGTGGTGTAGCCCAGATGTTCTTCAGGTGTGTACTGTCTTTCTTCATAGTCTGCATCATGGAAAGGCGTTGGCTGATAATGGCTATGATGAACATGTGCTTCCTGACTTAGGCTGCGTGTTTCTGTTTCTGGTCGGCTTGCGGGTAATTCTCTGGTACGGGCACTCTCCTGAAAGTGGGCTTCCAGGTAATGTGTATCCAGCCCTGTCCGGTCTGAGAGCTTTTTCACAAGCAACTGGCGAAACAAGCCTTCGGGCAGTTTATCAAGGTAAGGTTGAGCCAGTTTGGCCAAACGGGCGCGACCATCCATGGTGGTCAGATCAAGCTCTGACTCCAATTCCCGGAACAGTAAATTATCCAGGCTGATGGCCTTGCTCTTGATTCGCTCAATAAAGCTTTCGGAGCCTTCCTTGCGAACCATGCTATCCGGGTCTTCTCCCTGTGGCAGAAACAGGAAACGGGCCTGGCGACCATCCTGCATGTTGGACAGTGTTGACTCCAGTGCACGCCATGCGGCTCGTCTTCCGGCATCATCGCCATCAAAGCAGAAAATGACTTCGGGCACGACTTTGAACAGTCGTTGTATGTGGTCAGGGGTGGTGGCTGTGCCAAGGGTTGCCACAGCGTTGGTGATCCCCTGTTGGGCAAGCGCCACAACATCCATATACCCTTCAACCACCAGGATGCGGCTCAGCTTGCGGTTGGCCTGCCGGGCTTCAAACAGTCCGTAAAGCTCTTTGCCTTTGTGAAAAACAGGGGATTCGGGAGAGTTCAGATACTTGGGTTTTTCATCACCCAGAACGCGCCCGCCAAAAGCGATATAGCGACCCCGGCTATCCCGGATAGGGAAAATGATGCGCTCCCGGAAGCGATCATACACCGTATTGCGGTCTTCATTATTGACCAGCATGCCGGTGGTGATCAGCTGTTGCTCTTTTTCTGGTGAGGTGGCCAGCTCTTTTTTCAGGTTGTCCCAGCCCGGCGGTGCAAAGCCGATGGCAAAGTGCTGGCAGGTCTGCGGATCAAGCCCCCGGTTTTTCAGGTAGTGGGATGCCCTGGGGGATTGCTCATGCTGTTTCAGCTGGCGGCTATAGAAGTCCACTGCGCGATCCAGCAGATTATAGAGTTCGCTGTGGTCCGGGCCCCGTTGCCTGTGCGGGTTTTCTTCCCTGGGGACTTCCAGGCCCAGCTGTCCTGCCAGCGTGTCAACCGCTTCAGGAAAATCCAGGTGGTCGTGATCCATGACAAAGCCAACGGCGTTGCCACTGGCTCCGCAACCAAAGCAGTAGTAGAACTGCTTGTCAGGGCTCACCGTAAAGGACGGGGTCTTTTCTTTGTGGAAAGGGCAGCAGGCAGAGTAGTTGCGACCGGTTTTTTTCAGCTTAATCCGGTGATCGATAACATCGACGATATCAATGCGGGTAAGAAGGTCATCAATAAAATACTGGGGAATCCGTCCGGCCATGGTGAAGAGCTGCGCCTGAAACAGAAAAGAAAATAACGTTAGATATTATCACCCGTCAGGGTGAGTGTCAGCTTAACCGGGATTTAACAATTTTGCTGATGGAGGACATGTCTGCCCGGCCCTGTGCCTGTGGTTTGACAATGCCCATCACCTTGCCCATGTCGGCCATGCTGGATGCACCTGTGCTGTTAATGGCGAGGTCGACCAGCTCGGTGATTTCAGTTTCCGATAGCGGGGTAGGGAGGAAATCAGCGAGAACGCCAAGTTCCAGCTTTTCCTGTTCGGCAAGATCCGTGCGCCCGGCAGACTCGAACTGTTCAATGGCATCGCGACGCTGCTTTACCATTTTGTCCAGAACTGCCAGGGCACGTTGATCGTCTAATGATTTTTCATCAACTTCAATTCGCTTCAGTTCGGCCAGGGCCAAACGGATAGTACCCAGCCGTGGCTTGTCGCGATTGCGCATGGCATCCTTCATGGCTTCTGTCAGTTGATCCCTGACAATGCAATCACTCATGACACGTTCCTTTTTACCTGAAGTTAAGGTTGGTGGGTTCAAAGCTCAATAGTAGTCGATGCGTAAATCATAGGATTGATAGAACCAATGTTAAGGTCGGTTGATCAATACAGACGCTCACGACGACGCTGCTCGCGCTGCAGTTTTTTAAGATGACGCTTGACAGCAGCAGCGGCCTTGCGCTTGCGAACGGTCGTTGGCTTTTCGTAGTGCTCACGACGACGAACTTCAGCCAGGATACCAGCTTTCTCACAAGAGCGCTTGAAACGGCGCAGGGCTACGTCAAACGGTTCATTCTCTTTAACTTTAACAGCAGGCATGCAGAGATCACCTTCCTTTTAATAACAAATGTTGACCATGAATCCGCCCCGGTCAGTGCGACTGAAGGCTAAAAAACTCACAGCTGGATTACAGCCAATGCTGCGCGAATGCGATAAGTCGCCCCTGTGATTACCAGGATCGTGCTTCGAAAAGACGGGTCTTTACCTAAAGCAGGACGTTAATACTCACACTAACGGGAGAGATTAATCGCAGTTTTTCAAAGGCGCGAATTTTAAAGCTTATTCAACAAAAATGCAAAAAACGCCCACTTAAGTAGTTAACCAAATGAAATCATATTTTCT
>NZ_JAHHPM010000011.1 GCF_024606345.1 Endozoicomonas sp. YOMI1
CATCCATGCAGTCGTGCGGCGTCACAACTCTGGTCACATAGCGGCGATGCTCCCAACGTTGTGCCTAGCATAGTAACTGCCCACTTAGCCAGAAATATACGATTTCATTTGGCCAACTACTTAGAGGAAAGTATTCATATCAATAGCGCCTGATGAAGCGTTTTTCCCACCCGATATTCATATGGACGTATTTGACCCTGAAGGGAGGGTAAGGTTATGAATGGTCATCAATGGGTTAATGAAGCCATCGGCAAAATTGAAGCGGATTTTCAACGCAGTGCAGATACACACCTGATACGGCTTGAATTGCCGGGCATCAGCGGTATCAAGGTGTATCTTAAAGATGAAAGCACACACCCGACTGGAAGCCTCAAGCACCGTCTGGCCCGATCTTTATTTCTCTATGCCATCTGTAATGGTTGGGTTGATGAGAATACCACCATTATTGAGTCCTCTTCAGGAAGTACGGCCGTTTCTGAAGCCTATTTTGCCCGGCTGCTGGGCTTGCCATTTATTGCCGTAATGCCCAGATCTACCTCCGTTCACAAGATACAACAGATCAAGTTTTACGGTGGTCAGTGTCACCTGGTCAATTGCTCCAGTGAGATTTATGCCGAATCCCAGCGGTTGGCCAGAGAGCTGAATGGACACTATATGGACCAGTTTACTTATGCAGAGAGGGCAACAGACTGGCGGGGCAACAACAATATTGCCGATTCTATTTTTCGACAGATGCAGGCTGAGAAATACCCGGTGCCCAGCTGGATTGTCATGAGCCCGGGAACGGGAGGAACCTCTGCCACCATTGGACGCTACATTCGATATCAAAAGCTGAATACCAGGTTATGTGTTGTCGACCCGGATCACTCCGTTTTCATGGATTACTACGCCAGTGGCGACACAAGCCTGACTATTGATCAGGGCTCTCGTATAGAAGGTATTGGTCGCCCGAGAGTCGAGCCATCGTTTATTCCTGGTGTGATTGATGACATGCGTCGTGTGCCTGATGTGGCGGCTATTGCAACCATTCACTGGCTGGAAAGGATACTGGGTCGAAAGGCTGGCCCGAGTACCGGGACTAATTTATTTGGTGCCCTGCAAATTGCGGCAGAGATGAAATCCAATGGTCAGCAAGGATCTATCGTTACCTTGTTGTGTGATCCGGGTGATCGCTACCTGGATACCTGTTATAACCCTGACTGGGTTGCTGCCCAGGTTGGGGATATACAACCATGGATAGAGGAACTCTGTCGGCTGGCTGGTAAATAATACCAATCTTCTCAGACAGCCTCTAAGGGAAAACGGCCGCAAGATGCGACCGTAGAAAGTTAGACGTTAGTGATAGGGGACCATAGAGGGTTAAACGCCGGTATCTTTCTGCCCGGATGGTCTGAGTAGCTCCATTCCCCTGAGTTGAGCAGTTAAGGAGTCACGATGGCCATCAATTGTACCTTGTCTGGCGAGTGAATATGGATCCTGTCCCGGGGCATTTTGAGGCATGGGACGCTCTCCAGATTGTTGAGCCGTTTGTTGAGTATCTGTGCCTTTTTGCTTTTCAGTACTGATTTCACCCAGAATTCTGGCTCGCTGGTTGGTCCGATCTTCAGCCAACAGTTCTCGTGTTTGTGGATTTGGAGAAGATGCAAGGAAGCCTTCGCAGTCAGCTGCATGCTGACGATGTGCATCAAGATCTTTTCTGACCAAGGAGTCCAAGTGGTCATGCCGGGAAACACCTCCATCCACTAAGCTATCCATATGCTGAATGTGACTGTCAACCCTCTGTTCAAGACCTGAACGATATTGCATTGGAGCAGACTCTTTGCCTTCAGGAGGAACGGATCGGGAATCATGTTGAGTTACTCCGGGTGCTTCGGCCTGAGGATGCGTTCCATAAGCTGGAGCCTGCCCATACCCGGAAGTTGGAGGGGTATGTGGTCCGGGAGCCGGGGTATATGGTGGCATTGCAGAAGGGTATAAGTGTTGATAGCCGACATGGGGTGGTTGACCGCCGACATGGGGTGGTTGACCGCCGACATGGGGTGATTGACCGCCGACATGGGGTGATTGACCGCCGACATGGGGTGGTTGACCGCCCGCTGGCTGCTGGCCATAACCAGCACCGGGGGCAGGTGGTGGTGGTGTTGCTGCTGGAGCTGCTGATGATTTCGCTCCTTGATCAGGGGCCTTTTCCGGCTCTTTCTTCTCAGCAGTTTTTCCCTTTTCAGCAGTTTGCTCTGATGATTTTGATTCAGATGACTGCCCTGCATACCGCTCATTGACAAAGAAGCTTCCCAGATTCAAGCGCTCTAAAAAGCTTTTACCACCACCTGATTTCTTTTCGCCATCAGTGGCTTTCTTTTCGCCATCAGTGGCTTTCTTTTCGCCATCAGTGGCTTTCTGCTCGCCGCCAGCTTTAACCTCTCCCGAGGTTGGAGTGGTAGTAGTTGCTGCGGCAGCCGGTGCTGCGGAAGCCGGTGGTTGAGCTCCTGGCGCTCCCGCTGGGAATTGAGTCATGTATTGAGTAGTCGGAGGGTGTTGTGCGACGGAGCCGAAGGGTGGTTGGCCCCCATGTTGTTGCTGATAGGGAAAGGCTGGAACCCCTGTTCCGGGACCTTGCAAGTAAGTTTCTGGATTATGTGGGCCGGGGCCAACACTATACCCACCATAGTTGCCAGTCGGCCCCCATGGCTGTCCGGTAGGTACATGCCCACCCGTTGCCGGTGGAGTGTAGAGTTGCTGTGTGGCCGCTGGTGATAATGGGGTCGCCATTATTGAATCCTTGTTAAATTGATGGAGAAGTTTGGAGATAAAATTTATGCGGATCTCATTTTGCCGAGATAGCGACAACATTTGACAGGTAGGGGGGGTATTGGTTCTATATCAATTAGTAATTATTGTTTTATAAAGATATATTGTTTTAATTGTTTTTTTCTGGTTGGTGTTTTTAAGTGATCTGTTGGTTTCTATGCAGGGCAATTGACTGATGGACTTCTGTATTTGCCAAAGGTTATAAAAAATAGAATTTGAATAATATTTTGATGCTCTTGCCTTGTGTTTATGACTTGTTTTCTATTTGTTCAGAAAAATATAAGTTTTTTGATGAACTATCGTTGGGTTTTATCAGTCAAAAACATTAATTATTCCTTTATCGGTAACCCGTAGCTATATGGTTTAAGGTTTCCTGAAAAGAGAGATGTCATTATTAACTTAAATCGGTCATTGGCTCCTTCACAAACTGAACAGGTTGCGGTTTTTTCCTGTAGGGAACGTTGTCTGTAACCTGAAAATACAACCATAATTTATTCTGGGTGATCAGTTAAGTAGTATGGCTTCCGCTGTCAGTCTATTTAACCAGACATCGACGTGTAGCTTCGGGCAGTAATATTGTTAAGTACCAGGAAGAGCGATAGATATTTTATTTCAAATAAACGGTTAGGTTCTTTGGCTGCAGTTTGATTGTTCTTTCTGCACGCCTCAAATGGGAGAAGGGAAATGGAGAAGGGTATGTTCCAGGCGAAAGATGCATTCAACGCAGGCATTGTCCAGCAAAGGCCAGCCGAACTCTGGTCGATGGTCTCTCCTCATTACTCCGTGGATGAGGCTTCATGGTTACAGGAACTGGTGCAGATTCTGGATGAACAGTCCGGAGATTACCCTGAGACAGCCAGTAAAGCCACCAGAATGATTGAGCAGGTAAGGGGCAGTGATAATGGCATTCATATGATTGATGCATTGTTATTGCAGTACAGCCTGGATACCCGGGAAGGTATTCTGCTGATGTGCCTGGCCGAAGCCCTGATGCGCATTCCCGATGATCGGACTGCCGATGCGCTGATCCGCGATAAGCTCAGTGTGGCTGACTGGAAAAAACACCTGAGCCAGAGTGACTCTCTGCTGGTCAATGCCTCCACCTGGGGGTTGCTGCTTACCGGCAAGGTGGTCAACCTTGAAGCCGGTGAAGATGGTTCTGCCGGAGGGGTTATTGGCAAACTGGTGAACCGGATGGGGGAGCCGGTCATTCGTCAGGCGGTAAACCAGGCCATGAAGATTATGGGTCGTCATTTTGTCCTGGGGCGTAATATTTCGGAAGCGTTAAAGAATGGCCTGAAACAACGGGAAAAGGGGTATACCTACTCTTTTGATATGTTGGGAGAGTCTGCCCTGACCATGGAGGATGCCCGGCGCTATCATGATGAATACCTGGCGGCGATCAGAGCCGTTGCCGCTGAGCCTGATCATGGGAACTCCCTCCGTGCCGGGATTTCCATCAAGCTTTCTGCGCTCCATCCACGCTATGAAGTGGCCCAGAAAGCGCGAGTTTTCCGGGAGTTGGTGCCTGCGCTGGTGGGTCTGGTTCGCGAAGCCAGGGCAGGCAATGTAGCCATCAATATGGACGCTGAGGAACAGGATCGTCATGAGCTGTTTCTGGAGGTGTTTGAGCGGGTTTACCGGCATCCGGATTGCCGTGGCTGGGGTGGGCTCGGTTTGGTGATCCAGGCTTACGGCAAACGGGCACTGCCGTCGGTGTGCTGGCTTTCTGCCCTGGCTCATGAGCAGGGAGACCGTATTCCGGTTCGTCTGGTAAAAGGGGCTTATTGGGACAGTGAAGTGAAGCTTTGCCAGCAACAGGGGCTGACCGGTTATCCGGTTTATACCCGCAAGGAAGCGACAGATGTTGCTTACCTGGTGTGTGCCAGGTTTCTGCTATCAGAGCCTGTCAGGGCGCTGCTCTACCCTCAGTTTGCCAGTCACAATGCCCACACTGTCGCCAGCATTCTTACCATGGCAGAACGTGAAGGTGCCGATGATTTTGAATTCCAGCGCCTCCACGGTATGGGAGATGCGCTTTATAATTTCATCCTGACTGATCATCGTTATCCGGTGCGTATCTATGCCCCGGTGGGCAGTCATAAGGATCTGCTGCCTTATCTGGTTCGTCGGTTGCTTGAGAATGGCGCCAATTCCTCGTTTGTTCACCGTCTGGTGGATGCGAAAACTCCGGTTGCTTCCCTGGTTCAGCATCCGGTTGAGACATTGACAGGCCGGGTTTGTTTGCAGAACGACCAAATCCCCTTGCCACCGGATATTTATGGCCGGTCACGTAAAAACTCACTGGGTGTGAATGTGGATATTGACAGTCAGTGGCAGCCATTTCAGCAAAAAGTACAGAGCTTTATGGGGCATAAATGGACTCAGGGGCCGTGGATTGATGGTCAGCTTGTACCATCAACAGAGACTTCTGAAATAGCTTGCCCCTATGACCGCTCCAGGATTGCAGGTCATTTGGGATGGAGTGATGAAACTCAGGCTGATACGGCCATTGGCATTGCTGAAGCGGCCTTTGAACGGTGGAATTCCACACCGACAGAACAGCGGGCAGACTGCCTGGAGAAGCTGGCCGACCTGTTGCAGGAAAACCGTGAGGAGCTGGTGGCCTTGTGCCATCAGGAAGCTGGCAAAACCTTGCACGATGCCATTGATGAAGTGCGGGAGGCGGTGGATTTTTGCCGCTATTACGGGAGTCAGGCACGGGAGCGGTTTTCATCGTCCATCATGATGCCGGGGCCGACGGGTGAATCTAACGAACTGCGGCTTTATGGGCGAGGGGTTTTTCTCTGTATCAGCCCCTGGAACTTTCCCTTGGCCATTTTCCTCGGGCAGGTTGCTGCTGCGCTTGCGGCCGGGAATACAGTGATTGCCAAACCTGCTGAGCAGACCGGTCTGATTGCGGGCAGGACAGTTGAGCTGATGCTGGCAGCGGGTATTCCCGGGGATGTGATTCAGTTATTGCCCGGCGAGGGTGCGACGGTGGGTCGTCAACTGGTGGCCGATACCCGGATTGCCGGTGTCGCTTTCACCGGCTCCACGGAAACCGCCCGGATGATTAATCGGGCGCTGGCCAATCGCCCTGGCCCGATGATACCGTTGATTGCTGAAACCGGCGGCCAGAATGCCATGATCGTAGATTCCACCGCACTGCCTGAGCAGGTGGTTAATGATGTGGTTCTGTCCGCTTTTGGTAGTGCCGGACAGCGTTGCTCAGCGCTCAGGGTACTTTATGTGCAGAAAGATATTGCTGACCGGGTGATCGCTCTGTTGCAGGGGGCAATGAAGGAGTTGTCGATCGGCAATCCGGGTCTTCATTCTACCGATATTGGCCCTGTTATTGATGAGAAAGCCCGCCAGTCACTACAGGCACATATCGAACGAATGAAACAAGAGGCCACACTGCTGATTGAATGCCAACTGCCAGCGGATTGCGCTAACGGCAGCTTTGTTGCACCGGTTGCCTTTGAAATTGACCATATTGGTCAACTGGATAAGGAACACTTTGGTCCTGTTCTCCATGTTATTCGTTACGATGCGAAAGCGTTGCCCGAGGTGATTAATCAGATCAACAGTACCGGATATGGCCTTACCCTGGGAATCCACAGCAGAAACGAAGTAACGGCGACGTTTATTGAGCAGCGGGTCAAGGTGGGTAATATCTATATCAACAGGAACCAGACTGGTGCTGTGGTGGGTGTTCAGCCATTTGGCGGCCAGGGACTGTCAGGCACCGGTCCAAAAGCGGGTGGGCCAAACTACCTGCAGAGGTTTGCTACAGAGCAGACGTTGTCGATCAATACCACGGCTGTTGGCGGAAACGCCACGTTGCTGTCTTTGGGGAGTGAGTCTGTGTGAGTTCGTTCACATGCTCTGAGGGTGTTGCGAAAGGCCTTAAAAAGAAGGGAACCACAAAGACACAAAGTTTTTTCTGGGGTTGCCTGAGCTACGTTCAACAAACAAAAAGCCTTCCTTTGTGTCTTCGTGTCTTTGTAGTTCAAGGCTTTTACATCTTTCGCAACACCCTCAGGACCATGGGAACAAGGAGTAGCAAGAAGCCAGTAATAGCCGGTTAATCCTGTGTTACCCGGTTAACCTCTTCGAGACTGGTGACACCCTGCAGCGCCTTTAATAGCCCGGATTGGCGAAGGTTGTTAAAGCCTTCTTTCTGTGCCTGTTCCGAGATTTCCAGGGAGTTACCTTCGGCCATAATGATCTGCTGCATTCCCGGGGTGATCGACACCACCTCATAAATACCCACACGACCTTTATAACCGCTCTTGCAGCTTTCACAGCCTTTAGGGCCAAAAATCTCGGCGGAGTCAGCCTGCTCTTCGGTAAAGCCCTCTTCCAGCAGTGTTTCTTTGGGGATTTGCACCTTTTCCTTGCATTGGTTGCAGAGTCTTCGTGCCAGACGCTGAGCAATAATCAGACTGACCGACGTTGCGATGTTAAATGATGGAACCCCCATGTTCTGCAAACGGGTCAGGGTTTCTGCCGCACTGTTGGTGTGCAGTGTTGACATGACCATGTGGCCGGTCTGGGCCGCTTTGATGGCAATATTGGCCGTTTCCAGGTCACGTATCTCACCCACCATGATGATATCCGGATCCTGACGCAGGAAAGCCCGCAGTGCCTGGCTGAAGTCCATACCCTGTTTGGGATTGACGTTAACCTGGTTAATACCTTCCAGGTTAATTTCTACCGGGTCCTCCGCGGTGGAAATGTTTCGCTCATTGGTATTGAGAATATTCAAACCGGTATAGAGCGATACCGTTTTTCCCGAACCGGTGGGTCCGGTGACCAGAATCATACCCTGTGGCTGGTGCAGGGCTGTCATATACATCTCTTTCTGACCTTCTTCGTAGCCCAGGGCATCAATCCCCATTTTGGCGCTGGAAGGATCGAGGATACGAAGTACGATTTTTTCGCCCCAGAGCGTCGGCAGCGTATTGACACGAAAGTCGATGGCCTTGCTTTTCGACAGCTTCATTTTTATCCGGCCATCCTGAGGTTTTCTGCGCTCGGAAATATCCATGGCCGACATGATTTTCAGCCGTGAAGCGATCCTGGACCCAAGGGTGACCGGGGGGCGATTGACCTCATGGAGCACGCCGTCGGTTCTGAAACGAACCCGATAGGTTTTTTCATAGGGCTCAAAGTGAAGATCCGATGCACCGCCTTTGATGGCGGAAAGCAGCATTTTATTGACGAACTTCACCACTGGCGTGTCATCCTCTCTGTCCCCGCCGGTGGCTCCCAGAGCATCATCTCCTGAATCATCAACCGCACTGACTTCAAGATCTTCAAGACCGACCATCCCATCGTCGTCTGAAAACATGCCGTCGGTATCATCCAGGGCAATATCAATCATTTTCTCCAGACTGTCGGGCTCCGACAGGACCGTATGAATGGTCAGGCCGGTGTTAAAGCGGATTTCATCCAGGCCCTGAAGGTTGGAAGGGTCGGAAACAGCCACAAAAAGGTGTGAACCCCGCTTGATCAGTGGCAGCACACTGTGCTTTCGCATCAGTTTTTCTTCTACGACGTCTTTGACCAGATGCTCTTTGTCAAAGGCTTTGAGATCGATCACTGGCAGGCCAAACTCTTCGGCAGTGGCGAGAATCAGTGCATTACCATTGACCAGTTTTTTTTCCAGCAGATATCGGGCGAGAGGCTTGTTGGCCTTGGCTGCAGCGGCTTCAGCTTCGTGAATGTCGGCCTCTTCCATCACTTGATCGGCCAGCAGGCGGGCAGCCAGCCCGGTCAGAGGTTTGTTTGCCATAACCTGTTTCTGTCCCTGGAGATTGAATGTATTGTCAGGGCCTGTTGATGCTTCGCTGAACTGGCAACTAAGCATCAACAAGCTCTTTGTAATATATCAGCATAAATGGCAGATGGTTAAGGGTGGTTTTGTGTGGGGTAATTTTATCGGCTTTGGTTTTTGCCGGGAATCCTGGGGCTTTAATGGGGGATTTTGCATTGACTGCGAGTTTGGGTATGCATTCCCACGGTCCCGAGGGTTTCGCATCACCCCAGGGTTTCAATGTATTTGATGGGTTCCCTCTAAGTAGTTGGCCAAATGGAATCGTATATTTCTGGCTAAGTGGGCAGTTAC
>NZ_JAHHPM010000099.1 GCF_024606345.1 Endozoicomonas sp. YOMI1
TGGCGGAGATATTACCCAGCTCCATCCTGACTTTCGCGGTTGCAACTTTGGCTGCAGCCTGCGCAGGTAGTTGGTCAAACCACCGCTGGTAAGGGCTTTTACCGTCTTGTTGCAGGTATTCAAGCACGGTCATCTTCATATTTATGGTAACCTATATGTTACTTTTGGCAAGCTGCATTTATTGTGATGTCAACTTAGTCAATCAGTCAGCTGGTTGCCGGGGTTTTATTTTCGGGGTTTACAATGACCGCACTCTCTTGTTTTAAGGCCTACGATATCCGTGGCCGCATGCCTGATGAATTGAATGAAGATATTGCCTGGCGCATTGGTCGGGCGACTGCAGAATATTTAAAGCCCAAGACTGTCGTTGTGGGTGGTGATATTCGCTTATCTACACCTGAGCTTAAAGCCGCTCTTAGTGATGGGCTGCGAGCCGGTGGTGTGGATGTGATTGATATTGGCCTGTGCGGTACCGAGGAGGTCTATTTTGCTACTTCGCATCTGCAGGCGGATGGGGGCATTATGGTTACGGCCAGCCATAACCCGAAAGACTATAACGGGATGAAGCTGGTGCGGGAGGAGAGTAAGCCGATTTCCGGGGATACCGGGTTGCGGGAGATTCAGCGGTTGGCTGAAGATTTTTTTGCACCACAAAGGCACAAAGAACACAAAGGAAAAGATAAGATTTTAACGGGTGGTTATCGGGAAGTTTCTAATTTGTCGGCTTATGTTGATCATATTCTTGGGTATATTAATCTTGCGGAATTGAAGCCTCTGAAACTGGTGGTGAATGCTGGTAATGGGGCTGCAGGGCATGTGATTGATGCTATTGAGGAACGATTTAACGCTGCTGAATGTGCCGGTGGAGTTTGTGAAGATTCACCATGAGCCGGATGGGCACTTTCCCCATGGGATTCCTAATCCGCTGTTACACGACTGTCGGCAGGCAACTGTGGATGCGGTGCTTGAGCATAACGCCGATATGGGCATTGCCTGGGATGGGGATTTTGACCGGTGTTTCCTGTTTGATGAGAAAGGCCAGTTTATTGAGGGGTATTATATTGTCGGGCTGCTGGGTGAGGCGTTTCTGGCGCATTATCCTGGTGCCAAGATTATCCATGATCCCCGGTTGACCTGGAATACTATTGACCAGGTTTCTGCAGCGGGTGGTGTGCCGGTGTTGTGTAAAACCGGTCATGCTTTTATCAAGGAGCGGATGCGGGAAGAGGATGCAGTGTATGGTGGTGAGATGAGTGCCCATCATTATTTCCGTGACTTTGCTTACTGTGATTCCGGGATGCTTCCGTGGCTGCTGGTAGCTGAGTTAATGTCCCATAAGGGTAAGAAGCTTTCTGAACTGGTAGCTGAACGTATTGCCTTGTTCCCATCTTCTGGTGAGATCAACAGTACATTGGATGCCCCTCAGGCGGCTATTGACCGGATTCTGGCGATTTATGAACAGGATGCGGTGGCTGTGGACCATACCGATGGGATCTCACTGGATATGGGGGAGTGGCGGTTTAACCTGCGGCTTTCTAATACTGAACCGGTGATTCGGCTGAATGTGGAGAGCCGGGGGGATGTGGCGCTGATGGAAGCGAAAACTTCTGAATTGCTGAGTTTGATTCGGCAGTGATTTATTGGAACCACAAAGACACAAAGGCACAAAGTTTTTTGGTTTCTGCGCTATGCGCAGTAAAAAAAGAAAAAGTCTTCCTTTGTGACTGTCGAGTCAGCGGTAGGAACCTCCCCTTCCGCTGCTCACAGAACCGGACTTGACAGTCTCCCCTCATCCGGCTCTTCTTATCCAACCGCTGGTTTCTGACATATCCGCCAGTGAACCATAAACATCAGGACTATCTTTGCAATGGTTGCCAGCCATCGGCCAGCTTTAGCCTTGCGCCCCTTCAATTTCTTGTATTTACCCATAGCCCAGCGCACCAAGGTATCTTCCAAGTAGTAAAGGGCATTTTCAGCTATCGATGCATAGAATCTACCGAAGTAGTCTATCCACCCCCGCACTCGTGGATTTATTTCTCTGGCAATTTCCAAAAGGCTACAGCCTCTTTTCTTCGTTGGGATTTCAAGGCCCTTAATCTTATTCCGAAAGTCCTGAACTGCTGCTCTACTGACTGCCGGAAGGAAGCTCACAAAGAACTTTCCATATCGATTTCGGATCAATTTTCATGGAAAACAGGTTCCACTACTGGCTCAACGATCATCTTCACCACCGTTTGGGCTACGCGGTCGGCTACTGTCGGTACTCCCAGCAGTCTCGTGCCTCCATCCTTCTTCTGGATTTCCACACGCATGACGGGGGGAGGAAAGTAGCTTCCCGACGACATTCGATTCCATAGCTTGTACAGGTTCCTGCCCAGATTAGCCTCAAAGTCAGTCACTGACTGATCGTCAAGTCCGGCGCTCCCCTTGTTCGCTTTCACTCTCAGCCACGCTTGATAAACAAGCTGTTTCGAAATTGTGAACGGTTTTGTTTCAGACATCAGATTCATTCCGTTTTATAAAAACAACGCTATAACGACGGTTGATCTGTTGCTTCAACCGGATAAGCCAGTCCTTTCGCTCCACCTCCATTACAGAAGCTTCATCGCTCTACCGGACTGGTCCTACTCTGTGCTCTGTATCGGTACTCACAGCCTCCGCAGTTCAGCTGCTTGGCTGGCTCCCTTAACACCAGAGCGACAGACTCCCACGTTCCACAAAAGAGCCTGAAATCAGTTCATGCCACCTATATCCCGGCCACCGCTCAGGCAGTAACTGGCTATCCCCTGAACTCATCATGGAGCAACACAACCCTCCATTTTCGATGCTATCGGACCACATTTCGAGACGTCATCAGTGGTTTACTTGCGTTCATCTCCTGATTTCACACCTGACGCAGTCAAGCTGCGCCTTTTCCGTAACGCTCACCACACCGGCTCTTTACCGGCGCAGCTTACGGTGGTTTGATGGCTGCTTCCAGAAGCCGTCACCGGAGGGCCTGCCTCCATCTCAATTGCAGTTACGAGCAGACCGACTCTGCTCTCGTGTCACACTCGTGTCTTTGTGGTGAAAAAATAATGCCAGTGGAGCAGTTTGTTGAGAAGCCAGATTTGGAAACGGCCCAGGGTTATCTTGCTTCCGGTGACTATTACTGGAACTCCGGCATGTTCCTGTTTAAGGCTT
>NZ_JAHHPM010000100.1 GCF_024606345.1 Endozoicomonas sp. YOMI1
GGGAATAACAGGGAATAACAGGGAATAACAGGGAATAACAGGGAATAACAGGGAAAACCCATACTGACCCTTGCTTCCCGTTAATGGCTCCCAGGTTACTCTACCAATTACATCCGTGTCGTCACGCATTTACTGGATACCATCCATCCCAGGGTACAAAAAAGCCAGAACTTTCACTCTGGCTTGCGGTAAAACAACAACTTATCCGGTCTGTAAATTCAGACAGAATAGTACAGATCAAACTCTACCGGGTGAGTTGTCTGGCTAACGGCAAGACACTCTTCCTTCTTGAGCTCAATGTAACCATCGATCATGTCGTCTGTGAATACGCCACCGGCAGTCAGGAACTCGCGGTCAGTGTCCAGGGCAGCCAGGGCTTCTTCAAAGCTGGTAGAAACCGTTGGAATCTCGGCCGCTTCTTCTGGTGGCAGGTCGTACAGATCCTTATCAGCCGCATCGCCAGGATGGATCTTGTTCTTGATACCGTCCAGACCGGCCATCACCAGGGCAGCAAAGGCCAGATATGGGTTGGCAGTGGGGTCAGGGAAGCGTACTTCAATACGACGGGCCTTAGGGCTGTTCACGTAGGGAATACGGATAGAAGCAGAGCGATTACGGGCAGAGTAAGCCAGCATAACCGGAGCCTCAAAGCCCGGGATCAGACGCTTATAGGAGTTGGTAGAAGCATTGGCAAAGGCATTGATCGCCTTGGCATGCTTGATCACACCACCGATGTAGTACAGAGCCTCTTCAGACAGACCTGCATAGCCGTCACCAGCAAACAGGTTTTCACCGTTCCTGGACAGAGACATGTGAACGTGCATACCAGAACCATTGTCGCCTACCAGTGGCTTCGGCATGAAGGTAGCCGTCTTGCCATAAGCATGAGCAACATTATGCACTGCGTACTTCAGAATCTGAACTTCGTCAGCTTTCTTTACCAGGGTGTTGAACTTAACACCGATTTCACACTGACCGGCAGTACCTACTTCGTGGTGATGAACTTCAACGTCCAGCCCCTGGGCTTCCATGGCATCACACATGGCAGCACGCAGATCGTGCAGAGAGTCAACCGGTGGCACCGGGAAGTAACCACCCTTCACTTTTGGACGGTGACCGATGTTGCCGCCTTCAAATTTGGCGTTGGAAGACCATGCAGCTTCTTCAGAGTTCACTTCGTAAGAAGCACCGGAGATATCAACATTCCACTTAACGTCGTCAAACACAAAGAACTCTGGCTCAGGACCAAAGAACGCGGTGTCGGCAATACCGGTAGACTTCAGGTACTCTTCGGCACGCTTGGCAACAGAGCGTGGGTCACGCTCATAACCCTGCATGGTGGATGGCTCAACGATGTCACAGCGCAGGTTCAGGGTGGCGGCTTCAGTGAATGGATCGATGACAGCTGTGCTGTCATCTGGCATCAGAATCATGTCGGATTCGTTAATGCCCTTCCAGCCAGCGATAGAGGAACCGTCGAACATTTTGCCGACTTCGAAGAATTCGTCGTCTATTTCACCAATGGGAATTGATACGTGCTGCTCTTTACCCTTGGTATCGGTGAAACGCAGATCAACCCACTTAACGTCATGTTCCTTAATCAGGCTAAGAGTCTTCGACATTTATTATTTACCCCTCTAGTGGACAAAAAAACCGGACAAACACCGCACTGGCAACGAATGTGTTCGGATCAGGCGGTTTACTGATCAATCTCTTTGCTATCTCATCAACGAGCAGCAGCCAAAGAGATTCGCTTGCTGGACCATGGGCAATAGCTATGCCACATTTTGCAACTTCATCAGATGGGATGGACAAAAATAGTGCTTTTCAGTGAAAAATCTGAAGGAGGCTGTCCGAGAATAGTCTGCCCTACTCGGCAACTGCTCCTGCGTTGTTCTAGCTCCTGCATCCATGCAGTCGTGCGGTTGCGATAAATTGGCCTAAAAATTCCTGCTTCTTCGTCAAATAGCCCCGCTATTCTCCTCAGAATCAGAA
>NZ_JAHHPM010000101.1 GCF_024606345.1 Endozoicomonas sp. YOMI1
AATTCACCTGCAGGCTGATCACTGGAGAGGAACGAGCCCCAGCTTTTGATGTCAACAATGGACCTTTCATGATTCCGGGCATAAACAGGTTTTTCCACAGCCAGCAGGCTCAAGTCTGCATTACCACGCAGACATGGGAGAGTGAGCGCTGCATGGGTATTAGCGCTTTTCTGGACTTTTTCTGAACTAGTTGGCTGGGAGACACGCCGTCAACGGCATATTGCTTTAAAAAGGTACCGGGTATAGACGGAACACGGCATTGATCTCGTCCTGCACCTCCTTTGATAATTTCAGCTGGTAGGCACTAATATTTTCCTTAAGCTGCGCCAGTGAACTGGCTCCAATAATCGTCGATGTGACACCCTCTGTTTGGTATACCCAGGCCAGTGCCATCTGCGCCAGAGACAGTCCATGGCGCTCTGCTACCCCATGATAGCCTTCAATCGCCTTATGAGTCATTGGGGTATTACGGAAGTGACCATTTCTCTGCTGAACAGACCATCGGGAGCCTGCCGGAATCTGGCCATTTCGGTACTTGCCAGACAGCACTCCGCCACCAAGTGGCGACCAGGGCAGATAAGCGACATCATTCAATACACAGGATTCCAATACATAGGGTGAGTCCTTGGCATGTATCAAGCTGAACTCGTTCTGAATAGATACCATCCTGGGCAGATCATACTTCTCGCTCAGCCGCACATACTCACCAATACCCCAGGGCGTATCATCTGAAAGGCCGCAATAACGAATCTTTCCCGCTTTAATGCAATCATCCAACCCATGAAGGATATCCAGCATTTCCGCTTCCTGCCGCGTTCGCTCCACTTGCGTATGGGGAACCATCCCTGGCCAGTGTCTGGCAAAATGGGGAGAGACCCGGTTTGGCCAGTGCAACTGGTAAAGATCAATACAGTCTGTATTCAGACGTTTTAATGAACCTTCCACCGCCTCTTTAATACGCTGACCACTGATTGGGCTGCCATTGCGTATCCACGGCAGTCCCGCACCGACAATTTTTGTGGCAATGATAACTTCATCACGCTTGCCCGGATTGGCCCGGATCCATTCACCGATGAACCGTTCAGTTTCACCACTGGTCTCTTCATTAGGGGGGACCGGATACATCTCGGCCGTATCGATAAAGTTAATTCCCTGGCCCAGCGCGTAGTCAATCTGTTCAAAAGCCTCATTTAGAGAGTTCTGTTGTCCCCAGGTCATGGATCCCAGGCAGACCTCTGTCACCTGCAGTTCACTGCATCCCAGTTTAATTTTTTTCACTGACCGACTCCCCGGTATTTTTGAGGGTTAATGCGCATTACAGTAATAGAAAAACACAATCAGGAGAATAATCAAATCAACGCTGCCAACTGATCCTTGAACATAGCCAAAAACAGCAGATTATTGCTCGGCAATGCGGTAAAGGAGCTTAATAAAGGCGTCTGTACTTTTCTGGCTGGCGGATTCAATCCCGAATTTATTATGAAAATAGATGGACAGCTGACAATCCCTATTGCCCAGCATAACGGTATAGCCATCATCCATTGACTTTGCGGTAACACCTTCCAGGAGGTAGCCCCCGGCAACCTGTTCTCCCTTGTCCAAAATGCGGGCAAATGCCAAAAGACATTTTTGAATATCGATATGTTGATCCACCTGACTGACTCCTTCAGAAAAGCAAGGCTCCCTGCTTACGTAATTTTCAGGGAGGCATAGAGAAAACAGTGCAATATAAACACCGCAAGGGTGACGATTGCTCTCATGGACAGGTAAGACTTTACCCGCCCATCGGCCAAAGGCTCTGTATTAATGCACTCAATAATCAGTGTTGCCAGATAGCCAATGGCAAGTAACACCAGCATCTGATGATCCGCCAGCCCTGCCAGAAGCCCTCCGAAGACCAAGAGAGCAATGGCATTACTGGCCAGTACTTTAATTATGCTCCTGGATTGATTCTCACTGTAGACGGCCTGTCCCCATAAAGAACCGGCCATAAAGCTGCAGATAATGACGGAATAAATAATGAACAGTTGCTCCCCTCTGTTATCAAACAGAGACTGCCCCCTGATGGATAGAGACAGCGTAATAATAAAAGGCATTATCCCAAACCAGGCGAGCCAGTACATGAGTCGTTGAAAGCGATCCACTGAATTCTCCTTTTGTCTCACAGTTTTGTCCCACAATAGCGACCTTCCCGTTTCAGCCGTCGTCGGGTGATGGCATTGTAACTCCAGGTGAGACATTGCCTGATTCCTGGTAATGTGATCAATTCCCCCAACCATTGCCAATGGGGAAGATGGCGCAACAGGAAACCATAACTGTTCATACTGGTCAGAACGGTACCGTCATCACAAAGAATATGCAGTTGCTCCAGCGCTTTTTGCGGACTAATGCCCCGGGCCAGCAACGCATCCTGCTGACCGGTAATGTCAAACCATTCAACCTCACAGGTATAGGGCTTATTCTTCCAGCGAGCAAGAGTTTTCAGGCAGATGGGACAAGCCCCATCGTAAAAAACGATAGCTTTCATACATATCTTCAATCAGCTTTTACCAGTGAAGGTTAGCCAGAAACCTTCACAATGAAAGAATGATTCTTTACGCATAATTTTTCCTGTACGAATGGTCAGTCCGACTGGATCAGACCATTCCATTGCTCCGGGTTTATTATTACTGAATGAATGTGTTAGCCTGAAATGGATACGAATCAGAATAATAGAGCCGATAAAATGCTTAACCATACGACCTTTATGGTCGGCGCGGCCTGCCCGGTTAAAGAGAACTCTGCTCAGCGGATGTGTTAATCGTCAGTGGGAATGGCCCGTCAGGTTGACCTTTATCAGGGACTGATAAACGGGAGCCCCTGTCGTGTATATTCTGCGGTTGAATACTGCCGGCCAGCCTGTTGAGTGGCTTACCTGGCAGGAAACAGTATGCCTCTACTCAAGAGAGTTGGTTCGCTGGAGTCTGGGAGATATTATTTACCGAATCCATGGCGGCTATAACCGATGGCTTGGAGATCGAACGATTATCGAGCTTCCCAGTATCGTTGCCTGTGGCGGTAAACGCCTATTTCCCTGCCGAAACAATCCAGCCCTTACCAATTACTCATTGTTTGAAAGAGACAATCATCAATGCATGTATTGTGGCCGCTTCTTTAAAACAAAAGAGCTGACCCGCGATCATATTGTGCCAAAATCAAGGGGAGGCTTTGATGACTGGATGAACGTTGTTGCCGCTTGTCGGCGCTGTAATCAGTTTAAAGGTGACAAACTGCTGGAAAACACAAAGATGTCACTGATCGCCCTGCCCTATCGCCCCAATGCTGCCGAATATCTCGCCCTGGTCAACAGCCAGCGAATCCTGCCGGATCAGGCTGACTATCTCAGAACCCAGTTTTCCAAAAACTGTCGCTGGAAGAGCCGTAATCGCAATAAATCATCCGGAATATTACAACCCATTTGAATTGCAAGATATGCCACAGCCCCTGTCTATGTGCAGGGCTCCGATGTAAAATCCCTTCCCAGTTCATTTTTTGTATTGGAATCAGTAATGCCCCTGAATCTCGACAATGATGGCTACCTGGCCAACCTTGACGAATGGAATACCGAAGCAGCCACGGAGCTGGCAGCGCTTGAGGGTATTGTACTTACTGCAGCGCACTGGGAAGTCATTGATGCTTTGCGGACGTTCTATCAACAATATGAACTGGCCCCCAACCAGCGACCTTTTGTTAAACATATTGCCAATACCCTTGGCAAGGACAAAGGTAACAGCCTCTATCTAATGACGCTTTTTCCTGAAAGTCCGGCCAGAGTTGCCGCCCGAATTGCCGGACTACCACGTCCTACCAACTGCTTCTGACCCTCAAAGAGGCCATTCTGCCGAAAAATGAAAGGAATCCCCTCAAAACTCGACAGAATCCTGCTATTTGAAGACAGTTATCACCTCCGGTCACTGCTCAATATGACACTGACGGAGCTCAATAACGAGCGTTATTTTTCCAGGCTTATGTGCAATTTATCAACATCCTCTTTGAGTCTTGTAAAGCCAACAGCTTCAACAGCCTCTAGATAACCGGGATCATTTTCGCTCTTGTCCTGATGAAGCAGGTTGGCGGCAATTCTTCCGTAGGTCATGGCACCTTTGGCACCGACTCCGGACATTCCGGCCATCACCACAAAATTGCTATCCATTTCACCGGATGGCGCGACCAGCTGGGAAACAAGGGGTACTTCGGAACGGGTCAGGCTGTATACACAGGAAACATCGTCAACCAGTTGCAGATCCTCATCATTCACCGGCACCCCCTGCATGCGTAAATAACGACCAGTGTTCTCAATGCTCCAGCGAATCTCCTCCACGGACAACTTCTGGTTCCAGACATCCTCCAGGTTGTTGATGTCGCTGCGCTGAAAATGGCCGCCGATCTTGATGACCGGATTACCATCTGCATCAGAATATTCAAACATGGAATAGAAACTGCCCTGCCGAGTGCCAGCGGAGCTATTAATAACCGGGTAGGCGCGTTTCAGTTGACTGCGGGCGTGATCATCAAGCTGATGATACTTTTCCGGACTGATTTGCAGGAAAGCAAGAAATACCCGCTTCGGCGTGATCAGTTTATCCATATAAGGAGCCAGCTCACTGAGTAATGGGCCGGTGTGTGGACCTGCAGCGCTGACAACCTGGCTGGCTGTAAATCTCCGTTCAGAACCGTGCTGGTCTTCGCTGGCTATCAGGTAGTGGTTACCGTGCCGTTGAATATCGCTGACGGAAGTATTGTAAACAATTGTACCACCTTTGAGTTTAATAGCCTTGTGCAGCAGTGAAATAAGACCTTCAGGATTCATTGTGCCTGAATGCTCATTGAATTCACGTTGCAGAAAAACCCCCTCCGGCAGCTGGACACCAAACATTGCCGCTCCCTCTTCCGGTGTCAGGGCTATTTTGTAGTCGACCTTTTGTCGTTCAGAGGAAGTAATGACGGCATCAGCAACTTTCAGGCGCCCCATGTAACTGACGGGTGTTGTTCGGTAGACAGCAGACATTGACGTAGCATAACCTTGATTACCGAGAAAGTTGACCAGCGTTGCCGTTTCACGGACCGAGCGGTTATGGAGGTAGGACCACAGATCTCTGGCCAGGTTGTTGCTTCTGGCAATACGGGTCAGCCCTTTGCTGGAACCCTGGCTGTATTCATGATCCTGTTTTTCCAACAGGATAACCTCTTTACCGTCCCGGGCCAGCTGCCAGGCAGCGGCACTGCCCATCAGTCCACCGCCTATAACTACGACTTCGTGATGATTTTCAGGGGGGGTATCCTGAGCCCGGAGCTGACCGCTGAAAAAGATTAATATTGACGTAAATATAAAAGAAAACGTAGGCATATTTCCTCCATGAAATAGAAAAGTAGTTAAAAACCAGTTTTTTTAATTTTTGACAACTCGCCCAGTAAAAGGTTCCATCGACGAGCGTTTATTTTGCTGTAATCAATGCGTTACCGTCAGCCACCATCTCCCAGATCTTTGGGGTATATTTTCTTACCGTAAGCGTTCGACGATGCAGTAAATAGTTAACCAAATGAAATCATATTTTCTGACTAAGTGATCAGTCACTCTGCGGCG
>NZ_JAHHPM010000102.1 GCF_024606345.1 Endozoicomonas sp. YOMI1
CCGCTTTTGTTCGGCAAATAGCCCCGCTATTCACCTCACAAAACCGAATTTCATGATTACTAGAGAATGAGTCCCACGCCCATGGATAAAGTCCGGATAGAAGCCATTGAAACCCAGGCAGTCATCGGTGTTTATGAGTTCGAGCACGAAGCGCCACAGCCATTGGTGCTGGACCTGGAACTGACGACTGATTTTACCCGTGCGTTCACCAGTGACGACTTACAGGATGCGCTGGATTACGATGCCATTACCCAACATGTCAGGGCATTTTGTGAGGCCTCCCGGTATCAGCTGATTGAGGCACTGGCTGGCGGTATCATCACTCAGGTAATGGAGCATTATCCGGTGGATAAAGTGGCCGTGACCATTGGCAAGCCGAAGGCTTTGACCAATGCACTTGCTACTGTCTGGTGTGAGCGAACCCGCGCACAGATGATGGGTCAGGAATAGTTAACAGTGACTGTCTATGTGCTTGGTATTGGTTCCAACATAAACGCTGAGTATCAGTGTCGTCAGATGATTGCTGCGCTGGAGCTGCGATTTGGTAAGGTCAGCGTCAGTGAGCTGGTGACCACGAAAGCGGTTGGTCTTGAGGCTCCCGATTATATCAACGCAGTGGTTTGCTTTGAGTCAGATATGAGTGCTGAGGCATTGCAGCAATGGTGCAAGAGGCTTGAAGGGCAACTGGGAAGGGATCGTGAACAGCGCCTTTGTGCCGCGGATATTGACCTTTTGCTGACGGTTGACTGTTCCGATGCTCTGGCAGTGGAGAAACTGATCCATCAGGTTAAAGAACCCTGGTTTCGGCCCCTGGTGACAGAGCTGTTAAACAGGAATAGATAAGGGGTTGAAAGCCATTAAGGCAGCCCTGGAAAGCAAGATAAAAAAAGGCCATCTTGAAAAGACGGCCAGAGTATTCAGGGGTTAGCCTGAAAAAACATGGCAAATAGCCTGTACTTATGTGTGAACTTGTTGAGCTCTAACCTCGATTTCATCGAACAAATGCTCTAATCGATTGAGATCTTCCATGTTCGACAAAAATGCTTGAACTGGAGGTAGAGTGGTTTGCTCAATCAAGGGCTCTTCGACAGTGGCTTCAGAACTATCGTCAGAATGTGATTCACAGTCAATGACGGGGCGGCTATCACGCTCAGCTCTCTTGGCCGCAACGAACTTACTGTCGGAAACAAATTTATTCATCTCTGTTGGCGAGCCTCTGAATATCTCTTCCAGCAAGTCAGTTTCATCGTAAACCGATGTAGCAGCATCATGCCTGGCAGGCTCCGCTGTTGGCATTCGTTGCTGCAATTGCTCACTAAACAGCCTCAATTGACGGATCTCCTCTTCTCGCTTCGGGTCTAGCTCCAGGGGCCTAAACAAATCCTTGGGCATGGCATCAGGGCTATCGTCAGCAACTGAATCATCAGTGAATTTGATCAGATCGCCATCGGTTGAACGAACTCTTGGTTTGCTGCTGTTTTCTGCCTGCTGATAATACTCATTATGAGCACGCACATTTTCCTTGGTCAGAGCGTAGCGTTTTTCTCCAGTCGTTGCCCGGGCTTTCATGGCAACTGGTTCCTGTGTTTGTTTTTCTATGTTGTGTGTCATTGACACAGGTACTTCCGGTACTCTGACAGACGCTTCGGGTTCAATGACAACAGGAACTTCAGGTTTACTGACCGGCGTTCTGTTTTTGACAATGGTTGTGAACTTATCGTAGCCCTCATGCAGGCCATTAACGTCACTATGCTTAACCACCCAGTGGTTGCTGAGCTGGCCCGGTGCCTCTTTCCATTTGACATTGCCATCGCTGTCTTTCAAGACTTTGCCATTTTCATCCCTTTGGGCAACATAGCCTTGATATGGGCGCTGAGCCGGGCTCATCTTGCTCCACTTCATGCCTTTCTGATGCTGGTAATCAGGGGCAGACGTTTTTCCATTGTGAGCCGGGGTTAGCTTCCTGTCAGGCGTTGGGATGATCACATCGTTTACCAGGGCGTACTTGGCCCGGTCGATGCCGGTTTTTATGCCATTGGCATCTCTGGTAAAGATATCCAGGACATTACCTTTCTCGTCTTTGTAAACCCACTCCTTCAAGCGCTCAATTTCCAGCCTGTCCCGTATGCCTGATACCCTTTTATCGTAATCAGGATCTTTAGGGTCAAGTAATCGTGCACCGTTTTTCCAGTCATCGATGTCTTGATCACGGTGTTCCTTGAGGTTTGGGCACATCCGGTTCAGGTATTCAATCTCTTCGTGAACCGACATCAACTGGCACTCTTTGGCATAGATAGCCAGGTGGCGCTTGTTGATATCGATCCTACATTGCTGATTGCTGATTTGTCTATTTAATGACGGTATCATAGACTGGAATCCACCTTCTTCTGCTTCCTTCAGAGTTTTTCGCGATTCTCCAAGCATAGATTCTAATGTGTTAACCCATGCCTGAACTTCCGCTTTATAGGCTTCAGGATTTATCGCTCCACTGATGTAGAGTCTGGTATCCTGGTTGTTCGGGTAGGCCGCTACAAAAGCAGCCTTCAAAGCTTCCACTTCTTTGGTAAGGGTTTGTGCTGTTGTCTGAAGATTTGTGCGATATGGTTCTCTGACCAGCTTGAATGCTGCGATCACGTTCTCATCAGTACATTTAAGTACAGGACGGCTGGGAGGCTCGCCAGGGTGAACAGGCGCTTGTTTATCAAACGCTTTATTTTTCTTCGCCGCTTTCTCTTTGGCTTGCTGGTATTTTGCATCTTCCTTTTTGAATTCTGCCAATAACTGTCCGTAGGCTTTCAGCTCTTTGTTGTAATTATTCAGAGCGGTTGCAAACGCTGGGTCATTACCCAGTCTCATGGCTACTTCTGCGTTGTCAGCATCAAGGATCTTCTCTACAGTCTTGCCACCCGGGGTCTTCTCGGTAATCGTAACGGTTGCACGATTTGTTTCATCAGCAACCTTTAAGGCCCGGGTTGGGGTAACGTAGTACTGTTCACTGGTTTCCGGATTCGTGCGGAGCTCTTTTTCTTTTTTCAGCTCCAGGTTGTCTGCCTCCAGTTGCTTATTGAACAAGAAGTTAGCCTCAGCGCGAGCTTTTTGACTCTTTACCTCATCTTCAACTTCCTGTTCGGTGAATCCGTAGTGCCTGGCCAGATGTACGACAGAAATGTCCGAGTTAAGCTTGTTGTGTCGTTTCATGGCCTCAGCCAGACAGGCCTTTTCAAACGCCTGACGGTTTGCCTGCTTCTGATCATGCACAGCCTTCTCGGCAGCAGCTTTCTGCTCCAGCTTTCTGGCATCATACTTGGCTGGTTGGAATACAAAGAGGAACCCTTCGTAAGCAGGGGTAATCACGTAATCTTGCAGAGGTTTGGCAACAAACTTAACGGCGCTAACGATGAGCTTTAAGGGGGCAACACAGTATGAGCCCACGACTTTCAGTTTTTCAATTACACGCTCACTCAGGCTGAGCTTGTGAATTACAGTAATTGGCTGTTCTTTTGTCTCAGATTTTTTTTCAGAAGTTTTCTTAGAAGTCTTCTTGGAAGCTTTCTCAGAAGTTTTCTCAGAAGTTTTCTCTGATTTTTTAGCAGCTGTGCCTTCTTCAGCAGTTTTTACTGCCGGGGTCGTCTCAGCGGGTGCATTCTGAGCAGGCGTTGCCTGAACACCTTTTTCCGCAACCTTTGGAGGTAAGCCGCCTAAAGCAGTGATACCCTGTTTGACTCTCTCAGACAGGTGTAGACGTGGTGCCTGCCGTCGCGGCACTTGGGTTGATTGGTTAACTTGAGTTGTTGGTGATGATGCCACAGGTTGGGCATTAACAACCGTAGGAGGCGGTTTGACGCCAGGTGGAGGCGGTGGTACTGCTGGGATGTGAGTGGTAGTTACCTGGGGTACTACTGCTGGTGCTGGACCTGTGTTTGCCATGGTTTATGTCCTTATTCAGTTTGTATGATTAATTACATCAATAAAGTATTGACTGAACGTTTGGACACTTTATTTGTAGTTTTGTTCCAGTTTGATTTCAATTAATGAGATGCCAGTAATTAGAATGTGTTTTGAGATGCGTTAAGAGCTTGAAAATACTATCAATAGCTCTTAACGCTCTGGCATAAGTTGCTGTGGCTTTAATTGCTGATTTTATTCGTTAAGATGGATTATTGATTGGATTTGCGCAAGCCGTTTCTGTCTTAATGCTTCACCAAGGGCTTTTCCTGTGATGTTTTCAGTCATCAAATCTTTGGCTTTAATGGATAAACAGCTATCCAAAAGTTCAATGACCCGGTTTCTTTTCAATTTAACCGTTGCAAAGCTATAGGAAAGAATCGTCATGAGGCTGATAAAGCGTGCAGGGCGTCGCAGGGCATCAATGGCTTCAAACAGGGACATCAGGGACTCTGCATCGTCGCTGTGAATAACAGCAGTAACGCTTTGGGCGTGCTCTGTGACCAGAAGGGCCATATCCGCATATTCTGAGGGTAATCGCAATCTGGATGAAGCGCCCTGAACCGTCAGTATGCTATTGATTTTTTTCGCTTCGGACTGAGGCAGAAGAGGTGAGAACAGGCAACCAAACCGGATCAGTGCAGTACTGCTTTCCCGGGCGGCCATGCTGAGGTGCGATAAGGTCTGGTTATGGATCAAGGATCGGAACTCGGGCAGTACGGCTTGAAGAGCACCGCAGCTTTCCAGCGTTTGAAAGTAGACCGAGGGGCTCGGTTCCATCAAAGCCCTTGATGTTTCCTGCCATACTCTTTCGGGTACCAGATGGGATGCTTCGCCGTTATTCACCATGTTGCTCATTAATTCCAGCGTTTCTTCAGCAACCTGAAAGCCAAGTGGTGCAAGTCTCGCCGCGAACCGGGCAACCCTGAGGATTCGCAGAGGATCTTCCTGAAAAGCAGGCGATATGTGGCGGAGCCGACGGTTTTTCAGGTCTTGCTGACCCCCATATGGGTCAATGATGTTCCCATGCTGGTCCTCTGCCATGGCATTAATGGTTAAATCCCGTCTCAGTAAGTCTTCCTCAAGGGATATATCAATGGACGTGTAAAAGCTGAAGCCTGCATAACCATGACCGGTTTTGCGTTCCGTCCGGGCCAGGGCGTACTCCTCTTTGGTTTGCGGGTGAAGGAAAACCGGGAAATCCCGGCCAACCGACTGATAGCCCAGATCCTTCATCTGCCCGGGTGTTGCACCAACGACAACCCAGTCATTGTCCTTAACAGGCAACCCCAGTAATTGATCTCTGACTGCACCACCCACCCGATAGACTTGCATAAACGAGGACTATTCCAGATATAAAAGTAAGATTTGTTTATAGCAAAATGGTGTGCTTTTTTCCCTGTTTAAAATATTATTTTATGATTTTGGTCTTTTGGGGATTATTCTTTTCCAAAAAGGGTTCTTTGAGTGTTTTTTGAAATACTTTTCTCTTTTTAAAGCCATAAAGTATCTCTAATAATGTGTTGGGTATAGGTAGTTAACCAAATGAAATCA
>NZ_JAHHPM010000103.1 GCF_024606345.1 Endozoicomonas sp. YOMI1
AGCTCAGGATGAACGGAGATCGAGTTCAAAATGTCGAAATTATTTCGGGACAATTTCTTAACTACTTATGTTCGGCACTTTACCTGAATAATGGTTCACCCAATGTTCACCAGCAATCTGTATACCGAATGAACACTTAGCCCTTACAGTTCCTGGCATAGTCCTGGATAGCGACAACGATGCTGTTTCATTTTATAAGAAATTCGGATTTCAAGAAGTTAAAGCAGGAGAATCTGCACCATTGATGAAATTAGCAACTCCTGTGCGAGATTATTTACGACAAGATAGCTTAGAACACTATGATCTGATCTGCTTGGATAAGCAGTTATTATCTCCAATTCCATATAAAAAGGTTTAACAAAACCGGGGGCGGGAAAGAAAACAGACCTCGGTTTTCCACTGCAAACCAGCCATGAGATTCCAAGGCATTAATGGCAGATTCTACTGTTGAATGCTGTCGCAGTGAGCCCACCGACTTCCGGGCGGAAGAGGTAAATAATTGTCGTCAACGATGGAACTTTTCACGAATAGTGGACTCTAGATTAATAAGTTCACAGCTCACTATAACTTTTTAGGTTTTTTTGAATTGCTTTCTTTATTTTGATTATGTTGAAGGCAGACTCTTATCAAGGTCGATATGGACAAACCCTGTATCGACGTCAGGGATTATGACGAATACCATGTCAAGGGTCGATGCAAAGTCGCTGTTGAGGCAGCAAAACGGGAGAAATCGACACTGGTTATTATGTAACCTTCCGTTCCAGAAACTGTCCAAATGTAAAATTTCCCCGTAGCTACAACTTCTGCCGCTACTAAGTTCTTACAGGTATACAAATCAATGCCGTTTCATTTTCATACTATCAACAGACTGTCCATTCCATTGGATTTCAAACATGGCTGCCAAGGGCCAGCTAAAGAGGGACTTCTGAGTCCTGAAGGCAAAGCACTTATCAATAGTTGGCAACAGTCACAGAAAACCAGCCATGAGATAGATAAGCAATTCGCATCTGAAATGGACAAACTGTCTTGTTACGGTCTGCTCAAAGACAATGTCCCGCCAATGGCCGGGCGTATTGGCCGAACCGTAACCGGCCGTCGGGTGACTGCACTTGCATCGAAAGAGCCCCACGTGCTGCTTATGCAGGAATTGACCGGACATGACTGTGAACCCATGAAAAAAGCTCTCAGTGAATTCGGCTACAGTCTCATCCACTTTGCTCCTCACCAGAGTGAGTCCCGAAACAGGCGGCCACAGGATCTTCTCCACGGTACCGCTATCTTTCTGCGTGATCCGGAAAACGTCCTTGAAGTAATCGCCAAAGATTCATTGCCAGTGAGCAAAGAGGAAGTGGAAGTCAATCCCCGGCTGTCTTCGCACTCAGCAGAAGACAAAAACAGAATTGCCAAAAAAATTACCGGCAGAAAGGTAACCACCTGTGTATTCAGACTCAAAGGCTCCCATCTCGCCTTTTCCGCTGGCTCAGAGCATCTGGTTGGTTTTAACCGACATGCGCCGACAGGTCCTGAACTGGAAGCTTCCAGGCTGGCGGGCGCAATTCAGCATGAGAGCCATTTGCAAAAACAGCTGACATTTATCAAACAGGTTGAAGCTGAACACGGCATCAAGGTGGTTGCCATGGTTTCCGGGGGAGATTTCAATGAAGATGATCGCTTTGCCTGTCGTACCTGCGAGCAGACAGGCAGTAAGGTTCCAGACGATCTTTACCGTTTGAAAATATCTTCTGACTTCGGGTTCATGCTGCCGGAGAACCCGGTGGATCAACAACCCTGCGAACTGATTTCAGAACCGGGTGAGCAGGCCCAAATAGATTTTTTAACCTTACGTAGCAACAGTGAGATAAAGTGTAAGTTTGAAAATAATTTCAACAGCTACAGGGATCAGGTGGAAGAAGATCTTGACGGGTATCCCTCTGACCATATCATGATATCTGCAGATCTCACCATCCCTGAGCCGGTTCAGTCAGATGTAGAAACTGCTTAGGAGGCTGTCCGAGAATCATGGCTTTGAATTGCTGCCAGTATCATCGCCACTGCACTGTCCGACATGGCATCAATGGAGTTTCTATCCAGGTAAACACCATCGTTCAATAAACGACTCATACCGTGCAGCATGCTCCAGCTCACCTGGGCAAGACGCAGAAAATCAATATCTTTTGCTAACGTCCCCTTGTCCTGCCAGCTACGGATAAGATTGACATAGTCCTGAAAGCAGGCAAAAGAGGCCTCTTTCAGACTCTCCGTAGGTTCACCATTTTTCCAGACCGGTCGACCGAACATCAGGTCATACTCTTCAGGATACTTCCAGGAAAGATCCAGATAGGCATGGACAAAAGCTTTTAACCAGCCGTTCATGTCTCCTGACTGTTCAAGCATCAGTTGCGCAAAGTGTGTCTGCCACTTTTCAAACCCCTGCTCGGCAATGGCACAGAACAGCGCATTTTTATCCTTAAAATGATGATAAGCCGCTGTTCTGGAGACCCCGACCCGTTCGGCCAGAGCGCGCATGGAAATACCATCCACCCCTTGCTCCCCAAGCATCCGGGCTGCCTCTTCAAGCAGCTCCTGATGAAGGTTGCCATGGTGGTAGGATTTTCTGCCAGTCATATGTCGTTTAATGCCCTTGCGCTATCTGTTGCTACTATCTGCTACCAAGAAACGGTCCTTAAATAACTTCCACATTTCTAAAGACGCTTCCCGCTGCCCGAAAAGCCGGAACCACTTGTGCTTTTGCGGGCAGCGGGCAGCGGGCAGCGGGCAGCGGGCAGCGGGCAGCGACCTTTTCCCAAACTGAGTAATAATGAAGAAGTCCGCAGTCAGTGCAAATTATCTTGACAGTGTCAAAATACCATTTTATCTTGACAGCGTCTAGATGAGGCGTCGAATCACAAGAAGGATTATAAAATGACTACTCCCTACCCACATCTTCTGGCACCGCTGGATCTGGGTTTTACCACGCTGAAAAATCGGGTTTTGATGGGTTCCATGCATACCAGCCTGGAAGAACAGCCCAACGGTTTTGAACGACTGGCGGCTTATTTTGCCGAACGCGCAGCCGGCGGTGTGGGACTCATTGTGACCGGCGGTATCGCGCCGAACCAGGAGAGCGGGGGTATGCCAGGTGCTGCCACCATGGAAACCATGAATGATGTAAAGCACCACCAGTTGGTCACAGACGCTGTGCATAAGGCTGGCGGTAAAATCTGTATGCAGATCCTGCATACCGGTCGTTATGCCTACCACCCAAAATGCATCGCTCCCAGCGCTATTCAGGCCCCTATCAATCCTTTCAAGCCCAAAGAGCTGACCTCTGATGAGGTGGATGAGCAGATCGAGAGCTTCGTCAACTCTGCCGCCCTGGCAAAGGAAGCAGGTTATGATGGCGTGGAAATCATGGGGTCTGAAGGGTACTTCATCAACCAGTTCATTGTTAATCGCACCAACCAGCGACAGGATGAATGGGGCGGAGAATACCGTCAGCGCATGCGCCTGCCGGTAGCCATGGTGCGTAAGACCCGGGAAAGAGTAGGACCGGATTTCATCATTATTTACCGCCTCTCCATGCTGGATCTGGTTGAAGGCGGCAGTAGCTGGGATGAAATCGTTGAACTGGCCAAAGAGATTGAGAAGGCGGGTGCCACCATTATTAATACCGGCATTGGCTGGCACGAAGCCCGTGTCCCTACCATCGCGACAATGGTACCAAGAGCGGCCTTTACCTGGGTAACGGCAAAAATTCGCAACGAAATCAATATTCCGGTCATCACCTCCAACCGGATCAACATGCCGGAAACCGCAGAAGAAGTTCTGGCCCGTGGTGATGCGGACATGATATCCATGGCCCGTCCTATGCTGGCAGATGCCCAGTGGGTGAACAAAGCGGCAGAAGGCAGAGCCGATGAAATCAATACTTGCATTGGCTGTAACCAGGCCTGCCTTGACCATGTCTTTTATATGAAACCCGTCAGCTGTCTGGTAAATCCCAGGGCATGCCATGAAACCGAGCTGAACTATCTGCCAACCAATAAACCCAAGAAGCTGGCCGTGGTGGGAGCCGGTCCTGCCGGCATGGCATTTGCCACCACAGCCGCCTATCGTGGTCACAACGTCACGCTGTTTGACGCTGCAGATAAAATTGGCGGACAGTTTAATATCGCGAAAACCGTACCCGGTAAGGAAGAGTTTAAAGAAACCCTTCGCTACTTCAAACGACAGATTGAGCTGACCGGCGTCGAGCTGAAGCTCAACCACAAAGTAACGGCAGAAGAACTGGAAAACAGTGACTTTGACGAAGTCATTATCGCCACCGGTATCACCCCCAGAAATCTGGAGTTGGAAGGTATTGATCACGCCAAGGTCCTGAGTTATCTGGATGTGTTCAAGGGAGCACCTGTGGGCAACAAGGTAGCCGTTATCGGGGCCGGCGGTATTGGTTTTGATTTGTGTGAACTGATTACCCAGGAAGGCCCATCCACCAGCCTTGATATTCCTGCCTTTATGAAAGAGTGGGGCGTGGATATGACACTGGAAAATCGCGGTGGCCTGCTGACCGAAAGCGAGCACCCAAAATCCTCCAGAGAAGTCTTTCTACTGCAGAGGAAAAAGAGCAAGCCCGGTAAAAACCTCGGCAAAACCACCGGCTGGATTCACCGCTCATCACTGGCTAACCGGGGGGTGCGCATGGTGCCAGCCTGTGAGTACCATAAGGTGGATGACCAGGGTCTGCACCTGTCCATTGCCGGGGAACCTCAGGTGCTTGATGTGGACAGCGTCGTAATCTGCGCAGGCCAGGAGCCCATGCGAGCGCTTGCTGATAGCATCAGCGGCAAGACCGTGCACCTGATTGGCGGAGCGGATGTGGCTGCGGAGCTGGATGCCAAGCGGGCAATCAACCAGGGCTGCCGACTGGCTGCTGACATTTGATACTGGCACTTAACCAGTAAAGGGGGTCCGTCCCCCTTTACCATCCCGGCTTCAAGAATACCTGCCTCCAACCATTTATCGATCAGCTTTCTTACCACGCCAACAGTCACTCGTCTGGCGAGATAACGCTGATTTCTCTAAAACATGCTGATCCGGCAGGCTTTTTCGGAACTGATATTTCTGGGGTACCACAATCGGTTCTTGATAAAATGTACCCTAGGTGGGAACTTCTATAAGAAAGAGAGGTCATAAAATAGATTTAAATATCAAAATTTTTCAATGTATAGCTCACCAATCATAAATGATGTTTCTTTTTATTCGAACTCCTGCGACCCAAACCCAAAAGAGTTGGAAGGTTTATTTTTCAAGCCAACTGAGCCTTTAATTCCTCAGCCAGGCATAGCGGGATATTCTGTGCAAAAAGTACTTGATCCAAGCCATTCTTTGTATCTTCATCAGGATGCAACTTGCCAGGTTACTTTCAGTCCTCAAAATTCATTAGCTGAATTTTCTATTTCTCATATATCACCTACTGACAGTGAATTATTTCCCGAATTATCACAGGATATTCCTGATCAATTGCTATTTGATTTTGATGATAAGCCTATCAATTATGGATTGACAACCACAAAATCATTTGATCACAGTCGATTACCTCATGATTTATCATCTGAAAAACCACAAACTACCCATAAGCAATCAACACGAATAAAATCCCCCGATAATGGAAGTTCAAAAAAGGCTACAGATGAAATTTGGAAACTAAATAACAGGAGGAGATTAAATAAAATTACCGCACAAAAATATCGAGACAATAGGAAAAAACATATACAAGCCATGGAGTCAAAACTGGATTTGCAACAAGTTATATCAATCAAGTCCATTTGTAGAAAGCAACTCAATAATTTTAAAAAATTTGATTCAATTAAAAACTATCTTGATCGCAATCAAAAAAATAATCACCTGATAAAAAAATATGGCATTCATGATTTATCCTATTTTATTACCAACAATAAAAAAATAAAAATTGATTCAGCTGATTTAGATAGTATTAATTTATTAAAAAGGAAGGCTAAAAACTCACAATCCTCAATTAAATCAAAATTATTCAAATCTGAATACATAAAAAAACTGGAATCTGCTATTGATGTCAAATCTACTCCTAGCTCCGGAGCTCAAATATCAAACTGAAGAAATTCATAGCCCACATAGACTGCATTGCCAGTGACCCTACCACCACCGTCTTTTTCATCCGTAAGGCGCTGGCTTTCGACGCGTTGTACATCGCTATTGTAATAGCCATAACAGATATTTATGCTTGGTACACATAAAAAATGGATAGACTATTTAAGGGAGGAACTTTTATAGGTAGAGGGGGGTCTTAAGCTGTGTTTCAATAATTCAAAGATTCAATGGATATTCCTACTTATTTAATTCAATTAAATACAGTTTCAGGTAGCTTTCATAATTTTCCTGAATCGGACGTATCAGGTCAGGCCTTTTCCCGTAATGTTGGAGAAGCTACCAATGTTCTTTGTGCTATGCATTTCTCTGAAACTACTGAAAACAACCATCATCAGACAACGGTGCCTTTTCATAATCCATTTGATGACCCCCGGTTCGAAAAAAGGTCGATAGTAATCGTTGCTAACCGTACTAAAAAAGATCAACAACCTGACTTAAAAGTTAGAAATAAACACCAGGATAATGATCCTCCCACCTCATATTCGCCTGACAATCAACCTTTTTCGATCCAGTCTATTTTAGGCATAGGGCCATCAACCTCACAAAGCTCGTTGTTTGTTGATAACAACCTTCACCAACCTGTAGAAATTTTTAATGCAACAGAACCAGTTGCGACTATTCAACCTCAACTGGCTACGAACTCATCTCGGGCTTCAATTCCCGAAGGTACTCTTCTGGTATCTGATGCCAGGGCTAAACGCGAAGCATCCGATAAATACAAAGAGGCCAGAGCCAGGGCAAAAGCCAAATACCAAGTATCCGAAAAAGGCAGGAAGACCAGAGCCAAATACCGAGCATCACATAAAGGCAAAGAGACCAAAGCCAGAGCCACAGCCAAATACGAAGCATCCGATAAAGGCAGGCAGGCCAGAGCCAGGGCCAGAGCCAAACACGAAGCATCCGATAAACGCAAGATTGCCAAAACCATAAATAATGCAAGATCAAATACATATCAATCAGCTATAAAAAAAGGTTTTAGTGAAGAAGTAGCCAGGAAAAAAGGGGACTTAGCAGCTAATGTAAAAAAAGCAGAATTATCATCAGTGTCCGTGCTCTACCCACACTCCGTTTTTCAGTCGTCAAACTGAAGGAATATTTACAGTCCCGATCGAACTCATCTCACCCTGAGTAACCGATCAGCTTTCGAATCGCTTTGCATTGCAATTATTAACAGCTATAACACATTCTTTTGCCTGGTTGACATAAATATTGAATAGGTCTTCTTTAGGGAGGAACTTTTATAAAAAACATTGGTCATAAGCTGGAATTCAACAATTCAACAATTCAATGGATAGATTTACTTCTTCAGCCCATTTAAATGCAGCTTCAGATCACATTTGTTATGTTCAAGATACTACTTTTTCTGAATCTGACGCATCAAGTAAGGCCTTTTCCCGTGAAGTTGAAAAAGCAGGTACTATTCTATGCGCTATGCGTACTGATAGAACTACTGAAAGCTACCTTCGGCAGCCAACAGTGCCTGTGCATAATCCATTTGATGATCCCCGCCTGGAAAAAAGGTCGATAGTAACCGTTGCCAGCTATGCTAAAGAAGATCAACCGCTTGACTTTACGGTTAGAAAAAAACTTCAGAATAATGATGCCCCACCCACATATATTCCCGGTAATGAACGTTTTTCTGCCCAGTCTATATTAGGTTTAAATCAATCAACCTTGCAAAGCTTATCAGTTGTTGATAACAACCTTCATCAACCTGTACAAATTTCTAATCAAAAGAGCATTGACCCTTTTTTTAAGCCGACAGCACTAGTGGCGATTGTTAAACCTCAACCCAATAATAATGTGCCGATTCTACAACACTCATTTCCTGCAGGGAGAGGGTTTGCCGGGGAAAGCTCTGTGTTACGTCACAGCGAATACCAAACTCACAATTCTGCAGGGTATGAAGTTGACACATCAGGCGATTTAGCCCTGGCAAGAGTTAAAGAGTCTGATGAAAGTTACTCATTACAAATTGAGCACAAAAGGGAGCACAAAAGGGAGCACCACAAGCAGCACAACAGGGAGCGCTACCATAATGATCCCGAATACGCAGAGCGCAAAAAGAAACGCAACAGGGAGCGCAAAAGGGAGCTTCGCAAAGATCCCGCTTATGTAGAGCGTGAAAGGCAGCGCATGAGGGAGCTTCGCAAAGATCCTGCTTACGTAGAGCGTGAAAGGCAGCGCCTGAGGGAGCTTCGCAAAGATCCTGCTTACTTAGAGCAGGAAAGAAAGCGCCGAAGGGAGCTTCAACGCCAGCGTCAATCGCAAGAGTGCAATATCTCCAGTCAGTCAATTCAAAAATCCTATAATTCAATGAACAGGTTTAACCTGGACCCAAATTTCGTTTCTGGATTTTCCTATTTACAGGAGTTTCAAGAATCCCCCTTACTATTACTGGCTGAAGCTTCATTTTTACAACTGAATGGGCCTGGACATTCTGCACAGACACATACTTCGTCCCATTGTGATATCTAAATCGGCAAGTAACCCATCAATAGTTGAGCGCCGAGAAGAGCCAGCTTACCAGCGCTAAGTAGTTGGCCAAATGGAATCGTATATTTCTGGCTAAGTGGGCAGTTACT
>NZ_JAHHPM010000104.1 GCF_024606345.1 Endozoicomonas sp. YOMI1
TGCACAGGCCAAGTCTAGCAGGGCTTGTTGCGTTCGTTGCTTCTTATTTCAACTGATCAACGGTTATTCGTCTTTGAGGTTCTACCTGCCAGAATTAACCGTCAGGTTAACCGCATGTTTACCAAACTGACATCCGGTCAATAAAAGCTGCAGGGGCAAGAAAGAGTACACTCTTCCTTGCCCCTGAAATATCAGAGCATCGACATGATGGATCGGAACACGGATCCTGAGATGCCTGCATAGTCCGTTAGAAAGAAGCCAAAGCCCCAGTTAATAATTGCACTCATGGAAAACCTCCTATCAATGAAAACATGGTGTAGCCCGCAAATAGACAAAGGAGAATCCATTTTGTTCAATTCAATATCAGAATTATTGGCACTTCCTCATTTTGAATGGGTGCCATGTCAGGCTTCCTGATCGGTTTTGGTCTGACGTTCATCGGCTATGTGACCAACGTTGTTCAGACGCCGGAAACCAATATCGGGCTGCAAGTGCTGATGATCCAATGTCCACTGACTCACATCAAAAAAACAGCCTGAGTTTCAGGCAAAACTGCAGCTCTGGCAAAAGCTCAATGATCTCTCTATTATCCGTACTCAACTAAAAAGCATGGATAAAACTAAAAGTCAGCTTATGCCAATTCTTTCATTTCTTCTCGGAGTGCTCCTGACCTGGCTGTTCATGTCAGGCCTGATGGCTCAGGGTCTGGCGCTGTTGATACGTATCTGGTGGCCATCGTCAAACCGTGAGCGCGAGTTGAAGGTTGATCAGTGGCTGTTGAATAACCCGGTACAGCCCGCTTCCGGCTGGCGCTTGCTGGGTTACTGGAGAGACACATCCCAATACCGACAGGCCTGCTCAGAAATGGCAGGGTTACTGGCCGACAAAGCCTGCCTGTCCACTCAGGATGAAGTCCTTGATGTCGGTTTCACCAGCCATGATCAGTTACTGGTCTGGCTGGATTATTACCAGGTTCAGCACCTGACGGCAATCGCCAGTGATGAGCAGCAGATGGTCCGGGCACTGGAGCATTGCGGGCATTTCAATACGCTTAAACTGGTGCGAGGTGGTGACAAGTCACTGGCAGAACAGCCAGAGAATAGTTGCGACAAGTTAATTGGCCTGGACTGCGTTTACCATCTGGAGTCCCGCTCTCATTTTTTCAGCCATGTCAGGAAAGCGCTAAGGCCGGGGGGGACTCTGGCGTTTACCGATATGGTGCTGGCCCGGCCATTTCAGGACCGTCGGGAGCAACGCCTGGTAAACAATCTTGGTCGTATATCAGGACTCCTGGTTGAAGATATGCCGGTCAAAGAGACCTACGAAAACCTGCTTAACCAGCATGGGTTTGAGCAGGTTGAGATCCTGGATATTACCGATGATGTCCTTTCCGGTTTCTGTTTCTGGTTTGGTCAGCACTTCCATAGCCTTTCAGCATTCACCCGGGCAAAGATGTGGATCAGACTGCGACTGCAGGTCTGGTTTATTCGCTGGATGCTTCACCGGGAGCAACTACGCTATCTGATGATTATTACCCGCTGATAGGCTGAAAAACAGTTTATCCACAGCTTTTGTGGATAAACTTGTGACAACATTCGGGATAGTTCACAAACACCTGTCAATTCAGGGCATCCGGACGAATTGATCAAAAAACAATCAAATCGGATTTTACCAAGGGCAGTCTATTCTCGGACAGCCTCCCAGGAGGCTGTCCGAGAATAGCGCCCGTAGCGAGGACGACAGAAAATTGAGGATAAAAAGTCGGTTTTAGGACTGGCATAAAGGCAGCTTGAGCCTTGGATCATAACAACGAATGTTGCTCTCGTTGCGCTTTCAATCAAGAGTAACGTTATGATGCATTCACCACCAACCAGACCTCATATACCAGAAATGTAAACAGCAACAGCAGGCATTTATACCCGGATACTTTCCAGACACTCACAGGAATATGGCCTGTTTTTTTTTCTGTATCGTCTGTATCAAAAGAAGCCTTGCTGGAATAAACGACAATCGCCAGTAAAACGGTCATGATCACCATGGTCAGGATATCAATTCGCAGAGCCGCTGCATCCACGGAAATATCCAGGCCGATAGCACCTGACAACCCCAGTACAGCGAGAATATTAAAGATATTGGAACCAATCACCGTAGCCGCTGCCATATCATGGAGCCCCTTCCGGGCACTGACCACTACGGTCGCCAGTTCAGGAAGGCTGGTACCAAAAGCCACCAGCGTCAGGCCAATAATCAGCTCATTAACCCCTATCGCCAGGGCTATACCTTTAGCGCCCCAGACCAGAAGCTGAGAGCCCAGCACAAGCATCACCAGCATAGCCAGAGACTCTGCCGAGGCCCTGAAAGTACTGATCGGGAGCACTGGTATATCTTGCTCGGCTTCCTGCCCGGTTGAAGACTTCAGTAAATAGAAGCTATAGGCAACAAATGCCACAGAAAAAATAACCCCATCCCACAAACTTAATGTACCGTCCATTAGCATCAGAGCAGCACCTATAGTCGTCATCAGCAGGATAGAAAGTTCGCGGTAGACAATCCGGGCCTTAACGACCAAGGGAGCAACCAGTCCACCAAGCGCCAGAATCAGACCGATATTGACGATATTCGAGCCAACCACATTACCAATGGCGATACCACCGGAGCCATTAAATGCCGCAACGGAAGAAACCATTAACTCAGGCGCAGAGGTACCAAAAGCAACCACCGTAACACCGATGGTTAACAGCGGCATGCCCAGACGAAATGCCAGGGTAGACGCCACTTCAACGAGGCGGTTGGCACTCCAGCAAAGTACGATAAAGCCGACAGCAACGACCAGAATAAACTGCAAGATGGAAATCATGAATGGGAATCACTGAGGGCATGCCAACCAGACGACAGGTACCAGGCCCTCTCACTGGTATCCATTCAAGTCTGTTTATTCACGGACAATAAACGGATCTTCTTGATAATGACCCGATCTCGCGTCGTGATAAAGTCACTGCTCTGGGTATACAGCTTGATTTCTGCATCCACTGCTTCGCGGAGTTTCACCCGACCTGCCGCCTGCCCCTGAAGGTTAATCCGGGTAACACCAGGCTTAATCTTCTCAAGGTAACGATCCATGGACGTAAAAAACCGCAATGCAACAGGAATAATATGTGCAGGCAGCAGGTTTGCCTCTGCCATCTCTTTGTGAATACCAATCTTGAGGGGCCGTGGGTCTGACACATTAAACGCGCCGGGCCAGATAACTCGCACCAGACGCAGCGCCTCAGAGTTCATGACGTCACTTTCAGGCCGGTTATGCAGCCTCTCAAGAATTTTTCTGGCCTCTTGCGGAAGCGCTTGATTCATAGGGGAACCGGAATCATCCTGTTCAGATGCCAGCTGCTTTTCCTGTTTCTGGATGCCCTGGTCAGAAATATTACTGTCTTCTGCTGTCATCGACTGCCTTGCCCAAATAACTCTCGGCATCCCGGAAAAGTAATATGCAATGCCACCACTTCCCTGAGACGCCCTTGAAAACCAACACCAAACCAGCCTGAGCCAGCGGGAACACTATAATGACGGATTCAGCCCCACCATAAAAGGGTAATTTATCAACAAACCGTACCAATCATCAGACTGATGCTGAAGAATCGGACAATACCAATACTACTGTCCTCCCTGATAGCTAAAACAACCATTCAGGGACTGGAAATTTCAGTATTCCTGAGAGACTGTCTGAGAATAGTGCTCGTCCAGGAGGCTGTCCGGGAATAGACTGCCCTGGACGGCAACTGCTCCTGCGTTGTAGCTCCTGCATCCAAGCAGTCGTGCAGCGGCAGCAAATTGCAGAAAACACAGGCCAAAAGAGTGAACCTTTGTTTAACTGGATTGTCGAAATTTCAGGCAAAAGTCATTCAAGAGGTTTGAAAATCTATGTTTTCTCCAGCAAGCAGGATTCGTACATTAGCCGAACCGGTATGGTCAGCGGTAAATGAACGTAATAACGTTACGGTAAAAGGAGAAAATAATCTTCTCAAAGCAAAGGCCATTGCTCTGAACGGTGTTTACATTCCCAGCGATAAATGCCATAAGGGGACAGCAATTGACCAGCGCTATTGTCGTTCCATGCGGCAATTGAGAGAAGAGCAAAATCCACAGCAGATGTACGTCAAGGATTTTAAAATAAACCTTGACGCTCCTGATGCCAATGAAATGAGACAGCTCCAGTGGGCGATCTTTTTGCACAAAAGTGTTGCGGACTGTTTTTACGGTGCTGACTGCCATCAGCAGATTTCCCCGGAAGTGCTTGGCTGGAAAGAACAGGAAGTTCTGGGCGATGTGTGTCCAGAGCCCGGATATCCGGATGATGTAAACACCTCCCTCAAAGAAGCAACACCAACCGCCTCGCGGTATCCTATGAACAAAGGCCCGGTTAATACCGAAGATAAGACAAGGCTGCCTGATCCTGGTTCACTCTCGATATGTGCAGAAGATACTCCGGTGTCAACAGTAGTCACCCGCGACGTTGCCGTGCAAACCGACAGTGAGCAATTATGCGATGATTGCCGAATCGGTCGCCTTGGCACTGGGTAGTTGTACCAATCGAGCCTTCTAATACCAATTCCGCCTTCTAAATATGATATCGAGCAAGTCATTTTGGACCGCTGGTCAAGGCGGAATGATGAGTAGATGAGTAATAGCTGGACTATTGCGAGGAATTCCAACGAAGATCCAGCGGTTCAAAATGGCTGCGCAGT
>NZ_JAHHPM010000012.1 GCF_024606345.1 Endozoicomonas sp. YOMI1
ATAAAAATTTCTGATTCTGAGGAGAATAGCGGGGCTATTTGACGAAGAAGCAGGATTTTTTAGACCAATTTATCGCAACCGCACGGCTGCATGGATGCAGGAGCTAGAGCAACGCAGGAGCAGTTGCCGCATAGGGCAGTCTATTCTCGGACAGCCTCCTAGTCACTCTGATCCATTAGCGAGTGCCCGGGAAAATGGCAGAACCCGGGGATATCTCGCCGGGTGGAAGGGGTCGTGGCCAGCAACTCCCCCCGGGACAAATCCCTGATTTGCTATGCAGCATCATCCAACAAAAACGTATTCTTTATTTCAAAAAAAGTCTGATCAACCTGCACCATTATGTTTCAGCCAGATGCCTTTATAGATGCAACCTTCAGCGATATAAGTCGTCATAAAGGCGGACAGAACGCACCAGTAAAGACCAAAAAAGCATTAGCAGGCATTATTATATTTCTGTATGATTGCCGCGGGACCGGCGGAGTGTTGAGCATATGCTCCCGATAACCAGATGAGGACATAAGAAGTCAGGACTGTTGGTACACCATACAGGAACGGATTGTCTCTAAACCGCCAATGACTGAGACTGCAGTAACGCTGTTCAAAACAGAAGCAACTGACTCGTTTTTTGACCGGATATTGATCCGTATCAATACAATCCCATTTCGGTTTACCCACAATAATCATCAAATCTCATAATTATAACCCGAAGGTAGCATGGAGCATGAGCACTGCAACGTTACAGCCGAGCTATAGCGACAAGCTATACAACTACAAAGTAGTTCGGCAGTTTGCCATCATGGCCGTGGTGTGGGGAGTGGTTGGTATGGCGGTAGGCCTGCTGATTGCCTCTCAGATGGTCTTTCCCGAACTCAACCTGGGCTTACCCTGGACCAGCTTTGGACGCTTGCGGCCACTGCATACCAATGCAGTGATTTTTGCTTTTGGCGGCTGTGTTCTGTTTGCAACGTCCTACTACATCGTCCAGCGAACCTGTCAGGCGACACTGGCCATGCCAGGGCTCGCCGCTTTCACCTTTTGGGGATGGCAACTGGTAATTGTTGCTGCAGCAATTACTCTGCCCCTGGGCATTACCTCTTCCAAAGAGTACGCCGAACTGGAATGGCCTATTGATATCCTGATCGCTGTTGTCTGGGTCAGTTACGCCCTGGTCTTCTTTGGCACCATCATGAAGCGCAAGAGTAAGCATATCTATGTGGCTAATTGGTTCTTTGGTGCATTCATTATTACCGTTGCCGTGCTCCATATCGTTAACAGCGCCTCTCTGCCCGTCACCCTGACCAAGTCCTATTCTGCTTACGCTGGTGCCATGGATGCCATGATCCAGTGGTGGTATGGCCACAATGCGGTAGGCTTCTTCCTCACCGCTGGTTTCCTGGGCATGATGTATTACTTCGTGCCAAAACAGGCGAAGCGTCCGGTTTACTCTTATCGTCTGTCCATCGTGCATTTCTGGGCACTGGTCGCTATCTACATCTGGGCCGGTCCGCACCATTTGCACTACACCGCACTGCCTGACTGGGCCCAGAGCCTGGGTATGGTTATGTCACTGGTGCTGCTGGCACCTTCCTGGGGGGGCATGATTAACGGGATCATGACTCTCTCAGGTGCATGGCATAAACTGCGGACCGATCCGATCCTGCGTTTTATGGTGGTTTCCCTCTCCTTCTACGGCATGTCCACCTTTGAAGGCCCGATGATGGCCATCAAGACCGTTAACGCCCTGTCCCACTACACCGATTGGACCATTGGTCATGTTCACTCAGGCGCCCTTGGTTGGGTAGCCATGGTGTCATTTGGTTCGCTCTACCACCTGATTCCAAGACTGTACGGTAAAGAGCAGATGTACAGCGTTGGCCTGATCAATACGCACTTCTGGCTGGCCACCATCGGCACCGTTCTTTACATCGTTGCCATGTGGGTGAACGGTATCACTCAGGGGCTGATGTGGCGTGCAGTGAACGAAGACGGCACGTTAACCTACAGCTTTATTGAGTCCGTAGAAGCCAGCGGTGTAGGCTACATTGTCCGCGCTATTGGTGGTGCCTTCTTTGTGCTTGGCATGCTGATCATGGCTTACAACGTATACCGCACTGCCAGTGAATCGGAGGAGCCGTCCTCCGATAAAAAATCCCTCGAACTCAACCCGACCACTTTGCCGGTTGAAGGGAGATAATAATAATGGCTAGCAAGCACGACATTGTTGAAAAGAACCTTGGCCTGATGGTGATACTGGTGGTCGTTGCCATCAGTTTTGGCTCCCTGGTTGAGATCGTTCCGCTCTTTTTCCAGAAAGAAACCACTCAGCCTGTGGATGGCCTGAAGCCTTACACCGCAATGCAGCTGGAAGGCCGTGATATCTACATCCGTGAAGGCTGCGCAGGCTGCCACTCCCAGATGATTCGTCCGCTGCGTGCCGAGGTTGAGCGTTATGGCCACTACTCGGTCGCTGGTGAGTCCGTTTATGACTACCCATTCCTCTGGGGGTCCAAGCGTACCGGTCCGGACCTTGCCCGGGTTGGTGGTCGTTACTCCGATGACTGGCACCGTGCTCACCTGATTAACCCACGTGACCTGGTGCCTCAGTCCATCATGCCCGCTTACCCATTCCTGGCTAACAACAAGCTGGATGGCAAGCTGACGGCAAGAAAGATGGAAACGTTACGGACACTGGGTGTTCCTTACACCGATGAAGATATTGCCGGTGCCCGGGATGCCGTCAAAGGGCAAACCGAGCTGAACGCCCTGGTAGCTTATCTCCAGGGACTGGGCACCGTTATTACGGGTAAGCGCTGATGGATATCAATACGATTCGAGGACTGGCGACACTGGTCGCCCTGATCGCATTTCTATCGGTGGTCTTCTGGGCCTACAGCAGCAGGCGTAAAGGTGACTTTGATGAAGCCGCCTCCCTGCCATTTGCTGATGACCGGGAAGACGATGCTGTGAATACCGATGGGACAACCAGCCACCGGGAAACCCATAAGAACTCCCAGAAAAGAGGAGTAGCATAACGATGAGTAATTTCTGGCACTGGTGGATCGTGTTATTGACCACCGCCTGCCTTGTACTGGTCACCTGGGTTCTGTTTGCAACTCGTAAGACCCAGCGCAAGGAAATGACCGAAGAGACCACCGGTCATGCGTACGATGGTATTGAAGAGTACGATAACCCGCTTCCCCACTGGTGGTTCATCATGTTTGTGGCCACCCTGGTATTCACCGTGGGTTATCTGATTCTCTACCCGGGGATGGGCAAGTGGGCAGGCATCCTTGGCTGGACTCAGGTTAATGAGCTGGAGCAGAATCAACAGAAACATGACCGCAAGTATGCGCCTGAATTTGCCCGTTACGCCGCCACCCCGATTGAACAGCTGATCAACAACCCCAAGGCGCTGAAAATGGGTGAGCGGGTCTTTATCAATAACTGTGCGCTTTGTCACGGTATGGACGCCGGCGGTAACTTCGGTTTTCCGGATCTCGTTGACAACGACTGGCTCTACGGTGGTACTCCTGACGCCATCAAGGCTACCATTGTTCACGGCCGTCAGGGGCAAATGCCAGCCTGGGGCGCCGTGATCGGTGATATAGGTGTGAAGCAGGTTGCCAGCTATACCCGTGAACTGTCCGGCATTGATACCGGCGCCAGCGAAGCGGATCTGGCCGTCGGCGAAAAGATCTTCAGTACGACGTGTGCCGTCTGTCATAACGCCGATGGCACCGGTAACTTTGCCTTGGGCGCTCCGAACCTGACCAACAATATCTGGCTGTACGGTTCAAGCCAGGCGCAAGTGGAATACACCATCCGTCAGGGACGAAATGGCGTTATGCCACCCTGGAACGACATTCTCGGTGAAGAGAAGGTTCATCTGGTGACGGCTTACGTCTACAGCCTGACTCATAAGGGTAAATAGCCTTGACTCAAGAGTACAGAGAGAATCCTTAAGCCTCCCACGCTCCGCGTGGGAATGCATACCGGAGCATACAGAATGCGGCAAAACCTGTTTTGTCCGGAATCCCGGGTGCTTAATGGGGATTTTGATTTGCGGCGGGTTCAGCAGGTATGCATTCCCACGGGGAACCGTGGGAACGAGTCATCTCCGTTCACCCTGAGCGGAGTCGAAGGGTGATTGGCACAGTCTTTATTAAAGGGTATGGAGTTTACGCCCTTCAACTCCGCTCAGGACGAACGAAGTTTGGACGTCAATGATAGAAGGAACCCATCAATTACATTGAAACCGTGTACTGGATCGTTTATCCAGGTTTCGCGACAGCCTCGAACCGTGGGAATAAGCCAAGGGTTACCTGCTGAAAATCCATAAAAACCTTAACGGTATATTTGGGCTCTATGAACAAACACAATGCCAACCAGGAACCGGAACTGATCGACCTGTATCAGAAGCCTGACAAGATTTACACCAGAAGCTTCTCGGGCCACTTCCGGACGCTTCGTCTGGCTGGCGGTACATTCCTCTTCTTACTTTTTTTTGGTACCTGCTGGATCAACCTGAATGGCCGTCAGGCCGTTCTCTTTGACCTGCCCGCCAGACAATTTCACATCTTTGGCACCACCTACTGGCCCCAGGACTTTATCCTGCTGTCCTGGCTGTTGATTATCTGTGCCTTTGGCCTGTTTGCATTAACGGTGTTTGCCGGACGAATCTGGTGCGGCTACACCTGCCCCCAGAGCGTATTCACCTGGGTATTTATGTGGGCAGAACGCATTACTGAAGGTGAACGCAACCGCAGGATGAAGATGGACAAAAAGCCCATGTCCGTCGGGAAATTTCTGCGCAAGAGCGCCAAACACCTGCTCTGGCTGAGTGTCGCTTTTGCTACGGCGCTCACCTTTGTCGGTTACTTTATCCCTGTCCGGCAACTGGTGTTGGACATAGCCACCTTCGATGTTGCGCCCTGGGGTATTTTCTGGCTCGGCTTCTTCACCCTGGCAACCTATGGCAATGCGGGTTACCTGCGGGAGCAGGTTTGCATTTACATGTGCCCCTACGCCCGTTTTCAGAGCGTTATGTTCGATAACGATACCCTGGTGGTTGCATACGACAAGAGTCGCGGTGAGCAGCGTGGTCCACGCAAGAAAAGCGCTGATCACAAAAATATGGGGCTGGGGGACTGTGTGGACTGCAGTGTCTGCGTGCAAGTCTGTCCTACGGGTATCGACATCCGTGATGGGCTGCAATATCAGTGTATCGGCTGTGCCGCCTGTATTGATGCCTGTGACACCATCATGGACAAAATGGGCTATGACAAAGGCCTGATTCGCTACACCACCGACAACGAACTGTCCGGCCAGAAAACCCATTGGCTTCGTCCCCGCCTGATCGGGTATAGTTCAGCACTGTTTATCATGATCTGCCTGTTTATCTTCAGCCTTGGCCATCGAACTCCCCTGGAACTGGAAGTACTCAGGGATAGAAATGTACTTTTCCGGGTCATAAATGATGACCAGGTAGAAAATATCTACACACTGAAAGTCGCTAACAAAGACCAGCAACCCCATGAAATTCTTATCCAGGTGGCTGGTATTGAGAGTCTGAAAATAGCGGGCAAAACTGCCATTGTGGTAGAGCCAGGCAGTGTGCAGCAGGAAATCATCAGGGTTATCGCTCCGTTGATTGATAGAGTTCCCAGCACACGGCCGGTTCGCTTCAGCATCAGTTCCAGCCAGCCCGGACTGGAAGCCATTACCGCTGAAAGCCGATTTATGGTGCCCGGACCATAGAGGAAACCCTGTACCATGACGCAGTCAACAACCAGCAGAGATAACCTGGCAGTAGGCCAGCCTTCCACCAACAGGGAACCTTTTACCCCCTGGTACCGGGAACCCTGGGCCTGGTACATCGTGGGTATTTTGATGGTCACCTTTGCCTGGGGAAGCTTTCAGGTCTATACCGCATTTACCCATCAGGACAGCGTGGTTATTGATGACTATTACAAGAACGGCAAAACCATCAACCAGGACATGACCCGGATTGAAAATGCCCGAATCCTGGCCGTTGAAGGCATACTGACCATTGATGAACTGATCGGTGAAGTCAGAGTGAAGATGCAGGGAAATCCGGCCGTGTGGCCTGGGCAACTTAAACTCAGTTTTCTTTCTCCGGTGTTTAAAGACAAAGATAAAGCCATTATGCTGACCCGCTCCTTTGGCATCAGCGCTAAATTGGCCGCAGGCGCGAATGCTGCCTCAGGCGCTGCACAACCCGGGCAAAACCCAATCTATGTCGGTCAGCTGGAAGCGCTGGTTGCCGGACGTTACTACCTGCAACTGGAAACTCTGGATGAACTGATTCCGGAAGTAGGCTATGAAACCGGCTGGAAGATCACCCTGGAGGCAGTAGTCTCACCGGGAACCCCCATTACCCTGAAAAACCCGGATGCCTGATGACCGATACCCGTTGCTTTCATTGCACACTGCCGGTCAGTGAGCCGGTGGTATTTTTTGCAGACGTTGAAGGAACACAACAGCCCATGTGCTGTCCGGGCTGCAAGGCAGTGACCGAGGCCATCGTGGCCGGCGGTCTGGAGAATTATTACCGGCACCGGACCGAAAGCGCCAACCAGGTCACTGACCTGAATCAGCGACTGCAGGAAGAACTGCAGATCTATGACCGTGCAGAGGTGCAAAAGGATTTTGTCAGACCCGCAGGCCCAGCTTCGCAAAGCCAGGACAACCACCTGACTGCCAGTCTGCTGATAGACGGCATCACCTGTGCTGCCTGTGTCTGGTTACTGGAAAACCATCTGGAAGCACTGGCGGGCGTTGCCCGGGTCAGTGTCAACCTCAGCACCCATGAGGCACAGATCACCTGGTATAACAGTGAGATACCCTTAAGTACCATTCTGCTGGAAATTCACACAATCGGTTACAAGGCTTTCCCCTGGCGTGCTGACCAACAGGAAGCCCTGCTGAAAAACGAAAACCGAACCTTTATACGACGGCTTGCCGTTGCCGGTATTGGTGCCATGCAGGTGATGATGTATGCCATCGCCCTCTATTCCGGCGCGATCAGTGAAGATATGCCGGACATTTACCGGGACCTGATCCGGATCTTCAGTGCCGTGATTGCCACGCCTGTGGTGTTGTACTCTGCAGCGCCCTTCTTCAAGGCGGCCTGGCGGGATATCAAAATACGCCATCTCGGTATGGATGTGCCGGTATCCATTGCCATTGGTGGTGCCTATCTGGCCAGCCTGTGGGCAACCTTCTCGGTTTATTTTCTCCCTGAAGGCTCTATTTATGCCATCGCTGAAGGCTCTATTTATTCCATCGCTGAAGGCTCTGGCGAAGTCTATTATGACTCCGTTTCCATGTTTACCTTCTTCCTGTTGACTGGCCGCTACCTTGAGCTTCGTGCCCGCCACGCAACCGCCAGGGCTGCACGGGCGCTGACCAATCTGCTGCCGCCCAGTTGCCTGAAAGAAGTCAATAGCCAGTATCAGCGCGTCCCGGTTGCCGATTTGCAACCGGACGACAAGGTTAGAATTCTTCCCGGTGATGCCATTCCTGCAGATGGTGTTCTGATCAGTGGTTCCACCAGCGTTAATGAAGCCATGTTAACCGGAGAATACCTGCCAATCGAAAAGCAGCCGGGTGACACACTGCTGTGCAGCAGTATCAATGTGGACCATCCCATTGAGCTTAAGGTGAGCAAAGTGGGCGAAGAGACCCGGGTAGCGGGCATTATCCAGCTGCTGCAACGGGCACAGCAGGATAAGCCCGCCATCGCGAAAATTGCCGATAAGGTGGCTGGCTGGTTTGTTGCCTGTGTTTTGCTGGTGGCTATTGTCGTTTACTGGGGCTGGTCTGGCATTGCTCCGGAAGACGCGTTCTGGATTACCCTGTCGGTTCTGGTGGTGACCTGCCCCTGCGCTCTGTCCCTGGCCACGCCCGCCGCTCTGACCGCTGCGACCGGTTATCTGCACCGCCTTGGTCTACTGGTTACCCGCAGTCATGTTCTGGAAGGCCTGAAAACCATCGACCATGTGATCTTTGATAAGACCGGCACCTTAACCAAAGGGGAACTGTCATTAAGTCAGGTGGTTCCTCTTGATAATGGCAACTGCTCAGAAGAAGTCTTGCTTCAGCGGGCAGCAGCTCTGGAAGCACACTCTGAACACCCTATCGCCAGAGCCTTTTTCTACACTGTTGAGTCACTGCATGAACAGGCTCACGATGTGAAAAACCATCTTGGCCAGGGAATAGAAGGAACCATTGGCAACCGCCTTTATCGCATCGGGCGGCCTGACTTTGCCTGCCCATCCGGCAATATGGCAACCCCAGAACAGGATGGGCAGTGGCTGCTGATGTCAGAAAGCACTGAGCAGGAACTCTGGCAACCGCTCTGCTGGTTCAGGATTACCGACAGTCTGCGCCCTGAGGCAGCCCATACGATCCAACGGCTGCAGCAGATGGGCAAAACCGTGACCTTGCTCAGTGGTGATGCCGAGCCGGTTGTCGCGGCAACGGCTGAATCACTGGGTATACGGCAATGGAAGTCTGAAAGCAGCCCGGATGACAAGCTGCACTATATCCAGACTCTACAGAGTCAAGGTCACAAAGTCTTAATGGTCGGTGATGGCATCAATGATGTTCCCGTTCTGGCCGGTGCGGATATCTCCATGGCCATGGGTAATGCCTCAGACCTGGCGCGCACCAGTGCGGATGCAGTATTGATTTCCGGAAACCTTGAACGACTGGCCGATGCCTTTAACCTGACCGTAAGAACCCGGAAAATCATCCGGCAAAACCTGGCATGGTCCCTTGGCTATAACCTTGCCGCCCTACCCCTGGCCGCAGCAGGCATGATTGCGCCATGGATGGCGGCTACCGGCATGGCGCTAAGCTCACTGATTGTAGTGGCCAATGCCCTGCGACTGAACCGCCCGGGGAAACGGATCAAAGAACCGACCCAATCAGAAGAAGCCTACGCCCACCTTGAACCCAGAGGAGCTGTTTGACCATGGAAAGCCTGATTATCCTGATCCCTCTGGCCCTGATCCTGATCGCGGTAGCGGTCAAAGTGTTCTTCTGGGCAGTAGACGATGGTCAGTTTGACGACCTTGAAGGGCCAGCGCACAGCATTCTTTTTGATGAGCCTCAACGCACACAGATACCAAAGACTAATTCGCATGACCATGAATGAAGTCCCCACTTTACTTTCCGCATTAACCCTGGGCGTACTGGGCAGCGCCCACTGCATCGGAATGTGTGGCGGCATTACTTCCGCGCTCAGCCTTTCCCTGGCAGGCAAGTCACGCTCACAGATCTTCTGGCTGATGCTGACCTACCATCTCGGACGGATTACCAGCTATGCCATCGCTGGCTTCCTTCTGGCCAGTATTGGCTGGTACCTGGGCGGAATCAGCCCGGAAGTAAAGATGGGACTGCGCTATTTTGCGGCCATTATGTTGATCGCCATGGGGCTTTATCTCACTGGTTGGTGGCGTGGTCTGACACACCTGGAGAAAATCGGGCATAAGCTCTGGCAACATATCCAACCCAAAGCCAAAGCACTGCTGCCAATCAAAAATTTTCCCAATGCCCTCGCCATTGGCATGCTCTGGGGATGGTTACCCTGTGGCCTGGTTTATAGCACACTGGCCTGGAGCGCTGGCCAGGGACAACCGGTACGGGGTGCGCTGTTAATGGCCTCATTCGGCATCGGCACCATACCCTCAGTGTTCCTGCTCGGTGCGTTCTCAAGACAGCTCAGTGGCATTATTCAGGCCAGTATCACCCGCAACCTGGCAGGTTTGCTGATCATCCTTTTCGGGTTATGGTCTATGCCCGGCGCGCACCAGAGGTGGTTGATGTCGGTGCTGCACCATCATCATATGTGATAAAGAGAAAAGGTCCTGATTTGCTCGATTAATAACCACAGGGCAGATACAATAACTGACCTCCATAGCTTCACGCCACGCTGGAAAAAATCCTCATCACAGGCACCAAAGACCAACCATCAAGCCATGCTGAGTGCGGTTCTTACCTATTGACCCCGATCAAAGAACAGCCGTGAAAATTTTTCTAAACTATCAAAAAACATCATGACGTAATACAGACTGTTCTGCCTTAAGCGTTCCGACATCGAAAGACAGGTCTGAAGGCCAAAACACTGACTGATAAGACATGAAGATTACCGTTCGAGAGCAATAATGAATACTGCACCAGTTTGGGATAAAGACCTGATTCACCGTTACAACCACTCAGGCCCGCGTTATACCTCCTATCCCACGGCGGTGCAGTTTGATGGCAGCTTTGATATTCAGAAATATCATCAAAATGCCCTGTCCAGTGCCAGCGCCATCAAACCCCTGTCACTCTACTTCCATATCCCGTTCTGCTCCCATGTCTGTTATTACTGCGCCTGTAATAAAATTGTGACCAGGCACCCTGAGCGTGCCAATATTTATCTGGAATACCTGTTTCGTGAAATAGAGATGCAAGCAGCGCTCTACAGCCAGGAACAGCGGGTTGAGCAACTCCACTTTGGCGGCGGCACTCCGACCTTTCTGAGCAGAGATCAGATGACTGACCTGATGGGCCATATCCGCCAGCACTTCCAGCTGACCCAAAACGATACAGCAGACTACTCCATTGAACTGGACCCCAGAGAAGTAGACTGGCCCATGATGAGCACCCTGAGGGACCTCGGTTTCAATCGAATCAGCATGGGTGTTCAAGACCTGAACGCCAGAGTGCAGGAAGCCGTTAATCGGGTCCAGCCAGAAAGCATGATTCAATCAATTCTTGATGCTTCCAGAACCATGGCATTCCGTTCGGTGCATATGGATCTGATTTACGGCCTGCCTTTCCAGACCACCAACAGCTTTATGGAAACCATTGATCGAGTGGTTGATATGGCCCCGGACAGGTTATCCCTGTTTAACTACGCCCACCTGCCACACCGCTTTAAGCCGCAGCGCAGAATCAATGACCAGGATCTGCCAGCGCCGGAGATGAAGCTGGAAATTCTGCATCAGGCCACGGAAAAGCTGTTGGATCAGGGCTACATCTATATCGGTATGGATCACTTTGCCCTGCCAGACGATGAACTGGCCATTGCCCGGGAAGAAGGCACTCTGCACCGGAATTTTCAGGGTTATACCACGCATAGCCACTGCGACCTGATCGGCATGGGCGTGTCTGCCATCAGCCAGGTTGGCGACACTTATATTCAGAACAGCACAGATGAAGCCCAGTACTACTCAATGATCAATGAACAGCAGCTGCCAATGGTACGCGGATTGAAGATGACGGCTGATGACAAAGTCCGTCAGGCAGTGATTACCCAGCTGATCTGCCACTTCAAATTGAACTTCAGCGATATTGAACAGCAGTTTGGCATTCGATTCAGAGATTACTTCCGTGCTGAGCTGGCAAGGCTTGAGCCGATGAGGGCAGACGACCTGGTCAGTCTGAATAGTGATGGTTTGCTGGAAGTACTGCCGAAGGGAACGCTACTGATCCGTAACATCTGTATGCAGTTCGACCACTATCTCAATCAACCCGAGATGAAAGAAAAGCCTCTCTACTCAAAGGTCATCTGAATAGCAGTACACACCTCCGGAGCGATAACAAAGCTCCGGGAGTTCTCTTCTGCCACCACCGGGGTCACTGCCTGATCATCCCGCACAGCGATGAAAACTCTCCACAAACCACCGGCTTATCAGAAAAAAACTGAAACTGACTACTGGTTTGTCACCACTCTCACATTGATTTACTTAAAACATAAGTGCAAAATCTGCCAGGTCAGTCAAATACCATGAATGAAAATTTAATCCTGTGACACAAGACAATGTCAGATTGATTTTCCAGGGATTAAGACATACAACCACCAGGAGCCATGACCATACTATTATCAGGGTCAGCCCTGAGCTGGATAGACGACACAGCAGATGAAAGCTCATCGGAACATCCGCAGCTTATGACGCCTTGCTGAAGCAGCACTAAAGCCCTACTTTAGGTCTGCCCGGTTGCGTACATACCTGATTTACACTCCGGTAGCACTTTTCATACACTTGGTTTTCCATAAACAGTGTCGAATTTCGCCAATACGACTTTGAGGCCTCTCATGACGTCAAAGCCCAACGCCCGACAGCCGAGCCATGTGGCCTGCAAAGACTGCAGCCTCAGCGCATTGTGCCTGCCACTGGCACTGAGCATTAAGGATATCGATCAGCTGGATCACATCATCAAGCGTGGGCGTCCTTTGAAAAAAGGCGAACACCTGTTTCTGGAAGGCGACCCCTTCACCAGTGTCTTTGCTGTTCGCTCAGGGGCTATAAAAACCTACACGGCTACCAATGAAGGTGAGGAACAAATCACCGGATTTTACCTGCCCAGCGAAATTCTTGGCCTGAGCGGTATGGATACGGATACCTATCCGGTTTCTGCCCAGGCTATGGAAACCACCATGATCTGCGAGATTCCTTTTGAGCAACTGGAAGCCCTTTCAGAACAATTTCCGGAGCTTCGCCGACATCTGATGCGCCTGATGAGCAAGCGTATCCGTGAAGACCAGCAAATGATGATGCTGCTGTCCAAGAAAAACGCAGATGAACGCATTGCCACATTCCTGATTAACCTGGCCAGCCGTTTTCGCCGCCGTGGCTTTTCTTCCCAGTCGTTCCGACTGTCCATGTCGAGAAATGAGATGGGGAACTACCTGGGCCTGGCGGTAGAAACCGTTAGTCGTGTATTTACCCGATTCCAGAAAAATGGCCTGATCTCAGCGGTGGGCAAGGAAATCGAAATTCGCAACTCGATTGAACTCTGTGCCCTGGCTGGCGGAAAAACACTGGAACCCAACCAGATCGCCACCAGCGCCTGACTTTATTCTCTAACCTTCCAGGAGGCTTCTTCCATTTATCCTATTAACTGATAACGGCATACTCTCTCCCATGCATACAAACGAATGCTCATCCGTTCAGGAATATCTGCAAACACAAATCAGAACCATAGCGGACTGGCCCCATAAAGGCATCCTGTTTCGGGATATCACCACACTGTTTGAAAACCCGGAAGCCTGGCGTAAGGCCGTGGATGCTATGGTTCAGCGTTATGAGAACCAGACTTTTGATCGCATTGGCGCTCTGGATGCCCGCGGTTTCCTGCTTGGCTCGACACTGGCCTATATCATGAACAAGCCACTGATACTGTTTCGCAAGAAAGGCAAACTACCCGGCAAAACCCTCAGTGTTGAGTATGACCTTGAGTATGGCAAAGCAGTACTGGAAATGCATGAAGACACCATTAAGGCTGGTGAAAAAATTCTGTTGATGGATGACCTTATCGCCACCGGAGGCACACTGCTGGCTGCCGATCAGCTGATCCGAAAAGCAGGAGCCAGCACACTGGAGGCCTCAGCCATCATCAATCTGCCAGACCTCAAGGGTGTGGACAAACTCAATGCAGCAGGCATTCCAACTTATACTCTGTGCAATTTTGCCGGTGAGTAATACCAATTCCACCTTCTAAATATGAACTGTGCAGCCATTTTGAACAGCTGGATCTTCGTTGGAATTCCTCGCAATAGCCCTGCTA
>NZ_JAHHPM010000105.1 GCF_024606345.1 Endozoicomonas sp. YOMI1
CGTTGCCCAGGGTAAATTGCCAGCGCACCCGCCGGTTAGCCCAAGCAAAAAAACAAAATATGATTACCATCATTCAACTAAAAAAGAACACGACATATCTAACGCAGGCATCGCGTGTTAGAGGGGTTTGGGGCGCTTAGTATTAGTTAAACCTATACCGTAGAAATGTTTTCCTGCGCAGCCGTAAGGATATATACCAATTATCAAATGGTATATACACCAATGAACTACACCAATTGAAAATATTCATATTTATTATTACGCCCATAACAGTCTACCTTTAATGCTCTACTCACTGTTTGTTATCGGCGTAACATTATGATGGCTATGAGCAATGCAGAACGTCAAAAGCGTTATCGCTAGAACCGCAAGAGTGGAGTGAAAATGAGCTCCAATTCAAAGTTTGGATTGATATGGTATGTGGCCCGTAACCATATGGGCTGACGAGATGAATTGGGATGCATGAATTCGTTATCCGACAGACCTGCACTGCAGACCTGTCAGGATTCGATTAAGTGAGGCAGGCTAAGTGAATTTTTCAAGCAAAGTAACCAGCACGCCGCCAAAGTCCTCGGCATTGGCCACTATCATATTAACTTTGGTGTTACGATCGTCTGCAGACTTCACTATTTTCATCAGGTCTGTAAGCTTTTTGGCGTCAGCGGGGTCAGGCAGGAGTTCCTGTATCTCTTCATCCGTCATTCGGGTAATGGATGACATTTTTTCTGCTAGTCTGGCATCAGTGCGTTCGCCAGCGCTATCAATTCTTTCATCCAGATCGCTTTCAAAGCTTTCCCAGTCAATTGCCATGACTCTATCTCCTTATATTGAATCTCTGATTTTGTTAAGTTCAGTCAGGTATTTTTCTGCGCTGGCAATCTTACTTTCCCCATCCTTTGCGCCCTCCAGCAATTCTGAAACAGCGTTGTCAGCCAAGTTGATCCAGTCATTCAATTGCTGATCACCAACACCAGCCATCTCCAGGTAGCGATCACGGTTCACAGTTACTTCGGAAGCCGATAACAGGAAGCTGGTAATAGTATTGTTAATGGCTCTGGCCTGATTGAAGTCTGCACGGATGCTATCTTCAATACGGCGCTCCAGGTCATCCAAGGGGCGGATTAGTGTCAGGCGTTTGGCGTTGATTTTGGTTTGCAGCTTGGGTCCCATCAAAACCAGGAATTTCAATCGGTCTTTGTCGTTGCTGCTGCGTACTACCTGGTTCCACATATCTACCACCTTGGGATCAGAGAACACTTCCTTGGCAAAAACGGGTGTCCATTCCTGCTCGATAAACCGGTCAACCTCAGCACGCTTCTGATCGAAGAACCGGTTCAGCAACGTGATGTTGGCCTCTTCGATTGCGCTGATCCGTTTCCCTAGCTCTGCCGATATTGTCGGAGCCTCTTGTGGAATCGAGACGCAGCCAAGCATGGTTAGCATGGTGAGTGCAGCCAAAGCTCTCTTTATTAATCTGAACATGGCTTTGCCTTATTAACTTTCCATTGTTGATGACAGCTGTAGGTCATGCCCGGACGCACTACTGCGCTTTTCTGCGTAGGCTGACAGTTTTGTTGAATAGGCCTGTATAGAGTGATCCGAAGCGATTACTGTGGGACCGCAAGTTACTACCCGGTTACACAACCTCCATGCCCGGTCGATGAGGGATGGGTTCTGCAGTAGCCTGAGGTCGTTGTGGTCTGCCTTGCAGGCGGTAAGGTATCTCATGTCGCCGTGATGCCGGTATCCTGATACTTTGTCCAATACTTTGATGAGCGTGTCGCTAACGTAAGGAATGCGGATAACCTCAAAGAAGGCGATCAAGGCGTTCTGCAGGTAGGCAGGCGGAACTCTGGGTACGCCGTCCGCTGCGTTAACCAGCCGGTACACTGGTGTTTTGATTGAATCCCCAAATTGTGAACATGCCACACGAGGGCTTCCGAATGTGTAGCAGGCACCAATACTGTCCTCCGCCAGAAACTTTGTGGCGAGCAAGGCTATGGCTCCGCCTAATGAGTGACCCGTGATGTACAGAGGGTAACCGTTTTTTCTTACTTCTCTAAGGGCTCCTTCGATTTCAGGCCTGACACATTCAAGAGCTTGATAGAAACCGTGGTGAACCCTGACTCCATCCATTTCAATCATGGATGCCTTGAGATCTGTTTTAATGTCTTTAAGGTTTTTTTCTGTGCCCCTGAAGGCGAGGACATTCATTCGATGGGATTCACTAGATGCCAGAAATGCCTGCGTCTCATTGTGATTAAACACACTATGTAGGGTGAATCTTGCTACAGCCAGATGGAGGCTCAGCTCATCCTTCGCAGCATCAGACGACAGCTGCCGGTCTGACAGAAGGCTGTTCAGCGCAGTCTCAACAGATTCAGGGTCACTGTCATTAGCAAGGTTCTGAGCCACTTTACTCAGCTCTAGGCTTCCCTCGAACTGAAAGTAAGCCAACCGGGACGTTTCGGACATGAGCCAAGCGGTTCGGTCGCTGTATGCTGCCCGACTGACAGGAGGGTTCAACAATTCCTTGTTAGCAAAATACATAAGTCTTCCTTAACTCAACTATTCCGGTGTCAATAAGACAGATGTGATCTACACGAAACCAAGATTATTTTGAATATGCAGCATCAATCTTGGAAGTAAGGGAGCCTGACTCTGAAGCATGGTGTAAATATTGGGGTGAGCGTTATGGGCATAACAATGACTAAATTTTTTCAAGTACTTTTTCAATTGCCTTAATGAAACACACTTGGAATAGTAATTGTGGGAGAGTAATCGCCCGAATGAGTTTTGGGGTTTGAGGTGAGTAGACCTGATCACCTCAAACCCCTTCGATT
>NZ_JAHHPM010000106.1 GCF_024606345.1 Endozoicomonas sp. YOMI1
GCCTTGGGAAGGTTAGTTGTAAAAAAGCAGGAGGGCTTCACTTATTTTTCAGAATAAAATACTCATGTTTTCAGTTGGTTGCGTTTTTGGACGGGAACTATCTAGCGGTGTTCCCTGCGCCTGCAGGGATGAACCGGCTACCTTGTATGCCGCTTTGGCCTGGTCTGAGTGTTCCCTGCGCCTGCAGGGATGAACCGTCAGTTCACTATTCGGTGACGTAAAGCCCGATGTGTTCCCTGCGCCTGCAGGGATGAACCGGCTTTTCAGCCCTGCCAGTTTTGCAGATTCACGTGTTCCCTGCGCCTGCAGGGATGAACCGGTCATATGTATTTGACCAGTACGAAGCATTTGGTGTTCCCTGCGCCTGCAGGGATGAACCGGTTTCTGAACGTCATTATCTGACAGAGATAAAGTGTTCCCTGCGCCTGCAGGAATGAACCGTTTATTTTGGTGGACGGTGGGCGTCTCCAGGTGTGTTCCCTGCGCCTGCAGGGATGAACCGGTCACATGGCTTACGGCCACCAGCTTTATGAGGTGTTCCCTGCGCCTGCAGGGATGAACCGAGATGGACGTGAAAAATTTAAACTCCTTATCACGTGTTCCCTGCGCCTGCAGGGATGAACCGTTCGTTTTGATATTGGCTCGGTTTCCGGTTCTGTGTTCCCTGCGCCTGCAGGGATGAACCGGGTACAAATATTTAAAAGGCGGGCGTATTGTCGTGTTCCCTGCGCCTGCAGGGATGAACCGCTGTGTAATCCATCGGTCCCAGGCTGGAAACGGTGTTCCCTGCGCCTGCAGGGATGAACCGGCGGTGGGAAAATCAGTAAGCATCCAGGGCCAGTGTTCCCTGCGCCTGCAGGGATGAACCGGTTTAACAGAGGGAGTAGAGGATTATCATGAACGTGTTCCCTGCGCCTGCAGGGATGAACCGCCGCGTCTGCAGTTTCGCCCCTTTTCGCATATGTGTTCCCTGCGCCTGCAGGGATGAACCGCTTTGACTTGCCCGTAAATTCCGAAACCAGCAGTGTTCCCTGCGCCTGCAGGGATGAACCGGGGGTTGTTATTGCTGGTAAAGATGTACTTAGGTGTTCCCTGCGCCTGCAGGGATGAACCGAATGACTACTGATAAATCTACATAAGTCATAGGTGTTCCCTGCGCCTGCAGGGATGAACCGCGATCTACGCCCTGAATAAAGCACACCATCAAGTGTTCCCTGCGCCTGCAGGGATGAACCGTGGCTTTTGGAAATTAACAAACGTCTGAACTGGTATTCCCTGCGCCTGCAGGGATGAACCGGTTCGTCAAGTCCGCGCAGCGCAAGGCGGTTGGTGTTCCCTGCGCCTGCAGGGATGAACCGAGGGAAACAATAATGAAAACTTTAAAAGACGTGTGTTCCCTGCGCCTGCAGGGATGAACCGGCGACGAATAATGCAGCGGTATTGCTCAACCAGTGTTCCCTGCGCCTGCAGGGATGAAACGCGGTTGAGGGACATTTGTATATATCTGATCCCGTGTTCCCTGCGCCTGCAGGGATGAACCGACCACAGCAAGGAGAACGCGGCATGAACGAACGTGTTCCCTGCGCCTGCAGGGATGAACCGCCCATAGTAAACGCTTCATGAATAGCCTGGCTGTGTTCCCTGCGCCTGCAGGGATGAACCGCGATCAGTAAATTGGCTCTTCGTCGTTTCATATGGATTTGAGGATGTCAGTAACCGGGCTGGCAATCAGGAAAATCATCGTGATAAATGTCCCTGTATTTCTATAGCCTTTCGCCCTT
>NZ_JAHHPM010000107.1 GCF_024606345.1 Endozoicomonas sp. YOMI1
GCCTTGGGAAGGTTAGTTGTAAAAAAGCAGGAGGGCTTCACTTATTTTTCAGAATTAAATACTTATGTTTTCAGTTGGTTGCGTTTTTGGACGGGAACTAGATAAAGAAATCAGACATGAGATTTTTCATAACAAAGATGTTTACGAGACGGTGACATTAAATAATAAAGAGTTCTTTAAGGCTGATGTGGTTTTTAAATACGATCACCATCATAACCGAGATATTATTAAAGAATTATTTATTCCGATATCAGAATTTAAGTCGAAAGATAAATTTCAGCCTGTTGACAAAAGTGGCAATATCATTAGTGATGTGAAATGCCTCTTTGATGCTCAAGGAAGCTGCTCTATAGAGCTGGATCAGCGCTATTATAAGAAAACGGAGTTCACTCCAGCCATCCTGTTTCACAAAGGAGCTAAGAAAACGGATGTAAACAAGAGGCTGATTCGCTCTTTGTCAGGATCAGTTGCAGATATAAGATCAGCTTTTTCTAAAATAAAAGTGGAAGTTGAGGAAAAGCTTGGTGACTACCAAAACAACCTCGACTCAGTTTTTGTTTGTCAGGATGACATTAATTTCGCTGTGGAAGGCATAGAGGAGCAGTTGCATAGCTTACAGATCAGGATCAAGGATTGTGAACGTCTGGAGGCCCTATGCAAATGAAACCGCTTCAAACATCGGTTAGTCAGCTAAAAGAGGGGCTTGCCAATAAATATGGTGAACTCCTCAGTCAGTTTGGTTCCCTCCATCAGACTATGAACGAAGCTATAGATGACTGGCAGAGAGAAGCCACCAAGGAACTGGTGAATGGCTACAAGCACGGACATTCAGATGATCGCTTAAAGTACTGGAAATCCATAGCCCCTGAAGCTCTCTGTGTCGATCAGATCAACCAGCTTCTGAGCGATTACAGCACATTTTGCAAGTCAGAGAAGATCCATGTTGATGATCATTTCTGGCGTCAGGAATTGCTTAAAAAAACACAGAAGGCTGACAGGAAAAAAAGTTCTGATTCCTCCCGTCAAGTGCCGAATGATCTATCCAGGGTCAAGGTGGCGAGAACATTGCTGTTAGATCAGTGGCAGAAAGAACTCGATCAGAGCCGGGCCGCTTGGGAGGTTCAGAAATTAGCCCGGTTGCGCGAGAAGTTTATCAAGGAGTTTGAGGATTTTCTTAATACTATCGCGCAATTAACAGAAAGCCTGGAAGCACTGGGACTTGAGCCCGGTATTTGGCTTGATCTTTCTAAAGGTGCTCTGTCTCCACAACAAGTCGAACAATTTAAACGATGGGCGAACTATCTGGCTAATGATGAGGGTGCCCGTGCTATCTGTGAATTGTTGGGCAGAATGCGGCAAGTTGAGCTTTCCGAACGTATTGAAACCATCAGGCAAAAACGTTCCTTTGCCACCCAGATACCCGATATTGACTCAAAAGAGGAAATTATTGGCGTTCGCACCGGCCATGAAATTGAACATGCCCTTCCTTCTGAACTGGCACTGCTTTCAGATCCGGACACCGACATATTATTCGACCTTAAATTTATTGAATCTCGACTGATGTGCTTCGACATGCAAGGAATGCAGAATATTAACCAGCAGCACGAAGTTGAGGTTGATGTGACCACTGCAGATAAGCATTCCCTTGGGCCGATGATTCTGTGCATCGATACCAGTGGTTCTATGCATGGGACGCCAGAAACCATTGCCAAGGCAGTTGCCTTGTATATGGCTGGCAAGGCTAAAGAACAGAAGCGGCCATGCTATCTGATTAACTTTTCTACCGGCATATCCACACTGGAACTTACAGGAACTGAGGGGATGCCAGCGCTGATAGATTTCTTAAGCATGTCTTTTCATGGTGGTACCGATATCACACCCGCTTTGCAGCATGCCTTGAGTGTTATGAAACAGGAGTCGTATGAAAATTCGGACTTGCTGATTGTTTCGGACTTTATTATGGCCGACTTAACCCCGGAAGTGTCTTCTGAAATAGGGCAGCAAAAAGAAACAGGAAATCGCTTTTACTCCCTGGTTATTGGTAATTGCTTTTTACGGGAGCGAATGGAAACCCTGTTTGACCATGAGTGGGTATATAACCCGGACAGCAGCAAGATCCATGACCTGGTTAACTTTCGTCAGAAAGTGGTAGATCAGGTGCCATCCCCTTTATGAAAGGTGCGCTGGATATATGCGAATCGTCTATAATCCTGGTTCTCGAGGACCCAGGAGTTACTCCGGTGTTTAGCAATATCGTTTTGGTTGTTTTTATACTAATCGACCTTTGGCTTTGGATGGTCATTATCTCCTCAGCACGGGAATCTGGCATGGTTATTCCACCGATGGTCGCAGTAGCGCTGTGTATGCTGATGCTTCTTGTTGGAGTGCTCCTGTTAGGGATTGCCTATTACCATCTGCTTTGGCTGTCGCTACTGATTATTCCCGGTAGTTTTCTGTTGCTGACAACACGGAATGGGCTTTCTTTATTGATGGCCTTATCGGTCATTTTTATGAAGAAACAATGATGAATTTTGGGGAGTTTTGCCATATCAAAATCAATAGACTCGGTGATCTGACCAGCTCGCATCCGTAAGGGGCTAACCTCAATAACCCGCTAATTCCGAAATTGCCAGATGCTTTCGCTCCGGGCTGGTGTGCAGGTACTTGGCGGTGATATCCAGTGACTCATGCCCCATCAGCTCCTGAATCGTGACCAGATCCACCCGAAGTTCTGCCAGCCGGGTGCCGAAGGTGTGGCGCAAGCCATGAAAATCGATTTTTCCGGTGAGCCCTGCTGCTTCTCTGGCTTTATACCAGCGGCGGTCAATAAATTTATCACAGGCTCGCTGGCCGGAATTATTGGGAAACACCAGGTTGGTGTAACCGGTCTGATCAATCCAGTCGTTCAGTATGGTAGTGGATATGTCGTTCAGTGGAATGTAACGAGTCTGGAGTGATTTGGTGCGGGTCTTCTTTTTCTGGTGATTTTGCCCATTGGAATGGTCGCCCATACCCACTACGGTTATTATGCCGGATGCAAAATCAATATCGTTTACCTTCATGTTGAGCAGTTCGCCTTTACGCATTCCGGTATGAATGGCAACGATCACCAGTGGCCTGAGCAGGTCAGCAAACGTGCCATTATGCTGGCCATCCAGTTTTCGTCGGTATACATCATATTCATCCAGGCCGGCCATTAGCTGTTGTTCATATTCCCGGGTCAGATATTTGATCTTCTTGCTCTTGTCTTCCTTGAGTCGCTTTACTTCAGACATCGGTGTTTTATCAATATAGCCAGCTGCGACGGCTTTGGTCAGAATGCCCCGAAGATCATTCATAATGCGATTACCGCCGGAAGGGGCTCCCGGATAGTTGTTTAGCCATTTTTTCATTTCAAAGGCAGTGATATGAGACATGGGCTTATCCAGCCACTTTGAGAAATGCCTCTTTATATTCTTCTGTGCAACATCCGCTGTCTCCTCCGGGGTCACGCTCCGGTAATCACCCTCCATAAAAGCTCGCAGGGTATTTTGCCTCTGCTTCTCAACTTCCTTCCGCCGTTCCCGTTTTTGTTCCTGGGGATCATTACCGGTTGCCACCTCACCAGCTGATGCCCTGGCCATTGTTCGCGCCTGCTCGACGGTGATCTCTCCGTGTCTGCCCAGAGGATGCTTGCGGTTGGTTCCGGTAACGGGGGATTTGTACTCGTAATAGAAAAACTTGCCTGTTTTCTTCTGCTGACAGGAGAATCCCCGGATCTCATTATCCCTGAGGGTTTTCTCACTCATTTTTGATACACTGCTTTCAGTGATCTTCTTTATCATCTCTACGCAACTCCCAAGACTATTCTTATCTGATTCGGACAGAATTCGGATTCTGAGCACTCAAGCAGTATCACATTATTTTTGGTATGGAGTTACTATTAGCGTGAAATGCCAGTGATAGCAGGGGTTGTAGCGTTGTTCGTTTTATACTCTATAGTACTAAGTGGCAGGCTTTTACTGTGTCTTCTTCCCGATGTGAGAGTAGGACATCGCCAGGCATCATTATTAACCTTGAGCTCGCTCAAGGCTGCAAACCCCGATAGAGCAATCTGTCGGGGTTTTTTGTTTTGTGGAGAAAGAATGTTACGGTTGGATCAACAGCTTCAAGTGCCTGAACAAGGCTACCGAAGTAGCTACCAGTATGGGCCCAGGCTGTCCTCCATTCGATCAACAGCTTCAAGTGCACTAACAAGGCGATGGAAGTGGCGACCGGTGTCACCATCTGCCCAGCATTCCTTGCCCTCTTCTTGGCAGGATGGAATGTAGTTCTGGCACATAGCACTGGGCGTTGTATGAAAAGGGGTGATATCCATATCTAAATACCCCTCGGGATGAAAAATGCGTCCTTTGTATATTCCCTCCATAGCGACAAAACCTTGGAGGTGTTTATCTCCTGTTACAAGGTCAGGTGGTATATCGTCATGTGAATAACAGGCAATAAAACCATTGACGTCATGTTCGTATACCTGGATTACTGGCATCCTGCGACTAGCAACTCGTCTTGCTTTACCCGATTTCCATGGTTGAACCGTCTCCGCAAAGCTGAAAAAACTAATGCAGAGTAGTGTTGCAATGAATACTTGTAGGTGTCTTTTTATTGGCATGGGTTTGAGCCTCAATAGGTTGTTCAGAGAGTTTGATGCGAAGATAGTACCTTTCGTTCCCTGAAATGGTGATAACAGATTGGGTCAGTGGTGCTGACACAATTATTTCGGTTTGGAGTGATTTCCATAGTTATTTAAAATACGCTGCATACACATAATTTTCTTATGGACAGACAGCTTAAAAAATCCCGATAGAGCAATTTATCGGGATTTTTTTTGGCAAGCATTCAGTCAGGTAGTTGTTTAGTCACGAAGGAGGAAGGAGAAGGAATAGAGCACGAGTTCAGATACTACCGATTCCATAGGCTTGAAGCTCCGCAGAGTCAGGAATCAAACCAAAAGACGATGCGTTCTGCTTTACTCTTTTGTAACTGAGCCAATTCCTGAAAATAGTTTTCACCCAGAGCCTCTCTGACAGTACGATTAACAAGCTCTTCTGGAACAGGAACAGATTCAATGTTAATGACTCATACTGATAACTGGCAGTGGGCTGTTTGCTCATCATTTTAGACTTGCTGATCAAGAAAAAGTTTCAGACCACAGTTACGGAAAGATTGTCAGGCTCGATGAAAAGTTTACATAACAGGCAGTTGAAAAAAACAATACGACCTTTATATTACCTGTAATGTTTGTTACATGTAATGGATTGCCTGATCGCTACAGGTCGGGCATATCACTGATACAGAGAGTTCATTCATGGCCTTGCGGAAAAACGCTGCACATTATCAGCGACAGTTTCGCTCCAGGATGAGAGAGCAGGGGCTGGTAAAAAAAGAAATCTGGATTTTGCCAGAAAATGCCAACCTGCTGCGGGATATTGAGCAGCAGCTCCGGCAAATCGATTCCTATCAACCACCAGGAAATACCACCATGACACAGTCACCAAGTGTTTGGACGATTCAAAGCTTATACGAAGCGTTGGCTAATGACCCACTGAGTACCAGCGGTAATGCGGTGTTGAATCTGGTGGATGGGACTGAGCCCTGTCTGGAGATCAGTATGGTTGAGTTTGGCGATCTGCCTATCTACCTGACAGTTTCCGGGGAGCAGATTATTGCCGATGCGGTGCTCTGGCCTTTATCACTGGTTAAGGACCCGGTTGCGTTAAATGATGAGGTTTTGCGCACGCACAAATTATTTCCATTGTCGACGATCAGTCTGGATCGCTTTCCGAATGGAAATGAGTACTACACCATTTTTGGTGCACTGAGTTCATCGTCTTCACTGCAGAATATCGTGCAGGAAATAGAAACGCTGGCAGCCAATGCCATCAAGGCCACAGAAGCCTATGGGAATCACCTGACTTCTGAGTCAGTGGCTTACTGATTATCAAGCGTTTGAAACAGGTAAATAGTATGAGCATTTGGAGTAAAGTGATGACGGCCCTGAAAGGGGCGACCAACGAAGTTGGTGAGGCGATTGCAGACAGCAATGCTTTACGTATTCTGGATCAGGAAATTCGTGAGGCAAGTGATCAGCTGCAGCAGTCCAAGACTCAGTTGGCTGGCATTATGGCCAAGCAAAAGCTCTCCTCACAAAAATGTGCCGGGTTGAAGGAAAAAGTGGCTGAGTATGAAGGTTACGCCATTAAAGCTCTGGATCAGGGAGATGAATCGCTGGCCACTGAGGTTGCCAGTAAGATTGCAGAGTATGAGGCGCAGCTTAATTCAGAACTGGAAATGGAAAAGAGCTTTGCTGGCAGTATTGTCAGCCTGAAAAAGGCCATTACGGGTGCAGAGTCCAATCTTCGTCGCCTCAAGCAGCAGGTTGATACGGTTAAAGCGACGGAGTCTGTGCAAAAAGCACAGGCAGCCTGTGCCGCCAAACACAGCGGTGTTCATTCAAAAATGGCGACTGCAACGGATTCCCTGGAACGGATCAGGCAGCGACAAGCAGAGAGAGCTGCCCAGATGGAAGCGGCCAGTGAACTTTCGGGTGATACTGCAGAGAATGATCTTCAGGCCAAGCTCAAAGCGGCTGGTATCACCAAGGGTGATGCTGATGCCTCCGGCGTATTGGAACGTCTGAAGGCCCGTCAGGGTTAGTCAGGATGGTGGCGAGGTAAACGCTGTCCCGATGCCGAGAAGAATGAACGCTGAGCCTGTCATCCATTTGCCCCACTGCATGCGCTGCTTGCAGTGGTGTATTTGTTTGCCAACACTGCCAGCAAACAGTCCAACAGCCGCATCAATCGGAAAGGCAACCAGCACAAATGTCAGGCCAAGCATTAAGATATCAATCTGAGCCGAGGGACTGGATGGATCAATGAATTGTGGAAAAAAAGCCAGAAAAAAAAGAATGACTTTTGGATTCAGCACATCCGTAATAACACCCTGATAAAAAATCTTTTTCAGCGCTGCGTTGGAAATACACTGTTCATTGCTATTCTCACCTTTCGAAAAAAAGAGCGTTCGGATTCCCAGGTAACAAAGATAAGCCGCCCCGGCATATTTAATCAATGAAAACCCCATGGTTGATGAGGCTATCAGGGCAGACAGCCCGAGAGATGCGATGATAGTATGGATAAGTACACCGGTATGGACACCCAGTGCAGAAATTAGTCCGGCCATGGCTCCCTGGGAAAGCCCACGAGTGGTGATGTACAGTAAATCCGGTCCCGGAGCCAGGGCGAGGATCAGGGTTGCTATCAGAAATAACGCCTGTGATGACTCAGACATAAGGAGTTCTCTTTTCTATTCGTTGCCATCTGTCAGAGGTTTAAGAGTATAGTTCCGATTTTTCTATCAAGCGTTTCTAATGGTGGTTTGTTTTTATGATCTTTGACTGGTTTAAACGTAAGAAAGAAGACGAAAGCAAGAGCGCTTCTTTACCATCGCCACTTAATTTGCGGTTGGGAAGTGCTGTTGAATTGGATTTGTTACCTTTCCAGATGATCCGTGAACAACTGGGATACACCTTGCCAGAAGGGGTTCAGACGATTGAGGCAGCAGGTTTCATCGATTTAGGGGCTGGTGCTTCGCTGTGCCGCTTTTATACATCGGATGATGGCTTTATTCAGATATCAACAAGTGGCGGTTATGAAACGCAGAACATTGATGACATAAAATTCTTTGTCTTTGCACAAACCCATAACATTGCCAGTGAGAGTGGCGTGAGCCTTTGGGTCAGTGACTCCGGTTTAATTGGTGATAAACGCTTTCACCTGGATGAAACCAGTTACAACCGGGTCTGGGATGAGGCGGTTCCCGGACGGATTGAACCGGTCAATTTCACGGAAACGGTTCACAGTCGTGATGATTCGGTACCTGCTTATGATGTAGACCATTTGGCCATGCTCTATCAGCGACAAATCAGTGACAGTGAGCGTTATGAATATCTTCTGGCGTCTCTTGAATTCAGCGGCGAGGATGAAGCTACAGCTGTCGTAAGCTTAGGGTTTGATCTTGATATTTCATCCATGACTGTCACTTAACCAATATTGCACCAATGAATTTCCGGCTTGGCAAGGGTATCCTTGTCAGTCAGTTCTAATAATGATCAGGATGTAACAGTATGATTGCCATTCACGACTATTTGGCCGGAGTTCCTCTTTTCCTTGCCTATTTCGCCGTTGCGCTGGTGTTAACGGGGGTTTATGTCCTGGTTTATACAAGGTGTACTCCCCATGAAGAGATGAAATTGATTAAGGCGGATGTGCCGGCTGCAGCGATTGCCTTTGCTGGCAGTTTAATCGGCTTTGTTCTGCCCCTGGCCAGTGTGATTGAAAACTCGATTGACCTGGTGGATATGGCGCTCTGGGGTGGCGTTGCCCTGATTGTTCAGTTGGCTGCATTTTTCGGACTAAGGCTGTTTATTCCACAAATCTCAGAGCATATCGCAGACAATAAGCTGGCTTCTGGTATCTGGCTGGGGGGAGTATCAATTGCCGCCGGTTTATTGAACGCTGCCTGTTTGACCTATTAGTAACGGAGTTAAGGGAATAATGAAGCGTTCAAAGAAGTTGCAGCTTGCCATTATGGGAACTGCTCCGTTTGTGCTCAGTGGCTGCACAGACTCAGCCAGAGAAGCACTGGTTTACAAAGACGTAGCCAGTTGTATCAGTGATGGCGTGATATCAGATTCGGTTTGCCGGTATGAATACAACAAGGCCTGGCAGAACCATTTGATGGTGGCTCCCAAATATAATGTCGCCTCAGACTGCCAACAGGACTTTGGCACTGTGTGCCAGCAACTGGCATCCGGGGAGTATATTCCGACCATGGAGGGCTTTATGCTTGCCGCAGAGCCTGGCTCAAGCAGAAGTTCTTTTACGGTTATTCCTCTCTATCTTGGTAGTGGCGGTTTTTTCCGGACGGGTAACTACGATAGGGTTGGCAGCAGTTATAAGCAAGGAAAGGTAATCGTCGATAAAAAAGCAACGGCCAAGCCTTCAATAAAAAGTACCACCATGAAGCGTGGTGGTTTTGGCAGCCGTTCTGCTGCAAGAGGAAGCTGGGGGGGATAATGCTGCGTATTACCTCTGCGCCAAGAAAAGATTGGACCAAACTGGCGGAGTCCCTTGGGTTTAAATTCCACACCATTGGTGGTGAAGCCTATTGGGATGAGACTGCCTATTATCAGTTCACCATGGAGCAGGTAGAGCAGGATATTGAAGACCCTACCGCAGAGATCCACCAGATGTGTCTGCATCTGGTGGATAAGGCTGTAAATTCAGAGCAGATGATGGCGCGTCTGCGAATTCCCCGATTTTTCTGGGACTATGTGCGTGAGTCCTGGTTGAGAAGGGATTCCCATCTGTATGGACGAATGGATTTCTCATACGATGGTAAATCACCTGCAAAGTTCTATGAATATAATGCAGACACGCCCACGTCATTATATGAATCCGCTTTTTTTCAATGGCTCTGGCTGGAGCAGATGGTGGAAGAAAAGAAGCTTCCGCCAGAGATAGATCAGTTCAATATCATTCAGGAAATGCTGATTGAAGCACTGGTGCTACTGAAAAAGCAGAAGATGGCCGGTGAGCCACTTTTCTTCTCTTGCAGTCAGGACTCCGAAGAAGACCATGGAACGGTTGAATACTTCCGTGACTGTGCAGTCCAGGCTGGGCTTAGTACACAGTTTATTTACACTGAGGACATTGGTATCAGTCCGGAGGGGCAGTTTACCGACCTGGAAGACAGAACCATTCCCGGAATGTTTAAACTTTATCCTTGGGAGTTCATGTTTGAAGAAGCGTTCGGGACCTACCTTCCGGGCAGCGATACATTATTTATCGAGCCTCCCTGGAAGGCCGTTCTTTCAAATAAGGCTATCCTTCCCCTTCTGTGGCAGGAATTTAAAGGACACCCTAATCTTTTACCCTGCTATTTCGAGGATGAAAAACCGGGAGATGATTTGGGAAGTCGTTACATTAAGAAACCGGTTTTTTCCAGAGAAGGTGCAAATATTGCCGTTATGGAAAATGGCAAGACGATGGTGACTGTTGATGGGCCCTATGTCGATAGTGGCTATGTTCTACAGAAATATCAGCCTCTGCCTGTATTTGCTGGAAACCATACGCTGATTGGCAGCTGGGTTATTGCTGATCGTCCGGCAGGAATGGGAATAAGGGAAGATAACTCAGCGATAACCAGGGACAGCTCAAGGTTTGTGCCACATGTGATTAGGGAGTAGTTAAAAAAAGACCCTGAATCCATACCGAAGCAGGGTCTTTGGGGGGCGCTTAAAAGTGGATGGATGCGGCGACATAAACTTGGGAAGAGTCGTTTACTTTCAGTTTGGTATTGTCAGACTCCAGGAAATGATGAGAAATGTCGTTGGTTAGATATTTTAAGCCAGCTTCCAAATCAATATTGTCAATCTGGTAAACTACACCTGCCTGAGCACCATAAGCAAAGCCCCATTTCTTTTTAAAATTATCTTCAATAACTGAATTGTTTGAACTGTAAGAACCGCTGGCTTTTATTTCTGTGGCACCAATGGTTAAACCAATAAATGGCTGAACTTCCCATTCTGGCATAAACAAATAATCAGCTGAAACCAGCAGATTAAGTTGTTTAATGTCATGAACTTTAAAATCATCGACACCATCAGAGCCCCATTGAGCATCTTTCGGCTTTAGATAACCGACGGTGAAGTAAGCTCTGGTTTCATCATGCAGGAAGCCGCCAAGGCGAAGCCCAAAGAGGCCGGTACTTTCACTGTTATCAAGAGATGAATCGGAATCGTCAATCTTTACTTTGGTCTTGGCATAGCCTCCTTCAAGGCCAACAAACATATCATTTTCCGACAGGCCATCATCCCACCCGGTGGCCAGGGCTAATGAGGAAACTGCAGAAACAGCAAGGGCGGTTAAGAGAGAAGTTATCTTTTTCATGGGTATTCCCAACGTATTCCATATCAAATGTGTGTACAAGAAACAACCGGCTGCTTTTTCTATGGTCTATAGATCAAGCTCAAAATAAGGAAACATTGCTAAAATAGTTCATTTTTCTGAGCAAATAAGATAGATAACTTTGTGGTTTAAACTCAGAAGAACTATTGAAGACAGTGTTTCGTTATTAATCAGTAATTTTATATAGAACACTTATCCGCTTTCTGCCATTTTCATTTAGAGAACTAAGGTGCAATTTTATTAAGAATGGCTGATTCCAAAACGTAAATACGGTGGGTATAAATTAAAAATTAGTGGAAAAAATTGTTTGATTTTGATTATCAAGATAGATGTTTTGAATGTTTTTCAAATATTAAAAATACCACTAGTACTTTTGTGCAATTCTATTGTTGTTTAAGCGTGGAATTTAAGATTTGGTTAACTACTTATGTGCTTTGTTTGCGCAGCTTTTTGTTATGTTGCCAATAAAAAAGCCACTTGAAAAGCGGCTGATATTAATTGCATGGGTTAAATATCGATTGAGCACTATTTGATGTGCTTATCTGCTTCTTTAAAGAAGAGCGCCATATCGCTCCACGGTGTTGTCTTTCTGAGAATACGTCTGCAGTTTACGATCGTTTCAAAATATGGGGTCTGTTTCTTCAGCTCAACCCAGCCGCTGATACCACTGTTTTTCATGATATAACTCACATAAACTGAATAAGTTCAGTGATGGGATAACGATAATTTCAGTATATGGCGGTAAAATTTTTATAAAAATCAATAATACTTTGCGAGCCTATCAAGTATTCTTATGCCCTGATGCATTTTAAGCGGTGATATTCTCTGCTTGGCTTCAGTCTGAACTATCAAAAAACGTCGGGCAGCAAAGCATCGGGAATAGGGAATATCAAGTGAATCCGGATCAGCAACCTGATTCTCTGGTTTTTGATGGAATAGGCTGTACATCATATGCATATTACGCTTCGTCAGCTGGAAATATTTCGGGCCGTCGCACAGTACGCAAGAGTGACTGGTGCTGCTGAGAGTTTGCATATTTCCCAGCCAGCGGCCAGCATGGCTTTATCTGAACTGGAAAAGCATCTGGGACCACTGTTTGACCGTAATCAGGGCGCAGGCCTGAAGATGAATGATTCCGGCCGCGCTCTGTTGCCAAAGGCATGCGAATTGATTGATCGCGCAAAGGAGTTGGAAAACCAGTTTGCAGGGGATGGATCTTATGAGACGGGTTCTCTGGTCTTGAATGCCAGCTCAACGATAGGCAATAACCTGTTGCCCAAAATACTTGCCCGGTTCCGGGAAAGTCATCCTGGTATCAGAATTGATCTGGAAATTGATAATACCCGTGTCATTGAGCAGCGGCTGTTGGATTTCAAGACAGATCTTGCGGTCGTCGAGGGTGTCTGCCTGCATCCGGATATCGAAGTAACCTCATGGCTGGAAGATGAGCTGGTGGTTATTTGCAGTCCGGATCATCCATTGGCCAATAAGGGCAATATCCCACTGTCTTCACTGTCCAATGAGTTGTGGGTGTTAAGAGAGCCGGGCTCGGGCACGCGCGAACTGTTCGATGAGATGATAGCTACTCAGCTGGCGTCGCCAAAGGTTGCCATGATGCTAAACCGTTCAGAAGCGGTGAAACAGGCGGTCAGTGACGGTGTTGGTATCGCCTGTATTTCAAGTCTGGCGGCAAAATCAACACTGGATACCGGGCATATGGCAACGATTGGGGTGACAGGACTGAACCTGAAGCGTCATTTTTACCTACTGACCCACAAGAAAAAGTATAAAAGTACGGTTTTTAATCAGCTATGCCAATTCGTATTTGCATCGAAGCCATTAAACAGCGGTTGATTTTTATACACTGGGTATTTGATTTTTCAGACGACGAATTTTGCCTGCTAAATGTCTGGGCGCATTCTCCTAACCTTTATACCGCGTGTGCTGACCGGCTGTTCTATCAGATTCTGTGTTTTATGACTTTGTGAAATATCAATGGCCAGTATGGTTTCGGTTGAATATAGGTACTATTACCCATATACTGCGGCCGCTAGGATGTCAGAAATCATCAATCAAACAACAGATGCTGACGCAATCCAAAAATTTATGACGCGGCGTGCATGCAATAATCTTTTGCTCCCCCCCTTTTCCTGGTGAAAGCGGGGGAAGATAATTGAGCTGTAGTTAACGGAAGTATGTCAGAAGCAAAAGCCTGGAAGCAGCAAATGGCAATGGGTCGTGATGACTGGTCTGGATTTGCCAGCCGCAAATCCGGTCTTGCTGATCATCGTAAATATATGTGGCTCCAACAGCCACCAGTGCATCGTGTTATTGTTGCTCAGTTGGTGGTATCTGCTGTGCTGGCCCTGGCGCTGCTTCCTGTGGGAATCACTTTTACATTGTCCTCACTTCTGGGGGGGCTCTGTTGCTCGCTGCCCAATGCGTATTTTGTATGGCGAGCGTTCCGCTACCGTGGTGCACGCTCGGCAAAACTTATTGTCAGCTCATTCTACTGTGGAGAAGCTGGCAAACTGGTACTGACCACAGCGGGTTTTATTCTGGTTTTTACCCTGGTTGAACCGCTGGAACCATTGGCATTGTTTGGAACTTTTATCATGGTTCAGGCGGTAAGCTGGTTTGCTCCATTGCTGGTGGCCCGTCGGCAGAAGCCAGTGAAGTAGTGATTTGTACACCACGGCCCGCCCATGGCGGTTGATTGCTGAAAAGTGTTTAAGTGGAAAAGCTGCTTAATGTCTTGCTCTTTGATTTTAAATCAAAAGTTGAAAGCTCAGGCAGCTTTGATATTGACAATGTAATGGATGGTATACAGGATTAGCCATGGCAAATACTGCTACTGAATACATACAGCACCACTTGCAGAATTTGACGTATGGTCAGCTGCCTGCTGGTTACCAGCGAGTTGATGCTTATGGGCATCCTCAGGGTGTTCTGACCGAGCCAACCTGGACGTTTGCCCTGACCCCCGCTGAAGCCAAAGAGATGGGGTTCTGGGCAATTCATGTAGACAGCATGCTCTGGTCGGTATTTCTCGGATTTGTGTTTGTTCTCCTGTTCCGCTTTGTGGCCAAAAATGCCACAGCTGGTGTTCCTGGTAAGCTGCAAAATGTCATTGAGTCCATTGTCGAATTTGTGGACACCAGTGTTCGCGAATCCTTCCATGGCAAAAACCCACTGATTGCCCCCCTGGCCCTGACCATTTTTGTCTGGATTTTCTTCATGAACCTGATGGACCTGATTCCTGTGGACTGGATTCCCGGTCTGGCAACGCTGGCAGGCATTCCCTACATGAAGATCGTGCCATCGACAGATCCGAACATCACCATGTCCATGTCGATCAGCGTCTTCTTCCTGATGCTCTTCTTCTGGATCAAGGTGAAAGGTGTGTCTGGCCTGTTCTCTGATCTGGCTCTGCATCCATTCTCCAGTAAGAATCCGCTGGGGAAGGTTATTCTGATTCCTGTCAACCTGCTGCTGGAAACGGTATCCCTGTTAGCCAAACCCGTTTCCCTGGGGCTGCGACTGTTCGGCAATATGTATGCCGGTGAACTGATATTTATCCTGATTGCCATGATTGGCTGGGCGCAGCTGCCACTGCATTTTGGCTGGGCTGTACTCCACATTCTGGTTATTACCCTTCAGGCTTACATCTTCATGACTCTGACCATCGTTTATCTGAGCAGCGTTCATGAAGAACACTAAGTAAAAGGTAGTTGGGCAGCTTATCCTGTTCAGGATCTGCCCACTGGATAAATTAACTTTAACTAACCACTAAATCTCACAACACACGACCTGAAAAGTCGGGAGGAAATATGGAACTGGTAGTTGGTCTGACAGTAATCAGTGTTGCCATCATGCTGGGTGTAGCGGCGCTGGCAACGGGTATTGGTTTTGCCCTGCTGGGCGGCAAATTCCTGGAAGGGGTTGCCCGTCAGCCGGAGACTGCGCCTATGCTGCAAACCAAAATGTTCATCGTTGCCGGTCTGCTGGATGCGATCCCAATGATTGCCGTTGGTATTGCCCTGTTCTTCACCTTTGCTAACCCGTTCGTTGGACTGCTCTAAGCAAAGACGTTAATGCCCGACCAAGTGCCAAGCCACGCAGGTCGGTTCCCCCGGGAGCCGACCTGCGTTGAGAGAAGGCCAGGCTCTGAAAGGAGCCAACGACATTAACTAAAAGAGGTGTTGGCGTGAATTTAAATGCAACTCTGATCGGCCAATCCATCGCTTTTATGTTCTTTGTGTGGTTCTGCATGAAATATGTGTGGCCACCTCTGACCAAAGCGCTGAGTGACCGACAGCAAAAAATAGCCGATGGTCTGGCTGCTGCTGACAAGGCAGAAAAAGACCTGGCTCAGGCCAATGACAAGGTTGCTGAACTGCTGAAAGAAGCAAGAGCCGAAGCCCAGGGCATCATTGAGTTGGCTAACAAGCGCGCAAACCAGATTGTCGATGAAGCCAAAGAACAGGCCCGGGCTGAAGGCGACCGCCTGAAAGTCGCCGCTGCTGCTGAAATTGAGCAGGACGCTAACCGGGCTCGTGAAGCATTGCGTACGCAGGTGGCAAGCCTCGCTATTGCCGGTGCTGAACGAATTCTGGGTGAACGTCTGGACGAGGCAGCGAACAGCAAGCTGGTTGATGATCTGGCGGCTGAACTTTAAGAGGGCTGGAGATCATGGAATTAACAACCTGTGCCCGTCCTTACGCCAAAGCGGCATTTGAATATGCCCGTGATGCATCACGTTTGAGCGAATGGTCTGACATGCTGTCGCTCTGTGCCAGTGTGACCGCGTACCAGAAAGTGATTGAGATGCTGGGCAATCCGCAGTTAAGTGGTGCTCAACAGGCAGAAACCATTATTGGACTGTGTCAGGGAGACGGTTCACTGGACCAGCCGTTTGAGAATTATCTCCGGGTGTTGTCAGAACATCGTCGTCTGAAACTGTTGCCTGAAATCGCTGTTTTGTATGCCCGGTTGAGAGCGGAAGAAGAACGTTCCCAGCAGGTACAGGTGACTTCAGCGTATCCCCTGAGTCAGGAACAGCAAGATAAACTGGCAGAAAAAATGGCGGCCAGACTTGGACGTTCTGTTCATCTGGTGACCGAGATCGACAGCAGCATTTTAGGTGGCGTTATCGTCAAAGCGGGAGACCTGGTCATTGATGGCAGTCTCCGCGCCCGGCTGAGCAAGCTGGCCGATGCGATGATTTCCTGAGAATCAATAAAACTGTACGTTTGCGGTTTTTTTGCGAATAACGAGCGGGCAGGTAAGCTATGCAGCAACTGAATCCTTCCGAGATCAGTGACATCATCAAGAGCAGAATCGAGCAGCTTGATGTGTCCAGTGAAGCCCAGAATGAGGGCACGATTGTCAGCGTTACTGACGGTATTGTACGTATTCATGGTCTGGCTGATGCCATGTACGGGGAAATGATCAAGTTCCCGGGCAATGTCTACGGTATGGCACTGAACCTTGAGCGAGACTCTGTCGGTGCAGTCGTCCTGGGTGACTACGGTGATTTGGCTGAAGGCCAGACAGTCCAGTGCACCGGTCGAATTCTTGAAGTTCCGGTGGGCAATGAACTGCTGGGACGTGTGGTCGATGCCCTGGGTAACCCCATTGATGGTAAAGGTGCCCTGCAAACCGGGCAGACCTCTCCCCTGGAAAAAGTAGCACCCGGCGTTATTGCCCGTCAGTCGGTGGATGAGCCGGTTCAGACCGGCTACAAGGCCGTTGACTCCATGGTGCCTATCGGTCGTGGCCAGCGTGAGCTGATCATCGGTGACCGTCAGACCGGTAAAACCGCGCTGGCGATCGACGCCATCATTAACCAGAAAGGCGCTGGCGTTAAGTGTGTCTACGTTGCTGTTGGTCAGAAGCAGTCCACCATTGCCAACGTGGTTCGTAAGCTGGAAGAACATGGTGCCATGGACCACACCATTGTGGTGGCGGCCGGTGCGGCTGATCCGGCGGCAATGCAGTTCCTGGCGCCGTTTGCCGGCTGCTCCATGGGTGAATACTTCCGTGACCGTGGTGAAGATGCCCTGATCGTCTACGATGACCTGACCAAGCAGGCCTGGGCTTATCGTCAGATTTCCCTGCTGCTCCGTCGTCCGCCGGGCCGTGAAGCTTATCCTGGTGATGTCTTCTACCTGCACTCCCGTCTGCTGGAGCGTGCGGCACGGGTGAATGCAGACTACGTTGAGAAGTTCACCAACGGTGAAGTGAAAGGCAAGACCGGTTCTCTGACCGCACTGCCCATCATTGAAACCCAGGCGGGTGACGTATCGGCCTTCGTACCCACCAACGTTATCTCCATTACCGACGGTCAGATCTTCCTGGAAACCGACCTGTTCAACGCCGGTATCCGCCCTGCGATGAACGCCGGTGTCTCGGTATCGCGGGTTGGTGGTGCTGCCCAGACCAAGATCATCAAGAAGCTCGGCGGTGGTATCCGTCTGGCTCTGGCCCAGTACCGTGAACTGCAGGCGTTTGCCCAGTTTGCTTCTGACCTGGATGAAGCCACCCGTAATCAGCTGGAGCATGGCCAGCGGGTTACTGAGCTGATGAAGCAGACCCAGTACGCACCCATGTCGTTAGCGGAAATGGGATTGGTCATCTTTGCCGCTGAGAAAGGGTTCCTGGCGGATGTGGCCCTGAACAAGATTGGTGATTTTGAAGCCGCCCTGATCAGCTATGCCAACGCTGAGCACAGTGCGCTGATGGCGACCATCAATGAGTCCGGGAACTACAACGGTGAAATTGAAGCAGGCCTTAAGGAAGTCATTGAGAAGTTCAAGGCCACCCAGACCTGGTGATCAGTTGTCAGTGGGCAGTTGTCAGTGGGCAGTGCAAAGCCTGACTGGCAACTGGCCACCCATAACTGAGCACTGATCACTGACAACTGGAAACTGATTATGGCCGGGGCAAAAGAGATACGGACGCAGATTTCGTCCATTAAAAGCACACAGAAAATCACCAGCGCCATGGAAATGGTAGCTGCAAGTAAGATGCGTAAGGCCCAGGAGCGGATGGAAACCAGCCGCCCTTATGCTGAGCGTATCCGTCAGGTGGTAGGACACATCGCCAACGCTAATGCTGAGTACGAGCACAGTTTCATGGTTGAGCGTGAAGTCAAACGTGTTGGCTTCATCATCGTCTCTACTGACCGTGGTCTCTGCGGTGGCTTGAACATTAACCTGTTCAAGAAGACCGTAGAAAGTATGAAGGCGTGGACTGACCAGGGTGTCGGCATCGACCTCTGTCTGATTGGCAGTAAGGCCGCCGCCTTTTTCCGCAGCTATGGTGGTAACGTCGTGGCAGCCATGACGCATATTGGGGACTCACCCAACATTGCTGACCTGATTGGCGGGGTCAAAGTGATGCTGGACCGTTACGACGAGGGGCAAATTGACCGTCTGTTTGTGGTACACAACGACTTTGTCAATACCATGACCCAAACGCCGCAAGTGCAGCAACTGCTGCCACTGGTACCGGATGATGATGCGTCCCTGAAGAGACCCTGGGACTACCTGTATGAGCCTGATGCCAAGCAGTTGCTGGATGGTTTACTGGTACGTTATATCGAGTCTCAGGTGTTCCAGGCGGTGGTTGAAAATAATGCCTGTGAACAGGCGGCTCGAATGGTGGCCATGAAGAGTGCCACCGATAACGCCGGAAACCTGATTGATGACTTGCAGCTGGTGTACAACAAGGCCCGTCAGGCAGCAATCACACAGGAACTGTCTGAAATTGTCAGCGGTGCTGCGGCCGTTTAAAAGCGTGGCCGTTTAAAAGATTAAAGGGTGAGGAAAGACTATGAGTAGCGGTCGTATCGTACAAATTATCGGCGCCGTCATCGACGTCGAATTCCCACGGGACAGCGTGCCCAAAGTGTATGACGCACTGAATGTTGATGGTAAGGATCTGGTACTGGAAGTTCAGCAGCAGCTGGGTGACGGTGTCGTTCGTTCCATTGCCATGGGTTCTACCGAAGGGGTTGCCCGTGGTTTGAACGTTGCCAACACGGGAGCGCCTATTCAGGTGCCAGTGGGTACTAAAACCCTGGGACGTATCATGGACGTTCTGGGTAATCCTATTGATGAAAAAGGCCCTATCGGTGAAGAAGAAAGAGCAGCCATTCACCGTAAGGCGCCAAGTTACGCTGACCAGGCCGCCACCAACGAGCTGCTGGAAACCGGTATCAAGGTCATCGACCTGGTTTGCCCATTTGCCAAGGGTGGTAAGGTTGGTCTGTTCGGTGGTGCCGGTGTGGGTAAAACCGTCAACATGATGGAACTGATCCGTAACATCGCCATCGAGCACTCCGGTTACTCAGTATTTGCCGGTGTCGGTGAGCGTACCCGGGAAGGCAATGACTTCTACCATGAAATGACCGACTCCAACGTTATCGACAAAGTATCGCTGGTGTACGGCCAGATGAACGAGCCACCCGGAAACCGTCTGCGTGTAGCCCTGACCGGTTTGACCATGGCGGAAAAATTCCGTGATGAAGGTCGTGACGTACTGCTGTTTATCGATAACATCTACCGTTACACCCTGGCGGGAACCGAAGTATCGGCACTGCTGGGTCGTATGCCTTCTGCGGTAGGTTACCAGCCAACCCTGGCGGAAGAGATGGGGGTACTGCAGGAACGTATTACCTCCACCAAGACCGGTTCCATCACCTCTATTCAGGCGGTATACGTACCGGCGGATGACTTGACTGACCCATCCCCGGCCACCACCTTCTCTCACCTGGATGCAACTGTAGTACTGAGCCGTGATATCGCCTCCAAGGGTATCTATCCGGCGATTGACCCACTGGACTCCACTTCCCGTCAGCTGGACCCTCTGGTTATTGGTCAGGAGCACTACGAAGTGGCCCGTGGTGTGCAGACGGTACTGCAGCGCTATAAAGAGCTGAAAGACATCATTGCCATTCTGGGTATGGATGAACTGTCTGAAGAAGATAAGCAGACCGTATCCCGTGCCCGTAAGATTGAGCGATTCCTGTCTCAGCCCTTCTTCGTAGCAGAAGTCTTCACCGGCTCTCCGGGTAAATATGTGCCATTGAAAGACACCATTCGTGCCTTCAAGGGCATCCTGGAAGGTGAGTTTGATGCGCTGCCAGAACAGGCTTTCTATATGGTCGGTTCCATTGACGAAGCGGTTGAAAAAGCCAAGTCCATATAAATGAGACCGCTGCCCGCTTCCCGCTGCCCGAAAAGACTAATGCTCTTACGGGAGGTGAGGCGGGAGGCGGGCAATTCTAAGGAGATAGCACCCAATGGCATCAACCGTAGATTGTGACATCGTTAGTGCCGAGCAGGAGATCTTCAAAGGTCAGGTAGAGATGTTGATTGCTACCGGCTCCATGGGAGATCTGGGTATTACCCCGGGACATACTCCGCTGCTGACCGAACTGCGACCCGGACCGATCCGACTCATTACCCACAGTGGTGAAGAAGAAGTCTTCTACGTGTCCGGTGGCTTCCTGGAAGTCCAGCCAAATCAGATCAAGATCCTGGCGGATACGGCACTGCGAGCCGATGATATGAATGAAGCGGCCGCTGAAGAAGCCAAACGTCAGGCAGAAAAAGCCCTGGAAAACCAGAGTGGCGAATTCGACTACTCCAGAGCGGCAACCCAGCTGGCCGAAGCGGCAGCCCAGCTCAGAACCCTTCAGGCGATTCGCAAAAAACTGGGCAAATAAGTGATTGTCCTTAAATGATTTCGACATTTAGAATTCACTCTCCGTTCACCCTGAGCGCCCTTCGACTCCGCTCAGGATGCACGGTCGAAGGGT
>NZ_JAHHPM010000108.1 GCF_024606345.1 Endozoicomonas sp. YOMI1
GTTTGGCCATAGTTATCCTTCTCTTTGGCCAGGGAGCGGTCAAAGTCCAGCAATGTCTGGATGGCCTCTCTGTGGCCATTTTTAGCAGCGAAGTGGAGAGCCGTCCAGCCACCGTTAGCCTTCTCTTTGGCCAGGGAGGGGTCCATCTTCAGCAATTCCCTGATCAACCATGTGTTGCCATTGCAGGCAGCATCGTGAAAATCCCGAAGGCGCTTGGATCTATCACTGCCCGACAATACCTTGGCCTTGACGGTGTCTGTGTGGCCTTGACTGTTTGCAGCAGCACTAGCTTGTTGACTATCACTTATATTATCCTTGTATGGTTGTAGCTTTTCCTTCAGTTGTGAGAACTCAGAGAGTAGAGCATGTCGTGTAGATTCATAATGACTACCCATCAATTCTTTTTCTATCTCCTTTCTTGCCTGCTCAAACATAGCTTCCACTTCTTTTACCTCTTCTACTCTTACAGGACTGGAAAAACAATCAATAAAAGTATTCGCTTTATCCAACAGTTTTTTGACTTCTTTCCAAACAACCTCTCCTTTCCGCTCTTCTATTTTCTGTAGCCTAAGGCTCAAACTTCGGTGTCTATACAACAGTTCAATTCGTTCATCTTTTAGTAGTTCTAGTAGTTCATTTCGTTCATCCTTGTCACGTAGTTTCGTGAACTGATCTATTGCTTTATCAAGATACTCCTTTGCTTCCAATACTCGTTCTTCACTATATCCGTACGGGTCATTTTCTGAAAAAGTAATCAAAACTTCAGCTTCATCCAGGTTTGCGATAGTTAATGATTTAATTTCATTACAAATCCCGCACCTTTTTACTTCGGCCAACTGGATACTTAATGCCGCCTGGCGCTCCACCAGTTTTGATCTCTCTTCATCATCTACAAGTGCCAATTCATCGAAGTGTTTGGATAACTGGGCAATTTCGTGTTCAATCGACTGTATATCGATACTCTTCCCTATATTGACTCCATCCAGCTTATCTTTCAGCTCACCCAAACGATGATAAGAATCCTTTACCTGAAGCTCATCAAACAGCTTCCTGACCGCTCCGTATTTTTCTGGAAAATGTGTAAGCCCCAACGTTTTTACACTGATCAGGTCTGTGTTGATCTGCTGCATCTGATTTCGATAATCTGTTATCTGATTAACCGTCCACTGATCTACCAGCAATCGTTCAATGTGGGCACTCAAACGTTCAATATCCTTGTACGATTGTAGCTTTTCCGACAATTGATTAAACTCAGAAAATAGATATGGTATAGATTCATAATGACTACCGCTCAATTCTTTTCTTATCTCCTTTACTGCCTGCTCAAACAGAGCCTCCACCTCTTTTACATTTTTTACTCCCACGGGTCTGGAAAGAATCCGAATATAAGAATTTGCTTTCAAAAAAAGTGGTTCAACTTTTACCCGAACAATCTCTTCTTTCGTTTCTCGCAAGCAACGGGGAAGGCGAAGGCTCAAATCATTATATCTTCTCTTTAATTCATTTCGTTGAATATCGTCACGTAATCTCAGGCACTGAACTATTGCCTCATCAAGATACCCCTTTGCTTCAAATATACGCTGTTCATTAAAGTCATACTCGTTACTTTCTAAAGTGATAATAAAAGCTTCAGCTTTACCCAGGTTGTCCATAATGATGCTTGCCAGACCAGCGTCTGAAGATTTTGCTTTTGATCCCGATGCCTGATCATTCATATAGGACAGGTTTAGCTTTTCCAGCCTGCCCTTCAGTTTTTTTGTCCTGTCAATCTCTTGCTCATCCATCTTCAAACTGTTCATTAATCTTTTGAGATTATGTAATTGATCTTCAGCTTTCTTGAGCACGACTTTATTTAGGTACCCACCCTTTTCAACATTACTTTCCTGAGTTTCTATCAACCATTCTGTGTTATCAAGCTGCTCCCGCTTAACTGTTGCTTTGCTGGTATTTAATAAATCTCTGAGTCGGCTCTTTTGTTCTAAAAGTTCAGTACGTTGTGGCCCCAGAGGCAGGCTGTCAATCAACTTGCTTATTTCGCTTAAACTGTCTTCTTTATGGTTAAAGAAATCCATAATTTGGTCAGGTTCGGGCAAGTCCCTGTATTTAAAATCCTTAAGGTCAGTAGTTAATAAGTTAATATGATCGGAAATATCGTAACACGTTTCCACTCCACTCAATTGCTTAATTAATACCTCGCGACCCTGCCTCAGCCCTGAAAGCTTTGCATCACCTACAAGACCTGCAAGTGCCAGTTCCTCGAAGCGTTTGGATAACTGCTCAATGTCTTGTTTAATTGACTGTATATCCCTTCTGTTCCCTATATTGATCCCATCCAGCTTATCTTTCAGCTCCCCCAATCGATGATAAGAATCCTTTACCTGAAGCTCATCAAATAGCTTCCTGACCTCTCCGAATGTTACTGAATAATGTGTAATCCCCGACGTTTCTAAACTGATCAGATCTGAGTTGATCTGCTGCATCTGATTTCGACACTCTGTTATCTGATCATCCGTCCACGGATCTACCAACAATCGTTCAATGCGAGCACTTAAATCCGCTAACTTTATTAAGGTCTGAGAAAATGAAGGAGAATCACAAGAGGGCGGAGTAGCTTGTTGACTATCACTTATATTATCTTTGTATGGTTGTAGCTTTTCCTTCAGTTTTTCGAACTTAGAAAATAGACCATCTCGTATAGTTTCATAATTACTACCACTCAACTCTTCTATTAGCTGCTTTCTTGCCTGCTCAAACAGATCCTCCACTTTTTTAACCTCTTCTACCCTCACAGGACTGGAAAACCACTTAATAGCAGTATCCGCTTTATTTAACAGTTCTTCGACATTTTTCCCAACAATCTCTCCTTTCTTTTCTTTTATTTTTTGCAGCCTTGCGCTCATACTTCGGCACCTATCCAACAATTCACTTCGTTGACGACTGTCACGTAATTTCTCACATTGAGCTTCTACCTCATCAAGATGCCTTTTTGCTTCCGATGCACGCTTTTCACTAAACTTCTCCGGGTGACTTTCTGAAGTGGTAATCAAAGCTTCAGCTAATTCCAGGTTTTCGATAATATCGCCAGCCGGGGCAGTGTTTGAAGATCTGGCTTGTGATATCGCTGCCTGCTCATTATTGGTCACAATTAACTTTGCCAGTCTGACCTGCAGGTCTTTTAAATTCCCACTCTCTTGCTCCTCTATCTTCAAACTATTCTTTAGTTTTTTGAGATCATTTAATTGATTTCCAGCTTGCTCCAGCATATCTTCCTTGGGGGCAGCACCCTTCTCATTATTATTTTCAAGAGCTTTTATTAACTTTTCTATGCTCTCAAGTTTCTGCTGCTTAACTGTTTCTTTGCTGGCATTTAATAAATTCCTGAGCTGACTCTTTTGTTCTAAAAGTTCAGTACGTTGTGGCCCCGGAGGCAGGCTGTCAATCGGCGTGCCTATTTTTTTGATTAAACTGTCTTCTTTATGGTTAAAGAATTTGATAATTTGGTCAAAATCTGGCAAGTCTCTGCATTTAAAATCTTTAAGGTCAGTGGCTAATGATTTAATATCATTGAGAATCCGGGAACACTTTTTTACTTCGCCCAACTGTTTACTTAATGCCTTCAGGCGCTCCACCAGTTGTGAACGCTCTTCATCACCTACAAGTGCTAATTCATCGAAGCGTTTGGATAATTGTTCGATGGCCCGTTCAATCAACTTTATATCCTTGCTCTCTATATTGCCCCTTTCCAGCTTACCTTCCAGCTCATCCAAACGATGATGGTAATCCTTTACCTGAAGCTCCTCAAACTGCCGCTTGACCTTTCTATATTGTTCAGAAGATTTAAGCTCCGACTGTTCTAAATCTTTCAGACCTGCGTTGATCTGCTGCATCTGATTTCGATACTCTGTTATCTGATCATCCGCCCACTGATCCCCCAGCAATCGTTCAATGTGGGCACTCAGACGCGCTAACCTTGTTCTGGTAGGCAGGCTTTCGGTGTTACCATGTTGAGATGATTCCAGGCCGAACGTCCCTGCCACCGTAACCTGTTGTGCACTTCTTTCTGAGAGCGATTGGCCATCACCCGAATCCATCCGTTCACCGGCCCCACTTATGACAGCTGTGGTTACTGGCCTTACAGAACCCCCTTCGTCAGATGAAACGGTATTGCTTGCATCGGGCAACCTGGCCTGATGGACAGGGTACGGTGCTGTATTATTGGGTCTCATGGCAAGCCACAGAGGATTTAGTTTCGACCATAACCGTTGGAGATTTGTATTAATACTCAGGCATAAAAGATTTCATTAGACACTGCTTTATTACAGCAAAGATAGCGCTGCATACCCTTTCGGCTAAAGCCTTTTTTCTTGCAAATGACTGTTTACCGAAATGGCATTTTACTTCTATAAAATAAGACCGAACTGAATTTTCAGTCCGGATTTACTTTATCCACACATTTAACCCACTGCCAGTTTTTGTGCCACAATGAGTCTTACAGCGGCACGGCATCAGGGTCTAGGATTGCATACAATCAGATCTTTTTTTCCGCAGCTGCTCCAGCTGTATGTCCAGAGCTTCTATATCCATACGAACAGTTTCAATATGACTATTAAGAATCAGACATTCTTTTTTATAATCTGCTAAACCAGCGAATTTTTCGAGCTTCAGTTCTTTTGCTGTTTTTAAAGTATTAGCGCAAAATTCCCTAAGATCACAAATTTTACCTGCGCGTTGTTCAATTGGGTATTGTCTGGAACGCTGCAACTGTTCCTGCAGATCTTTATGCTTACGTTCATATTCTTTCAAGTAATGATCAAGACTAGGATCTATCCTATTTTTAACTTCACTGTTTGTAGCAGTAGTTTGGTGTCTATCACTAATATTAACCTTGTATGGTTGTAGCTTTTCCTTCAGTTGTTTGAACTTAGAAAATAGACCATCTCGTATAGTTTCATAATTACTACCGCTCAATTCTTCTTCAATCTCCTTACCTGCCAGCTCAAACAGATCCTCCACTTTTTTTACCTCTTCTCCTCTCACTGGACTGGAAAAACACCTAATAGCATTATTCGCTCTATTTAACAGTTCTTCGACTTTTTTCCCAACAATCTCTCCTTTCTTTTCTTCTATTTTTTGCAGTCTTGCGCTCATACTTCGGCACCTATCCAACAATTCACTTCGTTGATGTCTGTCACGTAATTTCTCGCATCGAGCTTCTACCTCATCAAGATGCCTTTTTGCTTCCGATGCACGTTTTTCACTAAACTCATCCGTATTATTTTCCGAAGTGGTAATCAAAGCTTCAGCTAATTCCAGGTTTTCGATAATATCAGCTGCCGGGCCAGTATTGGAAGACTTTGCTTTTGATACCGATACCGGCTCACCCACATTGGCCAGCTTTAACTTTGCCAGCCTGACCTCTAGGTCGTCTAACTTAACACTCTCTTGCTCCTCCATCTTCAAACTGTCCATTAATTTTTTGAGATCATGTAAGTGTTTGCCAGCTTGCTCAAGCATGTTTTTCTCTAGGGCACCACCCTTCTCATTATTATTTTCCTGAGTTTTTATTAAATGCTCTATACTCTCAAGCTTCTGCTGCTTAACTGTTTCTTTGTTGGTACTTAATAAACTCCTGAGCTGACTCTTTTGCTCTAGCAATTCAGTTCGGGGAGATCCTGCAGGCAGGCTGTCAATCAACGTGCCTATTTCTCTTAAACTGTCTTCTATATGATTAAAGAATTTGATGATTTGGTCAAAGTCGGGCAAGTCTCTGTGTTTGAAATCTTCAAGGTCAGTGGCTAATAATTTAATATCATTGTGAATCGTGAAATGCCTTTTTATTTCGACCAATTGGTTACTTAATGCTTCCTGGCGCTCCCGCAGTTGTGAACGCTCTTCACCACCTACAAGTGCTAATTCATCGAAGCATTTGGATAACTGTTTAATGTCCCGTTCAATCGACTGTATATCCTTGCTGCTTCCTATATTGCCCTTTTCCAGCTTATCTTCCAGCTTATCTTTCAGCTTATCCAAACGATGATGGAAATCCTTTACCTTAAGCTCCTCAAACTGCTTACTGACCTCTTTGAATTCTCCGGTAAGAAGCCCTAACGATTTTAAATTGTTCAGCTCTCCCTTGATCCACTGCATCTGATCCCGAATACGTGTTATATCTTCATCCCTCCACTGATCCCGCATCAATCGTTCCATGTGAGCACTCATATGCGCTAATTTTGTTCCGGTCTCAGGTGACAAGGCATCATTATCGATAATGTCACCTGCCAGTCCAGTGTTTGAAGACTTTGCTTTTGATACTGATAGCGGCTCACCCATCCTATCGGTCAGGTTTAACTTGGCCAGCCTGCCCTTCAGGACTTGTAACTTCCCACTCTCTTGCTGTTCCATCTTGAAACTGTTCATTAATCTTTTGAGATCATGTAATTGATTTTCAGCTTGCTCCAGCATGTCTTCCTTGAGGGCAGTACCCTTCTCATTATTTCTTTCCTGAGTTTTTATTAGATGTTCTATGTCCTCAAGCTTCTGCTGCTTAACTGTTTCTTTGCTGATATTTAATAAACTCCTTAGCTGACTCTTTTGCTCTAACAATTCAGTTCGCTGAGATCCTGCAGGCAGGCTGT
>NZ_JAHHPM010000109.1 GCF_024606345.1 Endozoicomonas sp. YOMI1
AGAAGAAGGGGCAGCCGTGCCTTTTTATGCCTGTTTCAAACCCGAGCATCGCGTTAACAAGCTCTTTTCGCATGAGAAGCTTAATGATCCCAAGTGGGTTGGGAAGAGTGTCCCGATCCGTTATGACCCAATGGATAATAGCTATATCGCGGTCTGTTTAGGGGCGGAATGGGTGCTTGCCCGTCGCCGTGAGCAGGAAGATAAATATCACGATGTTTTTTCTCGTGAAGAGATCAGTGCTGCACGTTTCTTTAAGACCAAATCTGCCAATGATGCTGTCGAAAGTCATCAGGCAGTCCAGTCTCTTGTGAATAGAAAAGAGGCTCAGTTGAGGGAGGAGGTTGAGCGTGAGGCTGAGGTTGTTGTTCAGACTGAATTAAAGCCCTCATCAGGGTTGTTCAAAAAGTACTTACCCGTAAAAACTCGGAGCAGGAGTTGATGAGCGCGATGGAGGAGGCGATTGAGTCTCGCCAGGTGCGCTATTTGTTTGTAGATGAGGCGCACCATTTTCTCCTGAGTTGTAGGGATGAGTACCTCATGAATCTCTATATGGAAACCCTGAAGTCCATCTCCAACAAGGGGGAGCTCAAGCTGGTTATGGATGGGAATTATGAATTATTGAGGTTTCTGGAAGGAAGTGGGCAGCTGGCCAGACGAACCAAAGTCATTAATTTCTCACCTTACCTTGCCAGTTCAAGTGGCGATATTGAAGCTTTTGAAGAAGCATTCCTTTGTTTGCTTTTTATCCGGCGAAATTATCCGACGGTGTTATGGGTAGGCTGGAAGATCTGTTTGTTGGTTCCTGTGGTTGCGTGGGCATATTGAAACAGTGGATGGAGAGAGCGCTCAACCGTGCGCTTAACGACAATAGAGATTATGTCAGCTTGAAAGATTTTGAAGTAGAGCGCTTGGAGCCAATAGCGCTTGTAGTCCAAGGTTTTTCATCGACTATGTGGTAAATCCTGAAGCTGGTTTTGGGGTTGCCCGAAATTCGTTATTTTCCAAATATGGGCTTTCGGTGCTGAATAGTTATCGGAATCATGCCAAAAAGTACGGTGAGGCTCTGTCGAGACTCACTGGTATGAAAGGTCTGGAACAACATACGATGATGCCGTTCAGGGGGCTGTTTGATTCAATGGGTAAAGGCGTTTTCCGGCAGGAAAAACATTGGTGCCCTGAGTGTTATCTGGATGCTATGCGACAATCAACGCTTGTTTATGATCCGCTGGTTTTTTCCCTTATGGAAGTGAAAAGCTGTCCTGTTCATCAGTTGGCACTCGTGAGTCAATGCCCGGATTGTGGTGCTACCCAGCAAGCGCTACCTTCATCAAGAAAAATTGGTTGGTGTACCCGGTGCGGTGGTTTTCTCGGTTATATGGGGGTGAAGTGAGAGAGGTTACTTCCAGGGAGCAATATTTTTATGACCTTTTTGAGTGCCGTCATCAATTGTTGGAGATTGATGTCAGTCAGGAGTTTAAGGATGGGGTGATGATGGTTGTCAATCGTTCCGGTTGCGGTGCTGTGACAAAGTTGACTGAAGCCGTGTGTTTCTCTGACAGAACGATTTCGCAATGGGTGTCTGGTCGTTATCGACCAACGCTTACCAGCTTTCTTGATTTTTGCCTGGCAGTGAATGTTTTGCCGTCACAGTTATTGCTGAATCATCAGAATATTGCACCGCAGCTGACTGAGGCCAGATTAACTGTTCGAAAAGTGTTTAACTCGTCATTGGAGATGGAGGAGATTGAAAAACGACTGCAGACCTATGGTTTATCAGAAAAAATTACGCCATTGCCGGAAATTGCCAGCAAGCTGGAGGTGGGTGTTAGTTTTCTTTCTTATCAATTTCCTGAGTTGACTCGTGCTCTGGTGCAAAAGAATCAGGGCTTGCGAAAGGTGGAGAGTGATAAGCGATACCATCAATTTACTGATCAGATATCGAAGATCATCGTAGATCTCGAGAAGGAAGGAGTTATGCCCAGTTATAATAAAGTCAGGTGTCGTATGGTTGAGTATCATGGATTTCGATACAAAGATTTCACTCGATTATGGGGACAGGCCATGAAGGAGTGGCAAGCCAGCTAAGCTTATATCTCTCTACTGAGCGTTTCTTTTCACCTTCCTCAATTTTTTTAAAAAATCTCATCAAGCATTCATATTTGAGTGCTTTTTTTGTGCGTCTAAAATTTGCATTGGTATCTCAGGGTAAAATTCATCACGGAAAAACCAGCATAAATATCGTGAAAGTTCCCAGCATAAAGTTTGGGCAAGTGCAGGTATGAGAAGATGAAAGTTCAAGTGAACCAGCAAATAGTTACCGAAAGTTCAAGAAATCAGGAGGAAGGTCTGGTGGTTACCACCATAAGGGCAAAAAAAAGAGAGTATTGCTAGAAGTCACATTTACTGGGCTAGAGCTTGCGATGAATGGTACCAGTGGTCGGACTCGAACCGACACGCCCGTGAAGGCAACGGATTTTGAATCCGTCATGTCTACCAATTCCATCACACTGGCATTTGATATGGCTGAGCTTATGTCATCTTTTCGCTGATTTCAAAGCTTTTTCTCACCGAATGGACCGCTGAGGTTGGCTGGCGAAGTGGCGATTGCTCAAGTGCGGCGAAGTATATCAAAGAGGTTATTGAGATCAAGCAGTTATTGAATATTGGCAGCAAAAAAGTAAGTTAAGTCCGTAACGTGGCATGGGTTAGCCCTCCTGACACCTTCTTCGTTTTGCAGTATCCTTCGGAGCTTTTTATTACGACTGGTCTTTCTACGCTCTTTTACCATGAGAGGCGTGGGCTGCTTTTGGAAATAAAGACATTAACCACCGGATTGTCCATGCAAGTCAGTGATTTTGATTTTGATCTGCCCGATGAGCAGATTGCCCGGTTTCCTGCAGAGGATCGTACCGGGAGCCGTCTTCTGTGCCTTGATGGCAACAGTGGTGAGGTTCTGCATCAACAGTTTTCTGATATAGAAAGTCTGCTTGAGCCCGGTGACCTGTTGGTTCTGAATAATACCCGGGTGATTCCGGCCCGTTTGTATGGTCAGAAAGAGACGGGTGGCAAAATTGAGGTGCTGATTGAGCGGGTGGTGGAGGATAATCTGGCACTGGCTCAGGTAAGGGCCAGCAAGTCGCCAAAACCGGGCTCTGTGTTATTGCTGGCAGATGGTGCGGTGCCTGTTGTCGTTGAAGGACGGCGGGATTTTCTGTTTATTCTCCGGTTTGAAACATCGGTTTTACCGCTGTTGCTTGAATACGGCCATATGCCACTGCCACCTTATATTGATCGTGAAGATGGCAACAGTGATCGTCTGCGCTATCAAACGGTGTTTGCGGCAAGGGATGGCGCGGTTGCGGCACCAACGGCTGGACTTCATTTTGATGAAGCATTGCTGGCGCGCCTTGAAGCAAAAGGCGTTCAAAAAGTATTTGTGACACTTCATGTGGGCTCAGGAACGTATCAGCCGGTTCGGGTTGAAAAGATTGAAGACCATGTGATGCATGCAGAGTATATCGAAGTTTCTGAAGCCGTCTGTCAGGCGGTGCGGCAAACCCGCGCCAGGGGTAACCGTGTTGTTGCGGTTGGTACCACTTCGGTGCGCAGCCTTGAGTCGGCTTCTGCTTCCGGTGAGATTGCACCGTTACAGGGGGATTCCAGCATCTTTATTTATCCGGGTTATGAGTTTCGCAGTGTGGATTTGATGGTGACCAATTTTCATCTGCCGCAATCCACCTTGTTAATGCTGGTCAGTGCTTTTGCCGGGCGGGAAAATGTGCTGGATGCCTATAAAATAGCAGTTGAACAAAAGTACCGTTTCTTCAGTTATGGTGATGCCATGTTGCTGACCCGTAAGGCTGACTGAGAATCGTGCAGCAAAAGATTTAAAAGAAGGGAACCACAAAGGCACAAAGGTTTTCTTTGGTGTGTTCGCATAGGTAACTAGAAAAGCGCTTTCTTTGTGCCTTGGTGTCTTTGTGGTTCACAGTTTGTGGTTTACAAAGAGCTATACAAAATTCATGACAAGAGAATGTTTTATGAAGTTTGAGCAGCTGGCTACCGATGGCAAAGCCCGTCGTGGTCGGCTGACCTTTCCCCGTGGCACGGTTGAAACGCCATGCTTTATGCCGGTGGGGACCTACGGTACGGTAAAAAGCATGTTGCCGAGGGATATTAAGGAGATTGGAGCAGAAATTATCCTGGGTAATACCTTTCATCTGATGCTTCGTCCAGGTACCGAAATTATTCAGAAGCACGGGGATCTGCACGGCTTTAACCAGTGGCAGGGGCCGATTCTGACGGACTCCGGTGGCTTTCAGGTGTTCAGCCTGGGCAAGTTGCGCAAAATTACCGAAGAGGGGGTTTCTTTCCAGTCTCCGGTGGATGGTTCCAGGGTGTTCCTGAATCCTGAGATTTCCATGCAGGTTCAGCGTGAGCTGGGTTCGGACATCGTGATGATCTTTGACGAGTGCACGCCGGGTGACGCTGATGAAGAACAGGCGTGTGCCTCTATGGAGCTTTCTTTGCGTTGGGCGGCTCGCTCCAAAGCGGCCCATGGTGACAGTCCGTCTGCCTTGTTTGGCATTATCCAGGGGGGAATGTTTGAACAGCTGCGTGATGTGTCCCTTGCAGGCCTGGCAGAGATTGGCTTTGATGGTTATGCCATTGGTGGTCTTTCCGTGGGTGAAAGTAAAGAGGATATGATGCGTATTCTCTCCCATACCACCCATAAAATTCCCGAAACCCACCCCCGTTACCTGATGGGGGTTGGCAAGCCGGAGGATATTGTTGAGGCGGTGCGTCGTGGCGTCGATATGTTCGACTGTGTGATGCCAACCCGTAATGCCCGCAATGGTCACCTGTTTGTCGATGAAGGTGTGATCAAGATCCGCAACTCGGTTCACAAGATGGATGAGCGCCCGCTGGAAGAGCACTGTGATTGCTATACTTGCCAGAATTTCAGCCGTTCATACCTTCATCATCTGGATAAGTGTGGTGAGATTCTCGGTTCCATGCTTAACACCATTCATAATCTGCGCTATTACCAGCGGGTGATGGCAGGCCTGAGAGGCGCTATCGAAGAAGGTAAGCTGGAAGCGTTTGTTGCAGAGTTTTATCGCAAGCGTGGGCAGGATGTTCGGGGCTAATCCTTTTTCAGGCGCCTGTCAGGGTTGATATTTTCTGGATAGTCCCAATTAACAGTCTGTTCATGTAAATCCGGATAGGTCAGTTTCCATAGATTGATGCTTTAGGTTCGGGCACTGCTTTTGCTTGCTTTCGGCGAAAGGGTGGGTTCCGGACTGGTTGTTTTTCAGGTAAATTGCTGCGTCAATTGTAATAATGCGATTAGGAGTATTGGAATGATTCCTTTCATCAGTCAGGCACACGCTGCTGCAGAAGGTGGTGCGGCTGCAGCAGCAGCTGGACCGGGTATGATCGGTCAGCTGGTGATGCTGGGTGGTTTTGTGCTGGTCTTCTGGCTGCTGATCTGGCGCCCCCAGAGCAAGCGTGCCAAGGAGCACAAAAACCTGATTGCCGGTCTGGCCAAGGGTGATGAGGTGGTCACCACTGGCGGTATTCTTGGTAAAGTCTGCAATGTAACGGATGAGTTTGTGACCCTGCAGGTTGCCGACAATATGGAACTCAACTTCCAGAAAGGTTCTGTAGCCGCTACCCTGCCAAAAGGTACCATTAAGGCTATCAAGTAAGTTTTGAGAAAAGCAGCCTTTTCCGGCTGTTTTCTTTCACTAAATGGACTGTGCCATAGGCCCATAGCCCGGAAAAGACTTTCCCGGCAAAGGCCGTATAACAATGCCGCTATGGCGCTTCACTATTAAATCAGGAACCGGTGAGCCATGCTCAATCGCTATCCATTGTGGAAGTACCTGCTGATTCTGGTCATCGTAGGTCTTGGGTTTACTTATGCCCTTCCCAATCTTTACCCCGCAGACCCGGCGGTACAGGTGACTGGCGCCAGTTCGTCCAGAGTGATGGATGAGCGCGTTCAGCAGCGTGCTGAAAAGGCTCTGGCAGCGGCCAATGTTGATATCACGTCTGTTGAACTTGACGACAAGGCATTGCTGATTCGTCTGAACCGTGCTGATCAGCAGCAGTTGTCGAAATCGCTGATCAAAGAAGCGCTCGGGGATGACTATATTGTGGCCATCAATCTGGCCCAGACAACGCCAGAATGGTTAACTGCTATTGGGGCCTACCCAATGAAACTCGGGCTTGACCTTTCCGGTGGTGTTCACTTCCTGCTGGAAGTCGACACGGCTAAAGCCCTGCAGCTGAAAATGGATATTGCTACCTCAGAAATTCGAACTTCCCTCCGTAAAGAAAAGCTCCGCTATCGTACCATGCCAGAGCGTGCCGATGGTGCACGACAAATGGCATTTAATAATGAGTCATCCCGTGACCAGGCTGCTCGCCTGATCAGTAAAGATTTTCCGGATCTGACGGTAGAGAATTCTGACGTTAATGGTCGCCCTGTCCTTGCCTATCGTTACTCTGAAACGGCCATTAAACAGATTGAAGATTATGCGGTGCGTCAGAACCTGACAACGGTTCGAAATCGTGTGAATGAACTGGGTGTGTCCGAGCCATTGGTTCAGCGTCAGGGGCGTAACGGCATCGTTGTTGAGTTGCCTGGCGTTCAGGATACGGCAGAAGCCAAGCGTATTCTGGGTAAGACAGCCAACCTGCAGTTCCGTCTTGAGGCGCTGCCCAATGCTTCCAGAGTCAGTACAGAGTCATTCAGTTTCCGGGATGCCCGTCGTCCTCCGGTGCATCTTGAGCGGGATATCATTATTACCGGTGACCAGGTGTCCAGCGCCCAGTCCAACTTTGATGCCCAGACCGGCCAGCCACAGGTTAATATCAATCTGGACAGTCATGGCGGTACCGTAATGAACCGGGCCACGCGGAATAACGTGGGCCGTGCCATGGCGGTTATCTTTATTGAGCAGAAGCCTGTGACCAGGGTGGTCACCAAAACAGTCGATGGCAAGCAGGTTAAGGAAACGATTCAGAGTTTCCAGCAGGAAGAAAGTATTATCAGCCTGGCAACCATTCAGAGTGCGTTGGGTAATCAGTTCCGTATTACCGGTCTGAACTCAACGGCAGAGGCTTCTGAACTGGCGCTGCTGTTGAGAGCGGGCTCCCTGGCTGCTCCAATGTATTTCGCTGAAGAAAGAACGGTTGGTCCAAGCCTTGGTGCGGAGAATATCCAGATGGGTATTCATTCTACCGTTATCGGTCTGTTTCTGCTGCTGATCTTTATGATTGTGGTTTACCGGGTGTTTGGCGTGCTGGCGAATCTTGCCCTGGCCATGAATCTGGTGCTGCTGATGGCGGTGATGAGTCTGTTTGGTGCCACACTGACGATGCCGGGTATCGCCGGTATTGTGTTGACGCTGGGTATGGCGGTGGATGCCAATGTGCTGATTTTTTCCCGTATTCGGGAAGAGATTCGCGGTGGTCAGCCGGTTCAGCGGGCGATCCATAACGGTTTTGACCGGGCGTTTGTGTCTATCTTCGACGGTAATATCACCACCCTGCTGGTGGGTATCATCCTGTTTGCCGTGGGAACCGGGCCAATCAAAGGCTTTGCGGTCACCCTGTGTATCGGTATTCTGACGTCTATGTTCACAGCCATTGTTCTGACACGTGCTCTGGTCAACCTGACCCATGGCGGTCGTAACCTGAAGAAACTGTATATTTGAGGTGGCAGTGATGAATGATTTGAAAGTCATCAATTTCATGCGGCTGCGCTCCTTCGCTTCGGTGCTGTCGCTGTTGTTAATGCTGGGTTCTGTTGCTGCGCTTGCGGTTAAGGGGATTAACTGGGGGCTTGATTTTACCGGTGGTACGCTGATTGAGCTGGTGTATGATCAGCCGGTGAAAACTGCTGATCTCCGTGATCAGCTGGCAACCGCCGGTTATGAGAACGTTGTCGTTCAGGAGTTTGGCTCGGCAGAGGATATTCTGGTCCGTATTCCCGGCGATGATCCGAAAATGGGGGCGGCGGTTGCCGGTCTTCTGGGGCAGAACTATGACGGCAATGTTGAGGCTGTGCGCGTTGAGTTTGTCGGGCCTCAGGTGGGTGAGAGGCTGAGGGAACAGGGCGGTCTTGGTATGCTGTTCGCCATGTTGCTGATCACGCTCTACATCGCTTTCCGCTTCCAGTTCAAGTTCTCGGTTGGTGCGATTCTGTCGCTGGCTCACGATGTGATTTTCACATTGGGCCTGTTTGCACTGTTGGGGCTGCAGTTTGACCTGACGGTGATGGCAGCGCTGCTTGCGGTGATCGGTTACTCCCTGAATGACACCATCATTGTTTATGACCGTATCCGTGAGAATTTCCGCAAGCTGAGAAAGGGGGATGCCGAGGAGGTGATCAATGTGTCATTGACCCAGATCCTGGGTCGTACATTGGCCACTTCCGGTACTACCTTGATGGTGTTGCTGGCCTTGTTCCTGTTCGGTGGCGAAATGATCCACAACTTTGCCCTGGCATTGATTGTGGGGGTGGGTGTGGGTACTTATTCTTCCATCTATATCGCTTCCAATATGCTGATCTACATGAGAATCAGCCGGGAAGACCTGATTGTTCCGGTGAAGGAAAACGAAGACCTTGATCAGACGCCATAACAGATCTTGTTTCAGGGGTTAACAACCGGCGCTTTTGCCGGTTTTTTTTGGTCTATAGTAAATCTCTTTTAAGGCAGGAAGCCATAAATACCAATTAAAGAGGTTGCTATGTTAACGGGGAATAATGTTTATCCATTTTGCGGTAAGGTAACCACTGATGATCCCGAAACCAATCCGGGCGAGCAGGGAAGTGTGGAGCGTACTTTTGACAGCCGGTCTGTGAGATCTTCACGGGATTCTGCTTCGCAATATGCGCAATATATGCAAGCTCGGGAAGCACTACTTGGACAACCGCAGGCACATTCTTCTGAATATTGTCCTGGTCAAGGTGGTGACCGTCTCAGGCGTGGTAGCAGTATCATGCCGATCATAACGGATAGTTTTGAGACTAAACTGAATGGCGGCATTGAGGCAGAGACATCAACAATCGGTGGCAGCAGATTCAACAACGGCAGGTACAGAAATGTCTGGCTTTCCGGGCCAGAGCCCAACAGTGTGGTTGTTGCAACCGGAACGCCAATTAATTCTGCCTATGTTTGTTTGAATGGCAGCGAAGGCTCCACTCAAACGGTAAAGGTATTGAAACGGGATGACGTTGAACCTCAAACGGCCTATTTAACACAGTTAATGAGAAAAAATTGCAGGCTGTCTACCTCCGAGGTGGCAATCAACTTAACGACGGCGACGGCAGTAATCGATGACTGCTGGGATTCAGTAGTACTGAATATTCAGTTTATCCAGGCGGCAAAAAGAGAGCCCCGAACTTCTGGTGAGCAAGGGGTGGTGACTAAGAGATGGCAAGCTATTTCAGGGGCATTTCTGCAAATGTGTCACCAGTCCCATTGTCCGCTACAGGACTCCCATTCCTACTTATTCAGTGATGGTGATCATCTTTTTGTCGCCAAGGTAAATCTCCGATCCTCTGGAGATGCCACGGAGTCAACTGTTGGCCTGCTGGCCAGGGATGCACGGGTTACGAGGATTACTGTCAGTGATGCTGCAAAGAAAAAACTTAACATTACTGATGTTCCTGCAGCCATTGATATCAAGAAGCTTGCCGAAAAGTTTGACTACAATGGAGAAGCTTACGGTATTGGTGGTGCGAATGGAGCCATTCGACAGTTTGTAGATGCGTTTATCAGTCCACGGTTAGTGCCGGGTAAGCTGCAAAATACCATGAAATGCCAATTGACCAGAGGTGGTATTCTTTCGGGGCCTCCGGGCACGGGCAAGACGCTGTTTATCCGGGTTATTGAGTCCTTGCTCAGGGAAAATGGCTTTATTGTATCGACCCAAATTATTTCAGGGCCGGAGGTCTTTAACAAATATGTCGGTGAGTCTGAGCAACGTGTCAGAGGGATTTTTTCGGATGACGGCCTGGAAAATAAACAGAGTCTTCGTCTGGTGTTAATTGATGAAATTGATTCGATGCTACCGGCCAGGGGGAGGGCAGGCGATAATGGTACCGGGGATAAAGTCGTCAATCAGTTTCTGACCTGCATGGACGGAATTGATAAAAAAAACAACCTGATTGTTTTCGGCACAACCAATCGGCCAGACCTGATTGATCCGGCCGTGATGCGTCCCGGGCGTATGGATATGCAGATGAAGTTCAATTTGCCAGAAGACGATCAGCGTCTTCAAATTTTAAAGATTCAGACCAGGGACCTGACGGATGGCGGGATGTTGAATCCGGATGTCTCTCTTGCAGAGCTGGCGAAAAATACCGCCGGCTTCAGTGGTGCTGAACTGGGTGCCCTGGTGGAGAAGGCCAGGCAATCGGCTCTTCGCAGGGGGCAGGGCCTGGCAGAGAGTGACACTTTTTTTTGTCCTCAGGCGCTCAGTCAATTAGAGACATTGGATGTCAGCATGGCTGATTTCAAATGGGCTTTTAACCAGGTTCAGCCGCAGTTTGGGAAAAGTAATTTCATGTCCCTCGCGGGGAAAACCTTCGAATATGAGGGCTATTTACCAGAAATGGTCAATCAGCTTAAGACGACACTGGCTGATTTTAAGCGGGATGATTCCCGCTCTACCTTGCGTATTCTTATTAAAGGTCCTCAGGGCAGTGGTAAATCAACACTGGCTGCCCTGGCAAACCATGAGTTTGGTGCTTTTTGCAGCTATGTGTCGGCCACAGATGTGGTTAAATCCAGGGATCGCACCAAGCCGTTGAATGATGTATTTGCTGAGAGACGTAATCATCAGACCAATCCGGACTGTCATTTTGCCGTGATTATTGACGATTTTGATACCATGATTAATTACAATAGTACTTTCTATGACCGTACCATGGTGTCTGTACTTGATGCTCATACCAAGCAGTCTTTGCAGGGGCTGGAGGGAGGTAAGTTGCTCACGCTCGTTACAGCGACAGAGCATGAAGAGGGAGGGGCTGATTTTCTTCCCCGTCTGTTTCCCGATAATTTAGTGTTCAAAACGATGCCTCAGGAGAGGCAGTAAAGGAAAAGTGAGGCAAAATAGCCTCACTCTACATAGAGTTCAGTAGCGAAACATGCCTTCGGTAACGAAGGGTCTGATGCGCTTCAGCACTTCTTTGAAACAGCCGCTGTTACCAGCAACGATCTGGTTGTTCTTCATGTAGGTGTGGCCACCTTTGAAGTCGCCAACCAGTCCACCGGCTTCCTGAATCATCAGCACGCCTGCTGCCATATCATAGTCCTGCAGACCGATTTCCCAGAACGCATCCAGACGACCGGCAGCAACATAAGCCAGGTCAAGGGCTGCAGAGCCAGCGCGTCGGATGCCTGCGGTATCCCCCAGCAGGGCTCTCATCATGTTCAGGTAGCTGTCCAGATGGTTGATGCCCGGATTCATGAATGGGATGCCGGTACCGATCAGGGCACCTTCCAGATTTCTCCGATTGCCTACGCGAATGCGTTTGCTGTTCAGGATGGCACCGTGGCCACGGCTGGCACAATACTCTTCTTCTTTGAGAGGGTCGAGAATAACGGCGTGCTCAAGGCGCCCGCGATATTGAACCGCAATGGAAACCGCAAAATGAGGGATGCCGTTAATAAAGTTGGTGGTACCGTCAAGAGGGTCGATGATCCAGAGGTAATCTTTGCCTTCACCCTTACCTTCACGGTGTCCGCTTTCTTCACCGTAGAAGCCATGGTCAGGGTAGGTTTTGCTCAGAGAGGCGATAATGGCCTTCTCAGCAGCCTTGTCCACCTCGGTTACAAAGTCGTTACGGCTTTTGAATTCGACATTAACATGATCGAGATCTTGGTAGGCGCGGGCTATGATTTCGCCAGCCTGCCGCGCTGCACGCAGCGCCATATTAACCATCGGTTGCATGGGCTTTACATCTGAAATGTGAAAGATCGTATGGGGGATGGGATTGTAGCGGATCCAACGATCCGTTTATATCCTGACAGTGCTGAGTATAAGAAATGGCTCAACAAGCTGCTCCGCCATCCAGCTTGTAAAAATGTCTATCCAGGAAGAAATGACAACATTTTTGCAAGAAACTGGGGGCGGATTCTGACAGGATGCTATGCAACTTGCAAATGGATCATGTGCTTCTGCCGGTCAGTAGTTTTAACATAGGCTTGGCATTGGTCGTAATTTCAGTACACTGACCGGCTGATACTATATAAAGCCAGAGATTCCTGCGGTGCCCGACAATTTTTCCGAGAACATTTCCATAGTACTGGTCAACCCTTCCCATCCCGGTAACATCGGGGCTGCTGCCCGTGCCATGAAAACCATGAGGTTAAGCCAGTTATGTCTGGTCGCGCCGGATGAGTTTCCATCGGGTACCGCAACAGCCCTGGCCTCTGGGGCTGACGATATCCTGGGCAATGCCAGGGTTTGTGAAACGTTGGATGAGGCACTTGCGGATTGTCAGTTTGTGGTGGGTACCAGCGCCCGGGTAAGAGGTGTTTCTCTCCCGCTGGTGGATCCTCGAACATGCGCCCGGAGTATTATTGACGAAGCAATGACCCATAAGGTTGCCCTGATTTTTGGCCGGGAAGATAAGGGCCTGACCAATGAACAGTTGCGACGCTGCCATCTGCAGGTTCATATCCCCACCAATGAAGCGTTCAGCTCTCTCAACCTCGGGGCTGCGGTACAGGTGCTCTGTTACGAGTTGCGGATGATGCAGTTGATCAGTGCTGAGGCACTTGAGATGCCCGAACCCCGCAGCCATGAGTTGGCAAATATGGATGATATGGAGCGTTATTATGACCATCTGTATCAGGTGTTGCTGGCGATTGGTTTTCTTGATCACAGCAGTCACGAGAAGATTATGGCCAAATTGCGTCGTCTTTATGGGCGGGTTCGTCCGGATCGTGTTGAACTGAGTATTCTTCGGGGGATTCTGTCAGAAACTCAGCGATGTCTTGCCTCGAAAGAAAAAGAATGAGTAGAGCAGTGTTGAAGGCTTCTGGGCATTTTTGATTTGCTGATTATTGGTCAGAAGCTTTTTAAGATTGCGGGAGCTGAGCTTCCGGCAATCAGGCAGGGATAATAACAGACAGGCACAGACCATGTTTGAGCGAATAAAAGAAGATATCAAAACGGTAATGGACCGTGATCCGGCTGCACGCAACACGTTTGAAGTGGTTACTAATTATCCCGGGCTGCACGCGCTATTGCTGCACAGGGTATCGCACAAACTCTGGAAGTCAGGGTTTCTCTGGTTGGGGCGCATGCTATCAACATTTAATCGCTGGTTAACCGGTATTGAGATACATCCGGGAGCTACCATTGGTCGACGCTTTTTTATCGATCATGGTATGGGGGTTGTTATTGGTGAAACGGCGGTAATCCACGATGATGTCACTCTTTATCATGGTGTGACCCTGGGTGGTACTTCTCCCAATAAGGGTAAGGAACATCCGGCTAACCAGGGTAAACGTCACCCGACGCTGGCTAATGGTGTTGTTGTGGGAGCTGGTGCAAAAGTGCTTGGGCCATTTATGGTAGGAGAGGGGGCGAGGATTGGGTCAAATGCGGTGGTTGTCCGTGAAGTGCCGCCCGGGGCAACCGTTGTTGGTATTCCCGGCAGGATTGTGAAGAAGCCAGAGGTTGCCGATAGCAACGGCGAACGCCGTCATGCCAATGCGGAAAAGATGGCAGAAAAAATCGGTTTCGATGCCTATGCCGTCACTTCTGAAATGCCTGATCCCACCGCCCATGCCATTTCGGCTATGCTGGACCATCTCCATGAAGTGGATTCCCGTTTTGATACTCTGTGCCAGGTGCTAAAAGACAATGGTCTTGAGTGTAAGGTGCGGCCATTGCCTGAGCTGAAAAAAGAAGACTTTGCCGCAGTAAAGGAAGACAGGCGAGAAACGTTTATTGAATAGCTGTACTCTTATCGGCGTGCCTCGGCAAGCTTCGATGAACAGGATAAGCCGGATCAATACGTATCCGATCGAGACCTCAGGGAGGAACCTGAGGTCTCGATCGGAAAACATATTTGTTTTTGGCCCTAAATTCTTTTTGAGCTGCGTAATCCATATTTGCAACTTTCTTTGGTGAAATATGCAATCATCGCTTGCACATTCGGGAACCTTTTTTCAGTAACATTACTGTCATTGATTTCGGCTATGGATCCATCGGCTCGTTTTACAAGAGTGTAGAAATGATCACCATTCATGTCGGCATACATGGCCGTCCAATTCTGTTGCAATGCCTTTGCCATTGATGATTTGGGCATCCAGCCATACTTTACGTGCAACTCCATTGGAATACCAAATAGCGATATAGGGAAATCGTTTCCACGGTGTCTACAATCCTTAAATGGCTCTGGAAGTTTTTTGTTGTAATCGTCATTTTGTCTTGTTGATAGTTGGTGCTTATAAAAGCTGCTCCATTTATTGGCTTTTTCGATGGCTTTTTCGATGGCTTTTTCACGTTGTTCTCTCTTTACTTTATCTTCCGCAGTTTTTATTTTTGTTTCCTCTTGATGCAGTTCATCTTTTAAAGCGGCTAATTCCTCTTTATATCCGGGCAGCCGTAGTTCATTTTCAAAGACAGACTGCTCTCTCCGCTCTATCTCACTTTTAAAGGCTACTGGATCCTTTTTTTTGAAGTCTTCAATAATGAGACGTTTTTTTTCATTGTCGGAGGGTATGTGTTCTATTTGGGTTATAAGATACTGTAGTTTATCGCGAAGATTTTTGAGTTTTTCTTCAGTCTCTTTATCCGGTGTAGAGGTTGTTTCATCCATACTGTCCAGACAAAGAGCATCTTCGCCAATGAGCTGGTAGGCAGTGACGAAAAACAGGTAATTCTGGTTGTGAATTTCACACTGATTTTGTGAGATTGGCAGACAATCATAGTAATTGTTGAGTATGCCTTTTAGAGGAAGGTCTACTGGTATTGCATCGGGCGATCTGGCTGCATGGTACATGCTTCTTTGCATTTCTTTTAATAGGGCTAAATCACCCTGCAGTGTCTGAGTGGTATTGCCCCGTTGATTGCTTTCGAATTGCTCGCGATAGAGAGCAAATTTATTTTTGAGTGCATTGCGAATACGTGATTTTTCCCCATACCCCATAAAATCATCCGTACCAGGAATGTTCATCCGGTCAATTTCATCATCGATATTGTCCAGGAATTGTTGGATTTGTGATTGCACCTTCCCTGAAGAGCGTTGTGCTGCAGTCATTGCCTGTTGTGTAAGTGTTTTTTCTTGTCGGGTGGTTTGGCTTTGATATTCACGCAGTTCAGGAGCCTTTTGTTTGATGGGTGAGCTTTTGCGTTTTGTTGAAAGAGGTTTGCCATAAGGCGTGGGCTGCTCAAATGCTTTAAACAAGTCTGGTGCTGCTTGAGTATGCCCCTTGGTTCCATCTCTGCTCCGCAACACAGGTCTGTGGCAATGGGCACTGGCAGATGTGGCTTTTGTCCATTCAGAGTAATGCTCTTTTATGGCCTCATAATTGGGTAGTTCGGTATGGGTTAAATATATTTTGAACTCGCCATTATTCTCGGGCACGTAGTGAATTTGCCCATCCAGCGATGTGACGGCTCTGGCATTATCGTTAAAATATGCCCTATCAGTTGGGTCTTCCAGAAGATTTTTAAGGTTTATGTAGTGTTCATCGCTCAGCAGGGTTTCAGATCTTGATGACACCTGGGGTGATGCCATTTGTGGGCCTGGAGCCGGGTATTTTGCTTTTGGTGTTGCATGGGTGGCTGGTCTGAACAGGGATTCACTGGCGTTGTGTGGCGCAACCGTGAGTTGCGCAAGGCTTTTCAGCTGTGGCTGGAGTGCCCGGTAAAATTCCTGTGCAAGCTTTACATTTTCCGGGGTGTTTATATGCTCGCCAATCTTTCCGTCAACAATGCATATAACCCTGCCGTTGTAATTGATCAGGTATGTGCAGTTGCCAGGGTTCAGTCCATAGGTACCGTTTAAAAGGTGTTCTTGGAGTTTTGGGGAAAAGCTTTGAATCAGGGCTTCTTTGAAATGAGCATCCATTGTTGCAATCCTTGAGTAATTGATGGTTATTTTGGTTGATTTCATTGTGGGGACGGTTTCTTATTTTTGACCGATATTTCCTTTATAAAATCCCTGGTTAACCCTTTTGTTAGTGATACTAACCCTGCAGGGGAAATTTGACTGGTCAATTGTGAGGTGTCAGCGTCTGGAGAAAGTGTCTTTAAAGATTCTGTTGTTGGGAGAGCCACGGTTAAGAATCATGGGCTTAAAGTGACCAGGACTTTGCACCGGTAAAGGAAGACAGGCGAGAAACGTTGGTTGAATAGCTGTACTCTTTTCAGGGTATGCATTCCCACGGGGAACCGTGGGAGTATCAAAAAGAAGGGGGTGCCCTCTTATGGTTATGATTTCAGGATTGCAAAGTGTGCTTTTCACTTTGTTTTGCTGATTGCTTTTTAGCACATTTCTCTAGTAGTTCCATAGTTTGTAGTGATATCTCACATAGGCCTATAAGAAAATCCATATCTTTATAGTCCGCTCTATCACGACAGGTTTTGGAAGTATCGAGCTTTTTGTATTGATCGAATATAATACCAGCAAACGTTTGGAAACATTCCATATCTTCAGGGTCAGCAGCTACTGCTGCGGGAATTTTCAAGTCTCCGGTAGTAGTGTTGATTATTGTTTCACTTTCTACAAGGTGTTTAAATCCAGCAAGAATTTCGTCTTTTATCTGTGCCGGTCCTCCCTTTCGACAGAAGTGCCTGTTAATCTCTACTTGCTTTATTTCCAGTTTTGACGAAAAGTCACGGTCGTCATAATTCTTTTTCAGAAATTGACTCACGTCTAATGCGTCTTTCCTGTGTGCTTTAAGGATTCTGATTGCTTGCATATACCGTTGCTGTGTCGTTGGTTTGGCCTGTGTGACCGCAGTGGACGCACTGGCGCTCTCAGTTTCTTGGGGTTCACGTGCCTGGTGACAGGAATCTTTGCAAGAATATTGATGGCCATGAGTTTTGATTTTTTTCTGAATGCAGAGTTTGGCAATTTCTAAAGCTACTTGTTTTTTTGTTGGCAGGCAGCTTGATTCATATCTTGTTATTAATTTTGATAGAGTTTCTTTGGTTTCTTCTACCATAAACATTTGGTAAAGCTGATTTTCAAATTCGAAAGAAGTTGGGTCTTTAAAAGTGTCTTTTTTGAGTTCAGGGAATTCTAATTTACCAAAAACTTCTTGCTCCCTCATATGATCACAGAGGACTTTGTGTTTCGTTATAAAGTTGTCAAAAGTTGTTTTGTATCCAGAAAAGTAATGGGGGATTACAGCTGGTATCTGTTGTTCCTTACTGCTGACTGTGTTGTTTTCTATGTCATAAATGAAGGTTAGGGCTGATGGTGAGAGCTCTTTTTCCGGCTGGTTGCTTTCTGGTTGTTTGGTGGTTTTTGCTCTTGGGTGCAGTGCCCTGGCTGAATGCTGCAATCCGGTCGCAAAAGGTGTTTTTATTGTGCTGACAGTAGAGGAAGAGGTTTTCCAATGTTCGTATTGACTCTTCACTTTTTCATAGTCTGGTAGTTCCATTGGTGCGGGGCTGGCTTCGAAGCAGCCATGTTTTGTTGGACAGAAGGTTGTTCTCTGATTTAATGATGTTATTGCTCGTAAATCATCGTTGAAAAAGGCTATGCCGTTTTTGAAAAGCTCTTGTAGTTCTCTTAGTTGGGCGTCTGTCAGTGAGTTTTGTGTTGAAGTGGGGCGTGACGGTTCTGACCGTTTGCTTTTGTCAGGCAAACGGTTATCGAATCGTTGGTGTGCAGAGGCTGCCAAATCCTGTCTTAATTGCTCTGGCTCTGGGTTTAAGGTGGTAACCCGTGAGTGTCTCTCAGTTGTATTACTAACTTCTGGTTGAGTATCCTGGCAGACATTTACTTTCCTTTGAGCCAGTTCCTGAAGTTCACCAGGCAGCTTGCGGTATGACTTGTGAGCAAGGTTTATGTTGTTTAAGGTTGTTTCCAGATGGGCGATTCTATCGTTCTGAATACATACAACTCTGTCATCAAATTTAATGTATGGCTCAGGTTGCTGCTCTAGTTGGTATACCCCGTGCGTAAGTCCTTTTTCCAGTTGTGCATAGCAGTTTTGAGTGGGGGCGGCTAGACGTTGAGTTTCCATAATTTTATTGCCCTTAGAGTTGGTGATTGTTTTTGTTTAGGAGAGCCTGTTTCAGGCGTCGTTGCAATTTTAGTCAAGGGTTTCTTCGAAAAGTTCATGACAATTTTCTAGCCCGGATCTTTCATAAACTGCCCCGAATCTCGCGCACGACCACATGGATGTGGGAGATAGTGCGACGCAGGATGCCAAAGCCGAGGACTTTGTCGCTCTAAGGGATTTTGTGAGGG
>NZ_JAHHPM010000110.1 GCF_024606345.1 Endozoicomonas sp. YOMI1
GGAAGGTTCTGAGAGCGATCTTAGAACCCTCGCCCGATAGGGCGGGGAGTGTCAGCCAATACTGAAGTCAGGTGACATACTTGGCGTATTTTTGGTCAAATAGATCGCTGGAAAAGTGCCTGATCGCCATCGAGGGTTATGTCTGAAATCAGCGACGCCGCTACGGTTGTTGCTGTGGCCAGAGTGCTGAGGATAAATGTGCTATTCCACTTTTTGTTGCGTTCCTACCAGTTATGGTGCTTGAGACAAGTTGGTTCTGCACCTTCACGTCCTAATGAGTCGTTTTCCATCCTGAAGGTGTGCATATTGATAATGTATGCGTCTCGATTATCCTGCTGGACAGAAGATGATGGGCCTTTTGAACTTCGTGCTTTTTTTGCCTGAAATAGACTGTCATCAAGGTGGCCAGTGTTTATAGTATTTGCTGACGCAGACCTGCTGATTGGTGTACTCATAATAACCCCCTGGGCTAACCTATAAGTCGCTGAACTGGAGAGAGACCTGCTAAATTGTAATTGCTTGTTGATGTCTGGTTTTCAGTTAATCTGTTTTTTTACTCAGGCAGTAAGTTCGCCATCACCAAAAACCACCATCTCGCCGGGCAGAATAGGATGCCAGGTCTCATCAATGGTTAACGGATCAGTGGCCACTACAGTTACGATGTCGTTTTCAGTGGTTTCCCTGGCAAAATCCACCGTGATGTCATCATCTTTGAGACTGGCCTGATTAAAAGGCGCTCTGCGAGTTATCCAATGCAACCGGGTACTGCAGTAGCAATAGAGAGAGCGGGAGTCGGTCAGCAACATATTAAATACACCCAGCTCACGCAGTTCGTCACAGAGCTTCCGGATAAAGCGTTGCAGCGTACTCACCCTTTTGGGTGGTTTTGGGAATCGCTCACGCACCTGGTCCATGATCCAGCAAAAAGCGTATTCACTGTCCGTGGTTCCCACCGGAAAGTAGTGTTCCAGGGGGAATTTCCTGATGCCTTTTAATTGGCCATTGTGAGCAAAGGTCCAATATTTGCCCCAGAGTTCCCGGGTAAATGGGTGGGTGTTTTCCAGGGCAATTCTTCCTGCATTTGCCTGGCGGATATGACTGACCACAATAGTGCTTTTGATCGGGTAGCGGCACACCAGGTTGGCAATTTCAGAATCACAGCTTGGGTTGGGATCACGAAATTCCCGTAATCCTTTACCTTCATAGAACGCGATTCCCCAGCCATCACTGTGGGGTCCAGTGTTACCCCCGCGCTGCATCAGGCCGCGGAAGCTGAATACAATATCCGTCGGAGTGTTGGCACTCATTCCAAGAAGTTCACACATTAGCTGACAAATTGCGATTAAGTTTAAGATTTTTGGTTAGAAGCAGGCCTCAGAGCGGGTTCTTTACGTTGACGTTGGGCGTGGCTTGTCCGGGGTTTCTGCCTTTTGTTGCGGGCTGCTGTTTTTGCCTTACCGACCGGTAATAATATTCCTGTAATCGCTGCAACACCGGCGGCAGTTGCCACAGTCCGACCCGCTCGCCACATGGCTTCAACTCCCAGGCTAAGGCCATCATAAAGACTGATAAGGAAGGCCGGGCCAAGAAAGCTCTGGTCGGGGTGAACAGTACCGGGCAGGAAAAACAGTACAGCAAAAGCCAGCATCAGAGGCCGCTTGAGCCGGGGATGCCAATTACCAACAATAAACCACAGGCTCAGCAGGCAGCCGATGGCTCCTGCCAGGTAAACTGTCCAGCCCCAAAAATACTGCAATTCCGTCATTGACTCTCCAACAATCGCCATTGAACGAGTGGCGGTTAATGTTATTTACCGCCTTCCTTTGGGTGTTGTCAGGAGGTGGCGCTGGTATTACCAGCCAAAATAAAACGATGATATTAATTAAATAACCGACAATGGTGCATTTTGCATCAATTGACCACCCTATGAAAACAGCCACTGATGATAAAATGAAATTTAATTTGTCAGTACCTCTTTGCAGGGAAACCTGCTTTTTAAAAATCATCCGCATTAATGTCAGGTGCAGTAAACAATGTCTGACTTGCTGTTGTCCCATTATTTTCCAGTGATCTTTTTGCATGGTTTCCGTTGCTGACAGCGTTTTCCCGAACGGCCCCAAAGCCCCAATGTTCATTACGGATCAAGTTGTCTGACAAATTCACCCAGTTGGCGTCGGCGATGCGCTTTGCCATAAGGGGCTTTTTTCAGTGCCATAACAAATTGAACTTTTCCTGCCAATAGCAGCCAGCAATTGAGTTAAACCGGAAATTACTGCTTGTAACGGCTGAGGAATCGCTCAAGTTTGGTCATTACCGTTTCCAGGTCTTCTACCCTGGGGAGCGAAATGATTCGCAGGTGGTCAGGCTCAGGCCAGTTGAAGGCAGTGCCCTGGA
>NZ_JAHHPM010000111.1 GCF_024606345.1 Endozoicomonas sp. YOMI1
GGAAGGTTCTGAGAGCGATCTTAGAACCCTCGCCCGATAGGGCGGGGAGTGTCAGATTATTTTCCCTGCATAGGTCTTGAGCCTTAGCTTTAATTTCCTCAAGCTCCTTAGTTTTTTCGGACCATTGTTCTTGCTCTCCAGGCTTGATAACAGTGAATCCCGTTCGCCACCCCTCAGGATGCGCAGTGACAATATAGCCAAATGACTTGGCAAACTTCGCATCGGGGGACATTGGCTTAACTTCATTATCAGTTTTTGGGTTAAAGTTACCGTCCGCAACAGCATTTAAATACCGGTTTATAGCAAAGTAAGATGGCATAGGATCCATTAGATTCCTCCCTCTTTAAACATTATTTTTATTCAAAAAAATTAATGAAAATCCTATTTTTTGACAACACTGCTTGTAAATAGTTCCAATATCTGCTCAACCAGGCAGAGCTAGTTATTTCATGACCAACACAGTTAAAAGCGTATTCTTACACCTCCTGTTTAACCCCTGCCCAGCTGGAGCCTGTTAATGTCCCGCAAGTCAAACCCCAAGCATCCTGAATCACGAGCTAACACCGGCCCTTCCCATACCGGTGGTGGTCAGCTGCGGATTATTGCGGGTGAATGGCGAAGCCGTAAGTTACCCGTAGCCAATGTACCTGGCTTGCGCCCCACATCAGATCGGGTAAGAGAGACGGTATTTAACTGGCTGACCATGATGACACCGGGAGCCAGGGTTCTGGATGTATTCAGTGGTACCGGTGCACTGTCCATGGAAGCGCTTTCCCGGGGCGCATCTTCAGCTGTGCTGCTGGAAAAAAGTCCGGTTGCCGCAACAACGTTGAAGAGCAACCTTGCACTGTTAAGAGCCGAGCGCGCCAGAGTGGTTGAGTGCGATAGCCTTACCTGGTTAAACCAACCAGCTGAAACCGGTTTTGACCTGATTTTCCTGGACCCACCTTTTCGGATGAACCTACTGGAGCCTGCTTGCCAGCTGCTTGAAAGCAATGGTTACCTGAATGAGAACAGCCTAATTTACATTGAGGCAGAGAAAGAGCTGAACCCTTTGCCAACCCCGGAGCACTGGCAGCTGGAAAAGAGCAAAACCGCTGGGCAAGTGAGCTTCAGCCTTTGGTCTCGCATAAAAAAACAATAACAACCAACGTCTCACATATGGACTTACCGAAATGATATCAGTAATCTGTGCGCGGCTGATCTTTATCAAATCCCAGAACGAACCTGAAAACTCTAAGGAGCAGTTCCCCATGAAACAACCCGTACGAATTGCGGTCACAGGTGCAGCTGGCAACATCAGCTACTCTCTGCTGTTCAAAATCGCTGCCGGTGAAATGCTGGGACCTGATCAGCCGGTGATTCTGCAACTGGTTGAGATCCCACAGGCTATGGACAAACTTCGTGGCGTTGCCATGGAGCTGGAAGACTGCGCCTTCCCACTGGTTCACGGTATCAGTTTGCACGACAATCCGTTTGATGGTTTCCGTGGCATCCATTACGCCATGCTGGTCGGTGCCCGCCCCCGTTCCAAGGGCATGGAGCGCGCAGACCTGCTGGAAGCCAATGCCGTTATCTTTGCCGAACAGGGCAAGGCCCTGAACGAAGTGGCTAACCGTGACGTTAAAGCCCTGGTGGTGGGCAACCCGGCAAACACCAACTGTCTGATATTGTCCCGCAATGCGCCAGACCTGGCACCATCCCAGTTCTGCGCCATGACCCGACTGGACCACAACCGTGCACAGGGCATCCTGGGGAACAAACTGGGTGTTAATCCTGCCGATATCGAAGGCGTCTGCGTGTGGGGCAACCACTCCCCAACCATGTACCCTGATCTGCACCACGCCCAGGTACTGGGTGATGAAGCCGCCATCAATATGATCGATGAGCAATGGTACAAGGAAGAATACACCCCTCGTATCCAAAAGCGTGGCGCCGAAATCATTGAGTGGCGAGGCCTCTCCAGTGCCGCCTCCGCCGCACAGGCCGCTCTTGACCACATGCACGATTGGGCCCTGGGCAGCGATGGCCGCATCGTGTCCATGGGTATTATTTCCGATGGCAGCTACGGTGTTGCCAAAGGCATCTACTACTCTTTCCCTGTCGTCTGTGAATTTGGCAGCTACCAGATTGTTCATAACCTTCACATTAACGACTACGGTCAGTCAATGATGAAGAAAACCGAACAGGAACTGCTGGAAGAAAAAGCAGCGGTAGACCATTTGCTGCCTGAAGAAACCGCCGCTTCCCAAGAAGCACTGAGAACCTCCAGCCGCAGTGGCCAGACTGAGTTTGATGCAGGCATTGATACCGGCGAGTCATACTACAAGGCTGACCGTATCTGTTAAGCAGTCCGCCTGATCAGTTGAAACAAAAAAATACAGGAAAGGCTCTATGTGAGCCTTTCTTTTTGCCCACAATGTCATCAACAAAGAATCAACAGAAGGAAACTGAAACAGACAATACGCTCTTCTCTGTAGCGACATTTCTGTCTGCTACAAAACAAAAATAGTCGTATATATCAGATCTCAAGGGGAGAAAAGTAAGCCTGTTCCAGCGCTTTGAAGGAATCCATGGCTTCGGACGTAATGAACCCCCGATCCATAATCAGAACCTGATAGATGATTCTGTTGAGCATCCCCCGTGAGGGCTCGCCATTTTTACCATTCAACACACCGTGAACCAATTCATGCCAATTGCTCAGAACCATAAATGTATTCAGGGCAAGCGCTTCAATTTCTTCATGGCCGGCTTCCATAAGACCTGATGTAATGAGCCCTCGGAATACCTGCTCAATCATCGTGATACAGAGGATGGCAAACTCTCTGTACATGACTTGCAGCTCATCGCTCCGGGCTACAGCCCCATGCAGATCCCGGAATATAAAACGGTATTGCCACATAATGGCCAGCAACGCTTCCAGATACTGCTGCTTGTCTTCAAGCGTGATGCCCCTCCCTGCTGGCAGAACAATGTCGGCAGTCAACGTTTGCTGAAAACCTTCAAACAGCGCGAGGATAATCTCGTCTTTATTGCGAAAGTAGTAATAAAGGTTTCCCGGAGAGATACCCATGTGGCTGGCAATATGGTTAGTCGTCACTGCTCTTTCACCCTGCTCATTAAACAGTTCCATGGCAGTATTGAGAATCTTGTCGCGCGTTTTCACAGACATATAAAACAGTTTTACCGTATCCCCATCGCGAAATAAAAAGACTGTTCGCAATAATAAGCAATTGACGTTTTAGAGTAATTACTCTAAAAATAACATAAACACCATAGTACAGCTATTAAGTACCATGAAGAGTCTGCGTCAGAGATTTAGGTATGTATACACCCAACCAACAAACGTGGGCAGCCCTCTCGAAACGCAGTCTTAAGAAATAAAACAAACCATTAGCACCCAAGAGGGAAACAACCATGACCGCTGCAGAACCCATTATGTCCGGGCACAGGAAAGTGACCCGGCAAATCCCACCCCCTCTGGAAGATCTTCTTGCTGCCCAGAAGAAAGCCTTTCTACAAGACCCTAACCCCAGCTATCAGGAACGGGTTGCCCGCCTGAAGGCCCTTAAGAAAGCATTGCTGAGCAATAAAGATGCATTACTATCCGCTTTGGATGAAGATTTTGGCGGCCGATCCAGAAGTGAGTCATCACTGACTGAAATCATACCGAACCTGGGCAATATCCACTACACGATCAAGCAGCTTAAAAAATGGATGAAACCCAGCAAGCGAAAGCTGAGCCCTCAGTTATTACCTGCCTCGGCAAAAGTAGTGTACCAGCCATTGGGAGTCGTCGGGATTGTGGTGCCCTTCAACTACCCACTGTTCCTGTCTCTAAGCCCATTGCTGACAATTCTTGCCGCCGGCAACCGGGCCATGATCAAGATGTCGGAATTCACACCAAAAACCTCTGAACTGGTGGCCCGAATTATTGAGCAAACATTTCCTGCTGACCTGGTCACCGTCATTTGTGGAGATGCGGAAGTGGCAACCGAGTTTACCGGCCTTCACTTTGACCACATGATTTTCACCGGTTCGACAACGGTCGGTCGCCATGTCATGGGAGCCGCTGCAAAAAACCTGACCCCGGTAACCCTGGAGCTGGGTGGTAAATCACCGGTTATTGTGGATAACGACTTCCCGATTCAGGAAGCGGCGGAAAGAGTCTGCTACGCAAAAGCCCTGAACGCCGGTCAAACCTGCGTAGCACCGGACTATATTCTGGTGAAAAACGACCAGAAGGCAGCCTTTATTGAGCACTACCTGAACGCCTTTCGAAAAATGTACCCAACGGTAAACGGAAATAATGATTACACCTCGATCATCAATGACCGCCACCACCAGCGATTATTAAAATTACTGGATGACGCCAAAGTGCAGGGCGCAACCATCCACACTCCGGGCAATGAGGAAGTTAACGACGGAAGCCGCCGGATTCCCATTCACTTAATTGAGAATCCAACTGACAGTATGGGCATTATGCAGGAAGAAATTTTTGGCCCGCTGCTTCCTGTCATCGGAATCGATAGCCTTGATGAAGCCATTCAGTTTGTCCAGCAACGACCAAGGCCTCTGGCACTCTATTACTTCGGTTCTGATACAGAAAATCAGGACGCCGTATTGGCTCAGACCCACTCTGGCGGTGCCTGTATTAATGAGTGTTTGTTACACGTCGCTGTTGAAGATATGCCGTTTGGCGGCATTGGACCATCAGGCATGGGGCACTACCATGGCTATGAGGGCTTCCTGACATTCTCCAAGGCTAAGGCGGTGTTAACCAAAGGCAAGCTGAACAGCACCAAAATGATCTACCCCCCTTATGGTGGCTGGCTGCAGAAAAAAATGCTGGGTTTCCTTTCCGGAGGTAAATAAACCCTGCCACTTTCAGGCTCCTGATTGACTTCAGGGGCCACTCAACCAAAGGCTTTGGGTGTCTCTTGCCATTAACCCTGGCGATTCCAGGGCAATCCAGCGTCATAGCTGAATAAACGAAGAGCTCCTCATAACCTCTACATTAAACGCTATAAAACGCTGATCATTTGAACCCTTTTGACTATTTCGTTAACATGCCCTTTTACTAAAAAGGTCGCCATATTCGCAGATCAGTCAATGACGTCAACGGGAAGTCTGTCCAGAAAATTACAAGACAGTTTTCTGGTAAACAGCAGAACTCCTGAATTTTTTTGTATCTCTGATCTGTTGGTTGGATTTGTGGCCGGAGAGTCATTTTTAATGATCAAGGTAATCTATCCTGGTACGTTTGACCCTATCACCAAGGGTCATATGGACCTTGTTGAAAGAGCGGCCAAGCTGTTTGATACCATTGTTATTGCCGTTGCTGAAAGCCCCAAGAAAAAGCCACTGTTCGATCTGGAAACCAGGGTCAACCTGGCCAAAGAATCAACAGCTTATTTGCCAAATGTTCAGGTAACCGGTTTCAGCTCTCTGCTTGCCAGCTTTGTGGAAGAGCAGCAGGCCCAGGTTATTCTCCGGGGGTTAAGAGCCGTTTCTGACTTTGAATATGAATTTCAGATGGCCAATATGAACCGGGTACTGGCGCCAAAAGTGGAAAGTCTTTTTTTAACACCTGCAGAGCAATACTCCTATATTTCCTCTACACTGGTTCGGGAAATAGCCTCCCTGGATGGGGATATTTCCAAGTTTGTATCGCCATGTGTGCAGAAAGCACTGACAGATAAGTTCAACGGAAACTGAGACACTGTCCGTCATTATTCGTTGTTACATGCTGAAAAGTAGCTACTTATCAGGCGGATTTCAATCCCAAAGGTCACCTATGGCTTTAATGATTACTGACGATTGCATTAACTGCGACGTCTGCGAACCGGAATGCCCGAATAGCGCTATTTCTCCCGGGGAAGAAATTTACGAAATTGACCCTCTACTGTGCACGGAGTGTGTTGGCCATTATGATGAACCTCAGTGCCAACAGGTGTGCCCGGTAGACTGTATTCCGAAGAATCCGGACTGCGAAGAAACTCAGGATGAGCTGATGGAAAAGTATCTTATCATCGTAGCTGCCTGAAAAGGGCTGCCTGAAAAGGGCTGCCTGAAAAGGGCTGCCTGAAAATGAGCCGCAAACGTATCGTTACATTTGCGGCATCCAGCTTCAGACTCTACCCATCAAGCAACGAGATTATCCATTGCTTCCTCTGCATCATGGATTGACAGCCCCTTGATATCATCTCCCATGTTAAGCCCTTCCGCATAAACAAACTCAACATCCTGGATGCCGATAAAGCCAAGCAAAGTAGCGAACAAGAGCGGTTTGCACGAGATCAGCAAGCTGCAACGTCAGCTGGGTATCGAGCTGCTGGAGATTCAGGGCCAAAAAGCGGAATTGACTGGAGCGGGGCTGAGAAGAGCCCAGAGACTGCTTAAAGAAGCAGAAGCATTGGAATAAAGTGGCAGCCATCCTCAGGGAGTTCTGCCATGGTGCCACTTATCAGAGTTTCTCAGAATCAACTTAGACGGATAAGATCCAGAAACTTTCCATCATCACTGTAGGTAATTTCAAAACGACCATAAATTCCCTCTCTGGTGACAAATTTCAGCATGATGTCGTAGGGAATACTCATACTCTGACCAGATTCAGTGCGAACTCTTACGGATTGCTTCTGCCCTTTATAGAACTGAAGGACCTGCTCAGAATTGAGTTTTACGGAGAACACAGCCTTATGCATTGCTCAAACCTTGTGTTTCTTATTAAGACTAATCGTTAAAAGAAGGCATCTCTCAGTTTAGCAATCTTCTATCACAAAGGTTATAGAACAAGGCTAAATTACGGTAAATATTCTAATAAGTGGACTATCCAAATTCATCAACAATGTCACTGAAATCAACAAATTAGTAGTTTTCAGAAACAAAATAGCTTTTGAGGCTAAATCCCGGCAGCCATTTTTCCTGATAAGCCGGGTACCTGCCGGTAACAGGTACCCGGCTGAAATCCATGACAGCCGAAAAACCAGGCAGTTATTGCCCGGGAGGCGGAGGCATCAACCCTTCAGGAAAATCCATATTGTTGGGTATTTGCATCTGCTGCATGACCTGGTTGATGGATTCCCGAATACTATCGATCATCGCTTTGTAGCCGACATCAAAGCCCCGGTAAAAAGCCAGCTCTGTGCTCCTCAAATCACCGGATGGCTGAACAATGGCAGGCTGTTTACCCTCAGGGTTCTCACCACCAAAAAACGCTTCCATGGAGGTAGGAACCGTTAAGGCAACACGCCCTCCGGTCATATAACCATTAATGAACCGTCCCCTGACAAAAGGATTGTTATCACTGCCAGAGCCTGAGCTCCGAAAAGCATCGGCAGCTTCGCACCAGCGATCTTTGTACTCACTCATCAAGTCTGCTGAAGCACAGTTGTACTGGACAATACCCATTGACTCCATAACGGCAAAATAGCCATCACGATAGCCCATATCATAGGGTGTTTCAGATGGGCTATCGATATCATCATCAAGGCTTAACCGACTATCCGCTGCCTGGCTGGCCAATGAGTACCCCTCACGGAAACCTTTGAGATAAACCAGAAAATCGTCAGAACTGTTAGATTGACCACGCTGTTCGAACTGATCTTTTGCTTCACACCATGTCTGCTCAAGCAGACTGGTTTTGTCTGGATTATTACAGGTATAGGACTCAGCCCCTTGATCGACACTGGACATGTCCTCATAAACCACCGTTGTGACCTCTGGACACTCATGGGCTTTATTACAGCCCTGCAGACCAATCAGGATTGCAACCACTGGCAATACTGCCGCCAGAAAATATTTCCGCATTTAATTACTCCTTCAAAGAAACTGATGAACTTGTTATTCAATACAGTTTTGACGGGACTGATTAAATATAGTTCAGTTTTTTTTTAGATTTCCTTGGAAGCGCTTGATTTTATTAACTTCTTGATAAGACTTTTATCCTTTGGAGGTCAATTCCATGACTTGCTCTATTGTTTCCGGGAAAACGGCCATTACTATCAGTAACGGACTGAATACATTTACGTTTGCCATCAAAAGTCAGCAGCAAACGGCCAACGATTAGCGACTGGCTACACTCCCCGTGGGGATATAGGTTCAAAGTTCATTCCTCCCCGTTCTCTGGCACACAAATAATCCCAGTCATCTGGCAATGATTGCTCAAGTAAAATCAGCCACTGATCCAGTGAGCACCGCCCCGCGCACCCCGGTACCGCAAAAGGTTGATGATTCAATGACAGGGCAATTTCCGGACGACCATCATTCCAGTTAAGCTGGACGCCAAAGTGTGTTGCATAATCAACCATTTTGTCAGATGGCGCACCCAGCATGGTCATGATCGCCAATAAGTTACTGTCACTGGCGGAGTAAAGCGTCCATCGCTGACAGGATTGGCAACTGCCTTTTTCTTGCAGACACTGCTGCACACGTTTGAAATCTCTGATCATCGCTTTTGCTAAAGGTGCGCCAATAAGCTGGGCAATTTCATAATTAGCAACAATTCGGCTCACAATCCAATTTAATAATTCCTCCAGTTCCACAGCCTTCTGATTTGAAATACCTTCGGGCATTGGTAGCTGATGAATTCTATGTATGGCAATTTGATCGATCAGGGGAAGAAAAGAATAGAGATCACAATTACCTTCACTCTCACCCAGTTCAAGCCAGAAAGCCAGCTGATCACGGTGTTGTTCTTTTTTTCTTAACCAATCCGCACTTTTTTCAAGTGCCTGAACTCGGTGAAGATACCCCGGACATAATCTTTGCGCAGAAAAAAGATCATCATGGGCCAAAGGTGACGCATAAACCGGAGGAACCTGAATGCCCCCCGGCAAGCCTGTTTTACCAGCCTGCTCAGGATAAAAACCCTGCAACAAGGCACTGGCGCTCTGAATAGTACGATCCAGACCTTTGGCAAAATGTTGACTGACTTTTGGTGACCAGGAGTCAGGGATGGTTTCAGAAAAATAGTATCTTCGGATTTTCTTTCCCAAAAGGTACTCCTGCTCAAGGCCTGCTGCCGTTAACTGCCCGGGACCCATTGGCCAGTATTTTGCCATTTCCCCAAGATCTCTGGGAGAACGGTCGCCATGCCTGACAAGGCTGATAAGGTAATCAGCGGGTGTAGCTACTGCCAGCTCGATATCCGCTGCATCAGAACGAATAGATAGCGAGCACATGGCAAATACTGCATAGAAGACCAGGCATTTTTTTTTAACATCAGGCGTGATGACAACAGGATTCGACCAACGGGTATTTTTTCTATCAGGCATAAGGAATGACTTGCGATCAAAATTGCAAAAGCCAAAAGTCATCACCTTGTTTAGACAATGCCCAAGAAGCGTCTGAAGTTTCATATCCTGCCTGCTTGATAACCACATCCAGCAGACAGGATAGAAAAAAATTGAGGGACTGGTTGAAATTTACTGAATAAACTCAGGAATATCGTTTGATAACCCGGTGGCCTGACCCACAATCATGTCCTTAATGAAAGGCAATCGATTGGTCAAAGTGAGCCCGGTATTCCTTATCCAGCGAATACCAGGGTCATTGGCTCCGAACAGGTTTTGAAAGCCAGTCATGGCCGCCATCATCAACGCATTATGCCCGATGCGACGACGCTGATAGCGATCCAGAACGTGCGGTGCAAAATAGTCATCACCGCGACCGGCCGCTTTGATCAACTCATCCGCAAGCACTGCCATATCCATAAACCCAAGATTCACCCCCTGCCCCGCCAGAGGATGAATGGTATGAGCAGCATCGCCCACCAGAACCACGCCTTGTCGATGATACTGCCGGGCATGCCGTTGACGCAGTGGGTAGCGGAACCGTTTATCAACCTTAAGAAGGTTACCCGCCCGATGCTCAAAAGCTCTCTCCAGTTCCTGGCAAAAAGCGTCGTCACTGAGGGCATCTATCCGGTCTGCCTCTGCCGGTAAAAGAGACCAGACAATTGAGCAATAATGCCGTTCCCCCTGACTTTGCAGGGGTAGAAATGCCAATGGGCCGGAATCCAGGAACACCTGTCTCGCTGAGTGATGATGAAAAAGCTCGGTCTCCACGGTGGTGACCAGCGCATGATGCTTATAGTCCTTCTGGTTTGCCGGAATGCCAGATAATTGTCGTAAACGTGACTCGGCACCATCCGCAGCCACCAGCAGAGGAGCGCAAAGCACTTCACCATTTTTCAGGACTATTTCACCGCCCTGACCGGAAAGCGTGTATTCAAGTGTTGTCTGTTGATCAAAACGTCGAACGGTTGAACGGGCCAGCTGTTGCAAAAGTGCGCTGCGAATCACTTCATTTTCGACAATGTAGCCAAGCGTTTTTGCGTCAAACTCAACTTCTCCTGTGCCCTCACCATCCCAGACGGTCATGTGAGTGTAAGGACAGGCCCGCTGGTTAACGATGCCTTCCCAAGCGTCCAGATAATCAAGCAGTTTTACCGATGCTTCCGTCAAGGCACTGACCCTGGGCTGCCATGGATCGTCTGGCGAGAACGAGCCGGGCTGCAATGTCTGCTGATCAACCAGTGCCGTCTGCATGCCAGATCGGGCAAGCGCCAGGGCCAGAGAGGCACCCACCATACCTCCCCCGACAATAATGACATCAATTGTCTGCATTTCTGTTCCCTATTCCCCAGATTCAAGAACGTTACGGGAGACTGTCCGGGCATAGACAGCCTCCCGGCGGTTTATAATCCCATTGCCCTTCGGGTAAATTTTGACTTCACCGGATGACAATAATCCAGCGCCACCAATCCCAGGTTCCGAGACAGTACCGATGCAGTATCAGTACGTGAGAAAAGACGCACCAGGCCATCACAAAAATGGCTGGTCAGACTCTGGTCACTCAACTGGTGTTGCCAGTATTCCTGTAACCGGCCAAGATCGCCTACGGGTATTTCTCTTGCCAACGAGTGCGAGATATTGTCAGCCAGAGCCACGGTATCACGAATAGAAAGGTTATAACCCTGACCTGCGACTGGATGTATAGCGTGGGCAGCATTACCCAGAATAACCAGCCCCGGCCTTACCTGCTCTTTGGCTATACGCATGGTGAGTGGATATCTGTCCCGCTTACCCACGGCAATAAAACGCCCGGCCCGATAGCCAAACCGCTGTTGCAATAACGCCAGAAAATCACTTTCTGCCAGATGATAAACCTTATCTGCTTCCTTATCCGGTACCGTCCAAACCAGCCCTGCCCGGTGCGCAAAATGGTGATCACCGGTTAAAGGAAGCAGTGCCATCGGACCTTGACCGGCAAAGCGCTCCCAGGCCATACCGTTATGAGGGCGGTCAAGGGCAATATTGGCAATGATCCCCTGCTGATAATAGTCACACTGCTCCAGCCTTATACCCAGCTGATTCATCAATCCTGAACGGCCACCATCAGCCAGAACAACCAGCGAGGCGGAAATCTCTGCGTGCTTGAGCTGAACCTTCATACCTCCGGGGACAGCACTCAGGCTTTCCACCACATCAGGACTGAACATGGTCACCTTGTCCTGCTTCTGAAACCCCCGTAACCGTTGCAAAAGCACATCACCCAGCACATGATTTTTGACGACATACCCCAGTGCCGGGACACCTTCATCAGCAGCCCGCAAGCGCGAAACCCCAAAACGGCCCTGATCAGAAACATGAACATCAGTAATGGCTTGAGCCTGATCCACAAGATCTGGCCACAGTCCAAGCTGTTGGTAAATACAACAGGTTCCCCAGGACAGCGCCGAGGCACGGGCATCAAAACTCGGCGGAATATCTCTCGGCTGACTCAGGTCGTGGGTTTCCACCATCGCCAGCCTCAACCCCTGCTTTATGACCACTTTTTCCAATGCACAGACCAGACTGGCTCCAACCAGCCCGGCGCCAATCACCAAAACATCGAAATCCATCTTGTTTGCAGAATTATTCACGTCTCAGCCACCACCATGATCTTGTGGAACTCTGTTTTTATGCTTAGTGCAGGGTTTTGTTAACGCCTTGTTGGCCAGAACTTCCATCATCGCCGGAAAGCTCTGGCAAACCACAAACCTCGGCATAGACATTCAGCCAGGCCAAACGAACAAACTCACTCACTTCAACATACAGTTTTTCAGATTCCTCGCTCTCTTCTGCGGTTTCTATCAGGCTGATTTCGGCAAAGTCCCTAAGTACTTCTTCCACCATCTCACTGACCTGACGACTTTCCAGCCCTTGGCCAAAGCCAGAGATAAACGACTGGCACCATATTCCAAGTGACTGTGTCCTCTGCCCAAGCGCTTCATCATCATCAGGGAGTAAGAGTGTTGCCGCCAGGCTTCCGGAGTTAAGCTCATTCTGAGTATGCAGATATAACTGGCTTAATAACTGCCTCGCAGATTCATTAATCGATTTATCGCCCATCTGCTCAGCAAGCTGTTCCAACCACTGCTCAACGCCCGGATGGACACCGGCTGAGAACAGGCCACATAAGTAGCCATGAATCTCTGATGGGTGTGTTTGCTCTGCCAGATGGCTGGCGAGTTCATCAAAAGATACGGGGGCAGGTATATCGCCAGACTGAGGAGGGTGAATCGTCATGATATAGGACCATCAAAATTACTGAGTAAACTTGACTGGGATTCTAACAGACTTCCCGGGCAAACTTGTCAGTCAAATGCCTTAACCCGGATATTTCATAAACGTGCTCCCGTAAAGAAAGTGTCTATCCTGATAAGTCCACTCTGCCCGGAATACTGCCATGTCAGAGCCTTTGTACGAAAGAAATCAACTGGGTGTTGGTTTTACGTTTCACAACCCGGTTATCTATCTGGATCGCTGGCTAAACAGCTGGAAAGACGATAAACCACTTCTGGACATCGGCTGTGGCCACGGAGTCAATACTCACGCTGCCCTGATGCATGGAGCACAGGTCATAGCCACTGACATGGATAAACCAGACCTGTCCAAATGGCTGAATGACTTGCCAGAGACTCAACAGAAAGCGGTCACCTGCAGAGCAGCAAAACTGCCAGAGAACATCCCTTTTGCCGATAATGCCTTCTGCGGAATTCTCTGCGCTGAAGTTTTTCATTTTCTGGCCAATGAAGAAGTCACGCCATCCATTAATGAACTTTACCGAATTCTTGAACCAGGGGGCACACTTCTGCTTACCTGTTGTTCCTGTGACGTTGATGTGCTGAAAACTACTGGCCTGAGTAGAGAGATACGAGACGGTGTAAGACAATCGCCATTAACTGTTTCCGGTCAGCGGGATTATCTCAACCTTCTGGCACAGGCGGCAAAAGCATTTAACTGTCCGAAAATAACCGATCCGGTTTTGGCTGCCCATAAAATTAATATCCCCGGAAGAGACTTTTGTTTTTTTGCGCCCGAACAACTGGCGGTATTAATGAAAAATGCCGGATTTATTATCGAAGTATGCGAACAGGGTGAAGCTCCCCATTACCCGGTATGGAGTCATGGTGATCAGGATCAAATACGGATTATTGCCAAAAAACCTGTATGATTTGCCGTTTTTAACGAACGCCTATTAATCAACCTTTCAAGCCTGAGCTGAAAGTCCTGAGGTAACTATGATTAGTCAGATCAACTAAATTATTTCCCCCTCAGTTTGCAGGCATTGAGTCTTATTCCCTCTTCTGCGAAGGTCAGTTTGATCCATTGGTACAAAGTATTATCCGACGAATTAAAAATAAAACGTTGTCAACCATTAAGTCATTGTTCTGAATTTCTCCAGAGGCTATAGTAACCCTAATAACCGAGCATTCAGGGAAGCTATGAAAGAATCCGATTTCATTGCCCTCGATCAGAAAATCAACTATCTGGTTGCCCTTTGTCAGAAGCTGACCACTGAAAACAGGCAACTTCGACAGCAGGAGCAGTCCTGGGTAGCTGAAAAAGCGAAGTTGATGGAAAAAAATGACGTTGCACGTACTAAAGTAGAAGCGATGATCCAGCGTCTCAGGTCTCTGGAGCATGAGTCATGACGGATAATTCATCAGTGACATCCGTTCATATTCTGGACAAGGAATACCGTGTTGCCTGTCCCAAAGAGAATCAGGAGGCACTGTATACCGCTGCCCGCTACCTGAACGAAAAAATGCATGAAATCCGCTCTTCAGGCAAAGTTGTCGGTATTGAGCGAATAGCGATGATGGCGGCGCTGAATATCAGCTACGAGTTAATGCAGAGCCGTCGTCAGAATGAAGATGAAAAACAGGACACCCAGGAGCATATTGACCAACTGCTGGGTAAACTGGATCAGGCACTGGCAGCCGTCGAGCGTTGATCTGATAACGTTTTGTGATGTTTACGAAAACCAAAAGCTGAAAAAACTTGCAGACATCTCATCAATAGTCGATATAATGCCGCAGAAACCTCCCTGGCCTGTTCGCCAGTCATCATACGTCCCGAGCCGATAATACTACCCAGGGGGCTCCTGGCAGGTGCTGGAGTGCAGGTCCGCCTTGTAGCGGAAAGCCCGATTCACCTCAGCAGCCCCCACCGTGACCGTTACGGCCACGGGCAAACATGGCAGCGGCAGGGTGGGGAGGTTTCAAACATACCCTCTCACTCGTTACATATCCCTTTATTATCAGTTTTTACAAGTCAAATCAGGCTGTGCAGAGTGAAATTAAGAGTATTCTTGTACCAACTACCCAAAACACTTCCAGACCAGAACAACCCACACCAGCCTTAATCAATAAGACCGACTGGCAAATCAAGAGCGTCTGGAAGCCGTTTGTATGGACTTATCGTTGTAACCAGGGCACTCCTGCGGATCAAGGTAGTATTGCTCTTTCAATCGGCAAAGTACCTACGGACTCAGCCGTATATTAAGCCATGCAAATGCTGATTGAGAGACTGGCTCTTTTGAACTCTTCTGAGTAGCCGCCCCCTGTTTAGGTTGCTAAATTCAGGAGAGGCGACAACTATGCTGGCACAGGGAGATAACGGTAAACCAGCTGTAAAAATGGTTACACCAAAACAGTCTGACAAAAAATAAGTCCCAATGAGTCCACTGCGAAGGCCTTCACTATGAACAGCGTATCAGCAACCACCAACACGACTCTGCCAGTAACGACATAAAAGCCACTCTATCGGGCGATGTTGTCCGCCTGACCATTTACGGTGAGCTGTTTGGTGGTGCATTTCCCGGGCTACCCTCCCCGCCTGACGTCATCACCCCCGTTCAAGAGGGCATCTACTACCACCCCGACCTGAACTACATGGCTTTTGGGGCCACAGTGATGCTGCAACCGCCCGCAGATCAAACCGGTGGCAGACAGGCAGATAAAGCAGTTACCAAGGTAGAGCTGGACTTTCTTCCTACCATGGAGATGTTGAAAAGTTGCGGCTTTTTCACGGCTGAAGCCATACATCTGGGGTCATTCACCGACTGCTGTAACTTTGATATCAACTTCACCACCACCATTCCTGGTAGACTCGGCGTTGACCTGAAGGCAAGAAAGAAGATTGCTGCTACAAATTTGGCCGAAGGCATTGTCTGCCGCACCAATATTGTCCAGATGGTGCCTGTAACCGGCCACAAACCTGACGATCATTGCATGTTCAAACGCAAACGTGATGACTTTGCCAGCTACTGTAGTGCCAACGCACAAGGCATTGCCTGTGGGCAGAACCGCTCTCTGGTCAGCAGCGACAAAGAGTCGTTTTTGCACTACATCGATAACATCGTCCGCTCTCGCCTGGTCTGCGATGCGCTGTCAAAGACAGGCAAGCCCGTCACGAAAAATTACAAGACCAACAATCGACTCTGCCAAATAGCCTCTGACCTGATACTTGCTGATGTTAAAGAGGAGGTGAGCACTATGACGTTTTCTTCGACAAGTGGTGCTTCCGGCAAAAAACCGGTAAAAGCTCATAAGACTGGTGCACGAAATACCACCGTCAGCGGAGATCGTCTGCTAGTGCGTTACCTGGACGACATTGAGCGAATAATTGCTAATGCCGTGCGAGACAAGGCAAGCAAGTGAATTCTCTGCAACAATGGCGGGTAGCAAACAACAATGGGATCTTTTACGAATTATGGCTCTCAAATTGGCACTACTGAGGGCAACCACTATCAGGCAGCAGTTCAAAGCTCTCATTCCTGAACGCGTGCGGGTTGTTGCCTCCATTACCGCCAATAACGGCCATAGCACCAGTCAGTCAGAGCTTCGGGATGGTTCGGTGATTACCGTTAAGAGGGAGTCGTTAGGTGCTGGGGAAAAGGCATTTATTCAGGATGGGGAGATCAAAAGTAATGCGCCTGATCTGGCGCAGTATGAGGTGGAGGTATAAGACGATCAGATCAAGAATCAATACCCGCCCCCCGGTTTCCGGAAACTCCTTTTACTCAGGTCAATCCCCGGGAAAGCAACCTGTGCTTTCATGTCACCTTTGTTATGCTTAGTGTTATATTCGATCGCAGCTCTGGAAGCCCGATTTCAGCCTCCCCAGTACTCAAAGAAGCATACCCTGACGATAATAGTTATTACTATCTTTCATTAAGGTTCATAACTGTAACTTGATTTATCGTCTTTGTAAGTGCTCAAAAACCACGGGTATGAGGCAAAATTTCCCGTAGTCGTCTACATTTCTTACCCATGACTTTTCCCTTTGATATTCCAGACGATCCAAAATATGAACTAGGAGGTTGCTCATGGTGTGCCTTCCGATCTTCCCCTCCATAGCGATGGTGCCGGACAATTCGATGTATTTACCCGTTCAGGTTGCTGGCTCCATGCGGCAAGGCCGTTGGAGCGGTTCATCCCGGTCAACTCGGAGCAGGTTGAGGAGCAACATCAGCTACTTTGCAGGTTCTGGCAACTCTACCCGGAGTTGAAAGCCTTCAAGAAAAAGCCTGAATCCTATAAAGCAGACGCCATTCGCAAAGGGTTTCGTGATCTGGTGCAAACCCCGGCGAAGTGCTCGGAGCTGCCAGAGATACTGGACGACCCGCGACTCCCTCTGCACAATAATCTGAGCGAAAGTCAGATACGGGAACACGTCAAACGGCGAAAAACAGCGGCAGGACTCGTAGCGAAGCAGGACGGCAAAGCCGCGACACATTTGCCAGCCTGAAAAAAACGTGTCGCCTTCATGGTATTTCTTTCTGGGAATACCTGAAAGACAGGTTGAATGGTATTGGTTTCATTCCAAGACTCTGCAGTCTGATAAAACAGACCGCCAGTGGCTTGATGCTCATCCGCAGTTCAATGACTGGGTTTATGAAGACTTGAATT
>NZ_JAHHPM010000112.1 GCF_024606345.1 Endozoicomonas sp. YOMI1
TTCCAGGGTGGTGTATTGTATTTAGGACTGGCATAAAGGCAGCTTGAGCCTTGGACCATAACAACGAATGTTGCGCTCGTTGCGGTTTTAATCAGTTGCGGTTTTAATCAGTTGCGGTTTTAATCAGTTGCGGTTTTAATCAAGAGTGCCGTTGTGCTCAAAATGCAGCAGCAAAAACTTTCTGCAAGGAAGCCGGAATGATCCCTCATCATGGAACTTTCATTGGGATTAATGGTCAGATTAAGCAAAGTTTCATTTTGCGGACAAAGAAATACCTTCTGGGCGCTGGGAGCTTTTGAACATGATCTTATGTGGTCATCAACTTAGTTAATTCAAATAAAAGAGATTTTCAATGACTTCCCCCATATCAGCACCAGTTTACCAAAAACTTTCGTACCAAGAACAAAAAGAGCCTGAAACAACAACGGGCGCCACGGCACAGTTTAATAATTTATCGGCTGAAGTTGTTCCACAGGCTTCTACCAAAATACCGCCACCTGATAATTCCCAATCCAGTTTAAAGTTAGAAAGCGATTGTTTTGCAAAGCGTAAGGGCTTGCATTCAGTCATATTGTCATCAGCCCGTCCCCCGCTTGAATTCAACAACATGAAAGAAATTGAATGCCGGGACAACACCCTCATTTATCGGGACTTGTTGAAATACCACCGGAATGCCGATGGATTATTGCAGGAAGAGGAGTACTCGGGATGTGGCAATACCGTGAAAGAATTTACAGGTGTTTATGTTTTCAATGATATTGATGACTGCCAATTTCGTCCACATAAAAATTTTGGTCCAAGCGATCCCCATTCAATACATGCTGGTCAATTTGACGATGGCACATTTTTCCTCCTGGCGTTGAATCCGGCCCTGTGTAAAATGCACTTTGAATACGATTCTCACAATAATGTCGGGTACTTTGGTTCACCATATCTCACTTGTAGTTCCGGAAGCAATACCCATTCCCTCTATTGCGGAAAGACCTATCAAGAGGCAGTAGAATCTTTTGAACTGGCTTGTAAAGGTTCCATTGTAGCTACCAATATCAGGGAGTCGCTGGGATTTAGGTCTGACTCTATTGGCACGACGCTCGAAGCACAAAAACCAGAAAAGCCTGAAGCCATGGATATTGATGCACAAAGAAAAGCCAACTTGCTGTGGGCCGCAGCGAAACATATACAATACGGGCTGGATATGGAGATGACACCTGAGCTCAAAGAGGCCTTGGCCGAAGTAAAACTGGCAAAACCGATGCTTGATTTTGAAACTTTTCTGTCCGAAAACAAAGATATGTTTCCCCCCACTCTACAGACCTTTTTTGATGAACTGAAACGAACTGGTTCTCTATAAATCAGGTAATCTTTGTTAAGCCTTTTTAAAAGGAACTGGAGATAATATTTGAGCTTCAGAATAGGCGAGATCATAGCATTCTAATGTTTTATGACAAGCATGATCTCGCTTAGCTATTGATAATTTCATTAGTGGTAGAGGACAACTCAGGTTATATCTCTTAAATCCATTTTTTTCATAAAATAACATAACATCAGATTCACTAATTAACGTTACATTCAGGATTTTCTTGATTGAAGCCACTTGTTTAATTGACTTCATCAATAATGTTCCCACCCCTTTTCCTTGGTCAGTTTTTGATATAGACACATGTTCAACATTTATTTCTTGCGCCGAAATATTAAACTCAATAAAAGCAGACATAACACCATCGGAAACACGAGTAAGCTCGAAAACTCTATACGTTTCATTTTTAACAGCTGTTCCCTTGTTTAACTCTCTCTTCATTATTTTCAGATCATCATGGCTAAATTCACTATTTCGGTCCGAACAATATTTCCGATAATAAGATTTTCCAGAAACTTTGGGCACAACGCTTAACTTAAAGCCTTTAAACTTAGCCTCCAGGATAAGGTTGTTTGGCAGAGAGATGTCACTTACAGCATTTGTGCATAATGCACTATCTATTATTGGGTTCATAAATCAAGTCAAAAAAAGTTTATTTACTTATAAGACCCATTTTATGTACTTAAGTTCCAAAATTAACAAAACCAGTGTCCAGGAAAACTGATGTCAGGTCTTGAATGTTTTCAAAAACAAAGAGTTGCATCCAACACGTCAAGCGTAATTAATTCCATGGAACCAAACCAGATTAATTATGTCTGATTAATAAAACATTCCCAGATATTACATGCCGTTCTTTAAATAATAATTATGCAAAATATCGATAACACATTGACTCCGCCCTCTTACCCCCGGCCTGCCCCTGAAGGATGCACCACTCAGCGCCGCCTGGAAGGATTGGCGGACACAGACTCAACGACTGCCACGGCTTCTGCAATCAAACCAGAATTTCATTTCCTGAGTAGTGATAACATCAATGGCCCGGAATACTCTCAACCCAGTGATTTTTCACTGGCTGAAAGACAGACTGCGACCAGTACAGTCGATAAAACGTACCATACACCTGAATTGACCTCAGCTTCTGACCAGAGCCTGCCGGAACAATCATCAGCCATAAGTCCTGTCTCCGACGTGTCCATGAAACCTCTGACTGATGATGACACCATTCTGGGTACTCTTCCCTTTTTCCAGATAACACTGCCCATACCTCAGGAAATTACGACGGAGGATGTTCAAAACTTCAAGGAAGAAGTATCCATCTATCAAATGGAACTTGATCAAGAATTCTTCGATAGAAAGTTTCTTGATACAGATGGTCACCAGTTCCATAGCTTAATCTACAATAGATTGGCTTCGCTCAAGCATCTTGCTGATAAATATCAAGTATTCAAAGACAGTTCATACAAACTTGTTGATTGGTATAACACAAGAAAATTGGCTTGCAAAAGTCAATATGCCGTATTGTCCAAACAGCTGTTTTTGAGCGACGATATGTGTAGCGTAATACTGCAGCTGGCCATGCAATATCGTGTTCTCGACAAAATGTTATGTCGATGGGCCTCCGAGGCTGATTCCCCGGACCAGCAATCAATCAGCTTTCTGAGTGAATCTATTGTTTGCCATTTGTCATATGTCTGTTGTGTTGTGGAGAGCATGATAAGATACGCTGATTTCAACAGCCATATCGCCCTTCGGGCACCAGTAAAACCACGGAAGAACCACTCAATTTTGCATGCGCCCCCACGGGAATGCCCTAACTTTAAGCCACATGGCACTGGTATCCTGAGTGAAGGGATCAGCAATCTGCTCACTGCCATTGCCACAGGGACATGGGAAATCCTGAACAGGGAAGATCCTCAAGGTTTCCTGCATATCGCCTCTGGATGCCTTTTCAGCTCAATTGATCGATACAGGAAAGAAGGGGGTGACCACAAATTCCAACCAGTCTGCGTTGACCAACAGGCGATTGGGCAACATCTATTTTGTGCAGAGTTATTCCATGCAGCTTTACTGGCAGGACGATGGGATGAGGCCGGTAAGGCTTTTGAAGCAACCACTCGAACAGTTTTCCATAATGAGTATTCACTGGAGCCGGTTATTCAAGCACTTAATCACAATAATAATACGGCAGGAATCAACATCGAAAGCTGGCATAATGATCTTAATGAATATACTCAATCCCGACCCTACCCCCTTAGCTTTTATTTCACCCTTGGGCTTGATGCTGCTTCTATTTACCTGAGTACCCTTCTTGCTCACAAGGAGAGTGACACTGAGAACCAGTCACCGTTAATAAAGGTAATGAAGACGGAAGAGCTAAAACAAATACTGGATGTTCTGGATCCATGGGCAGACCAGTTGCAGGAGCTTGGCTTATTGACCAGTGATGCAATGGAAACCTGTAAATATCACCGCCGTTTATCTCTCGCCTGGCTAAGATTATATACTCTGACCAACAATCAAGAGATCGCCATCAGGAATAGCTTTCATGAGGCCAAAAAAGTCATCATGCAACATACCGCCTCGGATGGGATATCAAATGACAATCCGCAACAGCTTCCTGCATACCTGAAATCCCGGCTGACACAAATACTTCTCCAGAATAATGATATTTTACAGCTCATTAATAAAGAGTGTGATGCATTCAATCCAGACATTAACATCTCAGCACTGGACAGAGAATCCTGTGAATGGCTAATTACTATTTTTGCAAACAATGTACAAACACCGCACACCGAATTATTGCTAACATTCTTTCGCTGCAGTTATTACTGTGCAATGCTCGTTGAGCATATTTGTGAATGCGCTTCAATATTCAGTGATCTGGAGAACTGCCTTACCAGCATTCATACAAGTGATGCATCACGCTCACTTAAGGTGACCAAAGAGAAATGGAAAGAAAAAATCAGAGCAAATGCTTCCGGGATAAAAGAGAAAATTGATCAATTTGATAAGATCAACCAAAATTTCAAACCCTGTTTCAAAAATGCTTTCAGGCACTTAAACAAAATCCGAGAACACGTCATTAATGGACAAGATAAATGCCTGAAAATTGTGCTATTCGAGTCAATTCACGCTACTTTATACCACGGTTTGCAACAACTTCAGCATTTGAATGCTGCTCTGGTTACCGTTAGCAGTAAACGGATCGACATTCTCAAAAATGAGTTTCCAACTATTGCCAACCTTGAACAGACTTCAGCTTGTTGTGGAAAAAGATTGAAAAAAAATATTGCTTTCATAGCCGACTGCGTAAAAGACCTGAATAACTCTAAAGAGCTATCATTAGCCAAAACCACCGATAGTCATAAACCGAATCCAGTCCAGATTAAAAATGGTCAATTTAACAATCGAGTCAGCGATCACAGTGATACTCTGGCAGGTTTTGCTGCAAACAAAACGTTCAGTTTATTAGATACTCCGGAGACCCTCAAGACAAGAGCTGATTTTCATAAGCAAATAGCCAGCGAAGTGCAGGCGTTGCAACATGAAGGTTTGCCTGTGGTCTATCTGGGGAGCCGTGCTTATCAGACGCAGATTCAGTCACTTTGGGGGAATGAGGCATTTGAGCTGGCAACCGGCAGCGATCTGTTACCAGCCGTAATACCCCGGGACGTTATTAAACGCTCAGTCACGCCAAGGGACACCGATCTTTTGGTACTTGACCAAGGGAAACTCAGTGAAATCAAAAAGCAGCTCTGCATCCGTCTGAAGGAAGCTGCCAAGATAGACGACAGCGTACCAGGCAAATATCAACTGATTATTCCCAACGATGACGAGAAGTTTTACTACGGCACAAACTGTTGCTGCTGCAACCTCATTATTTCTTTAAGTGGAAGTTATTTCAGGAAAGACTGGATTTATGTTGTTGACTTGATCACCCCGATGGACTCTGGCCCGTCAACACTGCTAACTTATGATTCCCCCGTGCTGCCTTCAGGTGACTCGACCCACGCCAGGCCACTTACCAGCATTATGATCGATGAACTCAACCTGGCAATCGGTCAGGCTGTTAGCGTTAGCTATGTCCGTTCACTGATAGCAATGGCGCGCATTAATGTCCTGGCAGTCCTTGAATCTTTAGAGCCAAAGCTTGATCCCGTATCAGGCATTGTGCTTATGCATGTTCTGGAGCGTCTTCAGAATAGTTACCCCGATCCAGCCCAGGACAAACTGGCCAGCATTCTGCGCTCCAGGGCATTTAATATGGTTGCTGATGAAGGATCTAATGAAACCGGTTAAAAAATCGCTGTTATATATGGTCCGCCCAACATTATTAGGAAAAGTTTTCGATCATGACTAAAAAGTAATGAGCTATATTGATTTTCTGTCCGATCAGGAACTTTCAAAACGTTTATCTCTCTAACAGGGGTTCTGTCATATTACCCTGATGTTCACGGGAGGTAGCGTGGGCCCAGCAGAAAGATTGTCGAGTTCGCTTCCGGTTGCCCCTAACCATCTGTCCAGCGACCACTATCCAGAAGATCAGATTACTAACCGCCAATTGCCAACCGCTGGCAACCAGCTTGAACCAGGCACGATGCCCAGACTGAACGATCGTAAAGTGACGCCTGCTGAACCGTCTGCTTCTGAACTGAACGGACAACCGGACGGAGTGGATACACTGTCCAGTGTATTAGCCCAATGTTGTTTAAGCGATGCAGTTCTGTCGGCAGGTGACTTGAACACAATGGATTGTGAGGGATTTACACCGATGACCAGAGCAGCCTATTTTAATCAGCCCGAGCGTGTTAAAAAGCTAATTCGTGCAAAAGCCGATGTGGACCTGGCCGATAATGCCGGCTGGACGCCCCTGATAGCGGCTGCCGACCAAAACTGTACGGAAGTCACCAGTATACTATTGGCTGCGGGTGCGGATATTGAGAAGACAGATTCGATGATGTTCGGCCCCTTGCATGCTGCTGCTGAAGTTGGCAATGAAGAGGTTGCCCAGATGCTGTTAGTGGCCGGAGCGGATGTTGAAGCGGTCAACAAGTACGGTTCGACACCACTGATGTCCGCCTGCCGCAAAGGAAATAAAAGTGTGGCTGAACGACTTGTACAATATGGTGCTGATATCAATGCCAGCAACTGTCGAACCTTCACCTCTGTCTTCCAGCTCGCCTGTTACTATGCTGCAGAGTCCAGAAACACTGGTCTTCTCCGTTTCCTGATCCAGCAAAGTGTGGAAGTCTTCACACTTGACCACAATCATTGGTTTCCGCTGCTGACTGTCATAGCAGGTGGTCTTTCCAGTGAGGTAGAGTTGATCCTGAGCAGGGGGGTGGCGCAAAGCGATCATGGGTTATGACTCCCATGTATTTTACCTCGCAGCCCTCAATGGTGAGGATGAAATACTCAGAATTCTGTTTCAACAAATACCTGATAAAACCACTGCGTTTCAATGCATTGCCAAGGTAACCTCACTCACAGGAAAATTTCTTGTGGAAAGTCCACTGCGCATTATCGACAGGAACTTTACTGAGATTTTATCCATTGAGAATGTTGTGGATCGTCCCTGTTCGTTAAAGCATTTGTGTCGGACGGTCATCAAACGATATGCAGCCACTGATCAGTATGCAGTTCTGAATCAGTTGCCATTGCCCGACAGTCTGAAAATATACTGCTGGCAAATTCCTGTTTGTTTGTATAATAAAAATGACGTTTCTACATGGTCTGAATTTGTGGAATCGCAACGCGTTGCTGGTGCAGATGTTGATAATGTGGGTAGTATTACTGCTGTCCGGTTAAGAAGGAAAAAGAAAAGCAGGAAAAGCAGTGTCAGGTCTTGAATCTTGAATGTGTTCAAAAAGAAAGACCCAGCTTAATTGTTCATACGTTCAGATAAAAAACCCATGGAAAATTTGCCATATCCGAAATGATGACTAGTCTCCCTGATGCCCCGGAGAAAAAATTCTCTCAGGGTGAAAGGCATACCGTTAGAGCAGATAGCAAAGTTCTCTCCCTGAACACTTCCTCCGCCCCCGAAAGTAAGAGAACTGGCTACTCCGGAGTTTCCAGTACCATGCGTGGCGGCTTGTATGCAGGATTGCTGACGAGTGCAGTTCTCGCCAGCAGCAATAGCAGTAGTGCTTATGGTGGTAGCCACGATGACTACTGTGGCTATAGCGGTGGTGGCTATAGCGGTGGTGGTGGCTGCAGTGACTTTGGCTGCAGTGACGGTGGCTTCGGTGGGTTTTGATGATTGGTAATCAGGACTTGCCTGGCAGTTCTTGTGGTAACAATAAGAGGCTGTTTGAGAATAGCGAGAAAAGCAAAACCGGTAGGTATTGCATCTTGAATATGTTCAAAAAGAAAGACCCCGGTTTACTTTTGCCTTGTCTAATCGTATGGGTAAAGGAATCTCTGCAAGGTTCCTACAGCCCGGTGTAAGTGGACATTCAAGCTATTCTTCTGCTGAAAAGCCAATGAATGACTGCAATCAATGCATTAAGCTGATGAGGTGTCAGCCCAGTTAACGGATAAAAATCCATTTTACCTCCCTGGCACGTTGTGCATATGCCCTGGATAAGCATCCGTTATGGCTACCTTACATCACGTTGTACATTGGTAAACGTAAATTCCTTTCTATCTACTGATTCCAAAAACTCATCAAAATAATCGAAAGGTGCTCTTCCTTCAAGAAGTTTCACTTTTTCACCTCTTGTAGAATCCACGCGGTGGTATAGAGGTAGCTCCATCTCGTCAGCAATTTCCCGTGCGGCATCAATGAACAATAAATCACTTTTATCGGGATAGCCCATCTCAAGAAATAACACAGGGCAATCATCCTGATCCAACACCATGCGAATAACACTTCTGCTAAGGATATTTCCTTTTTGGTTCTTTCTGACAATCATGGCATTGCGTCCATCCATCACATAGCTCATCAATCCCCTGTTTAAACACGGCATGCCCTCCGGTGATTGACAGGTTTTAACTTCAAGCCCGCTGATAAAAAGATCCCAGGGGTCTTCTGTCAGCTCCAGGGTTTCTCCCCGGGACAACAGCTTGTTTCTGGTTTCCTCGCTGAAGTCACTGAAGTTCGCCCCCCAACCTGCTGTGAATTCCGGGTATTTCCGGTAAACAGCCTGCAAGTGTGGATTGTTCAGCGGTGACTGCCTGGTCTCAATAAAAGTTTTGTTAACACTGCTCTCTATAAACTCATGGATAAGGCCTGTCATTTCTGCACTCTCGATTCCTTTACAATATTCTGTGATTGATAACATGTAAGAAGGCAGGAGATGGGAATATCGTTGTTTCATTAACCATTGCCAGACCTTATTACTTTCTCCCTCTAAAGCGGCAGCCCCTTTTTCAGCGATCAACAATGGTAACCCTTCCTGCTGACAGGTTAAGCCCATGCTGCCCAGAGTTTCATTAAACCTGTCTCCTGTTATGAATGTTATTTGAAGCAAACCCAGTTTTTCATAGGTAAGACTTTGGATGAGCTTGTCCAGAATCTGCATTAACACTGCCTTATTGGTAACCATGCTGTCCCATGCCTGCTCGAGAGTAGCCAGCCACTGATAGAAAACCTTGCCATCCTTCATCAGTCGCTTGCAAGTGCCGGAAGCTTGCAGAGATTTACAGAGTTTCTCAAAATCATCTTCTGAGATTATATCGGGTACAAATCCCAGCAATTGCAGCGGGGCCAGTCGCAAATGATCTCTGCAACTGGCTCCGGGCTCACCAAGTATTTGCTGTATTTTCGGGCTACTCTGAACCAGATGAATCAGCCCTTTGATCAGATAGGGAATACTTTTTTTATTGCCATGTCTCATGATGGCCATGACAAAATGATCCAATACTGAAGTATTCATTTTTTGTTTGGCTGATTTGCAAACTGCAATGATTATCAAAAGTCGATGCACCTCCGCTTTGATATCGGGCTTCTGTTCAGGTAGCGATATAGCAGCAAATTTGCTTTCCAGATGCTTAACTGCAGGAAGTAATGCCTGTGAATATTCCGGGGCCATGTTATCAATATTTGCTCTGAGTGCCTTTAGATAAGGGTCCAGCGTTTTTTGGCTTTCAAGTAAAGCAAACCCGTTGATATCACTGAGTTGTTTGAACTCTTCAAAATCTAAGACGACATTTGTTTCAGGCGCTGTCAATATATTTGCCACGGTATCAACATAACGGCAATAATCGATAGAACCCGGTTGTTTCGACAAATAGGCCAGCTCTTTAACAATATGCCAGATGCTATCCGAATCGACGGTATACAGAACAGTTCTAATGTACGACGTTAACTCATCAATATCAGCCTGCTGTGAAAAACCGGAACAGGCTGCATACAGGTACAGCAATCGTCTTGTATAGAGTCTGAAATCTTTATCATCATCGCCTGATAAACGGCCATTCTCGTCAATTCCCGGGATAAATTTTGTTCCAATATTATCAACTTCGATCAACAGCTGTCTGGAAAGTTCGTTGTTTTCCGATTCAAGGATTTGCCTGATCTCCAGAAGCCCGTCCTTGACCGTTTTATCAGGGGTTAATGCTGTCAACCGCTCATTAATGACATTGTCCTTCCCGGCCAGAGAAGGCGTATCAGGAAGACGTTGCAACAGGTTCTTTGCCTCCTCTAATCGGGTGGATAAAGGAATCCCCGGAATTTCCCAACAGCCCTCTAGAATTGGACATCCACGCCTTTCTTCAGCAGCCAACATAATCCGGAGTTTTTCAGAATCACTGAAAGCATTTGTTTCGAATAACTTTTCTACCGCTTTTATCGAAGATGTCCAAACATTTACAATGCACTCAAGAAAAACGGCGCATAACACCTCTTTGTTTGGTGACTTTTCTATTGCCTCATAACGGAATGTTTCCACCACTTCACTGGCAGCCTTTTGTATCGCTTCAGCTTTTGAATCGGGTAGTTGTGTCTTAATATCAGGCTGAAGATTAACCAGCCGTTCAAATAGCTGTTTACTTCCAGCGTTATTGCAGGTTTGCTCTGACAGTTCGGTGACGCCATCGTGCAATTGTATCTGCCTGCCAAGGTACTGAATGGAATCATCTTCCGCTGAAAAGCCAATGGATGACTCCATGATCAATGCATGCAGTTCTTGAAGTGTCAGACCATTTACCTGATAAAAATCCATTTTATCTCCCTGGCACGTTGTGCATATGCTCTGGATGTGCATCTGTTATGGCTACTTTACATCACGTTGTACATCGCTTAAAGTGACTTCTTGTCGGTTCTTAATATTTTTAAACGAGTCAAAAAAGTCGAATGGCGCTCTTCCTTCCAAAAGTTTCACTTCTTCGCCTTTTCGGCAACCCACGTGGTGGTAAAGAGGAAGCTGCATCTTTTTAGCAATTTCCCGTGCGGCATCAATGAACAATAAATTACTCGCACCGGGATAGCCTTTCTCAAGAAATAACGCAGGGCGATCATCCTGATCCAACACCATGCGAATAACACTCCTGCTGAGGATATTTCCTTTGTTGTTCTTTCTGACAATCATGGCATTGCGTCCATCCATCACATAGCTCATCAGTGCCATGTTAAAAGAATTATAACCTTCCGGTGATTGACAGGAGTTAACTTCAAGTCCACTGATGAAAAGGTCCCAGGGGTCTTCTGTCAGCTTCAGGGTTTCCCCGGGAGACAACAGCTTGTGTCTGGTTGCTTCGCTGAAGTCACTGAAGTTCACCTGCCAACCTGCTTTGAATTGGGGGTATTTCCGGTAAACGGCCTTCAAGTGTGGATTGTTCAGTGGTGACTGCCTGTTCTCAATAAAAGTATTGTTAGCACTGCTCTTTATAAACTCATGGATAAGGTCTGTAATTTCTGTTTTCCTGATTTTTGTCATATGTGCCAGGTAATATGGCAGGAGATGGAAATATCGTTGTTCAAATAGCCATTGCGAGACCCCCTTACTTTTTCCCACGAAGGCGTCAGCCCCTTTTTCAGCGATCAACAATGGTAATCCTTCTTTCTGACAGCTTAAGTCCATGCTGTTCAGAAATTTATGTAAACTGTCACCCATTTTGAGTGTCATGTGAAGCAAACCCAGTTTTTCATAAGTCAGACTTTGGGTGAGCTTTTTCAGGATCTGCATTACCGAAGCTTTATTCATATCATTACTGTTCAGTACCTGCTCAAGAGTAGCCAGCCACAGATGGAAAACTTTGCCATCTTTCATCAGTAGCCTATTGTCGCGAGAAGATTGCAAAGATGTATTGAGTTTCTCAAAGTCATCTGCTGAGATTATATCGGGCATAAATGCCAGCAATTGCAGCGGGGCCAGTCGCAATTGTTTTCCGCCCTTGATTCCGGGGTCACCAAGTATTTGCTGTATTTTCGGGGTACTCTGAACCAGGCGGGCCAGCCCACTGATCAGATAGGGAATATTTTTTTTATTGCCATGTTCCATGATGATCTTGACAAAACGATCCAATATTGAAGTATCTATTATTTGTCTGGATGATTTGCAAGCGGCAATCACCAGCAAAAGTCGATGCACTTTTGCTTTGATATCGGGCTTGCCTTCAGGTAGTGAAATAGCAGCAAATTCCAGTTTCAGGTTGTCAACTTCAGTGAGTAATACCTGTGAATATGCCGGGGTCATGTTAACAATGTTTGCTCTGAGTGTCTTTAGATAAGGGTCCAGCGTTTTTTTGCTTTCCAGTAAAGCAAACCCGTTGATATCACTGAGCTGTTTGAGCTCTTCAAAATTTGAGGCACCATTTGTTGCAGGTACTTTCAATATATTTGCCGCAGCATGAATATAACGGCAATAATCGATGGAGTCCGGTTGTTTCGACAAATAATGCAGCTCTTTGGCAATATGCCAGATGCTATCTGAATCGGCGGTATACAGAACAGATCCAATGTACGACGTTACTTCAGCAATATCAGCCTCCTGTGAAAAACCCGAACAGGCTGCATATAGATACAGCAATCTTCTTGTATAGGTTTCGAATTTATTATTATAAAAGTCTGGTAAAAGGCCATCCTTGTCAATTCTTGGCATGAATTCTTCTTCAATATTGTCAACTTCACTCAACAGCTGTCTGGAAAGCTCATTGTTTTCCGATTTAAAGATTTGCCTGATCTCCAGAAGTCCATCCTTGACCCTTTTATTGGGGGGTGCTGCCAAAAGTTCATTAATTATATTGTCCTTCTCTGCCAGAGAAGGCGTATCAGGAAGACGTTGAAACAGGTTCTTTGCCTCCTCTAATCGGATGGATAAAGGAATCCCCACAAAGCGCCAATATAGCTCTGAAAGTGGCTCTACCTTTTCGTCAGCAGCCAACAAAATCCGGAGTTTTTCAGTCCAGGTTAATGAATTTGTTTCGGATAACTCACTTACCATTTTCAAAGGACCAACACATCTCATGCACTCAAGAAAAACGGCACATTGCACCTCTTTGGTTGGTGACTTTTCTATTGCCCCACAATGAAATTCATTCCACAGATTACTGGCGGCCATCTGTATAGCTTCAGCTTTTGAACCGGGTAGCTGTGTCTTAAGATCGGGTTGAATAGTAACCAGCCGTTCAAATAGTTGTTTGCTGCCAGCGGTATTGAAGGTTTGCTCTGACAGTGCAGTGATGCCATCATGCAGTTGTATCTGCCAGCCAAGGTACTGAATGGAACCATCTTCTGCTGAAAAGCCAATGGATGACTCCATGATCAAAGTAAGCAGCTGTTGAATTGTCAAACCATTTAACTGATATAGATCCATTTTACCTCCATGGCACGGTGGGCGTATGCTCTGGATGAGCATCCGATATGGATGCATCACGTTGCACATTGGTAGTCGTAACTTCCTGATTGAGTCAAACCGAATCAAACATATATTGGACTGTTAATCCAATAATTAGTTCCATCCATTGCCATGGCCAAGTTCAGGTTAAGTGTTGGCACATTTCCCGGGTAGTGGTCTATAAGTAGGTAGAGTAAAATTCGGGCTGAAAATTCAGTTCGGTTTAATTCGCCCATGGGGAATATTGATCAGAATAAGCATTCTGTGGTTAAGAGAAATACCCAAAAATAAAGAGTTGTCATAGACAATGATTTTTATTGACGGAAAGTAACCGCTCAAGGGCTTCACATTTTTTATTAATGCTACTTATTTCCTGTAATAGATGATTGTTCTCTAACTCCCATTTCGTTTTTTCTACTTGCATTTTTTTTACTTCATTACTCATTAAGTTTAGTGTAATTATTTTTTTTCCTCTGCTTACTTCAGCATAACCTTTATTTTTCTCTGTTCTTCGAATATATCTCACAAATTTTCCTTTTTCTTCATTCCCTTCTTTCCTGAGAAGCTGATTAAGCTTTATAAGTGATATCTCAGCAAGTTCCTCACGAGTATATCTTCTATCTCCAATATCAATGTGCTGATCAAGTTTTCTCTGTGCATTTTGACCAGATAAGCCAGCTGGATTATAAAGTTCTATTGGGATACTCGCTTGCCCTGATCCTGAAGGCTGTGGGCTCTGTCTACCAGTAATCTGATTTTCAGGCGTGGTTATTTTACACCTTTTCTTGCCGAGGTCTGGAGTGATGGGCCTTTCATCAATTGCTTTGCGCTTATTTATTCGCAGGTCTACCGGCCCTTCTGGAGTTGTTACCGCTTTGAAAAATGAACTTGAGTCCCATATTTTTTTCTGCTGTCCACCCATAGCCTCTGAGCTGTGCACTATGGAGTTGAATGTTGAAGTAGTGGTGGTGGTAAAAGAAAAATATGCTGAATTCATTTTTTTTCATCGTTTACTATTAATCGAATGACTTAGACAGATTTATAGTTCTAAGGTTCCCCTCCTCAATAGTTCGTTAGTCCCTTGGGAATTGTTTCGGAATAAGTTCCAGAGAGTTCAGAATATTCTGGTAGCTGTCCATTCTTTCCTGCAGAATATCGCCATTCAAAAGGGCCTGGCGAATAGCGCAACCCGGTTCCTGTTCATGACTGCAGTCCCTGAATTTACAATGCCCGATAAAGGGGCGAAACTCCTTAAAGCCGTGTAGCACATCTTCAGGTTCCATATGCCACAGTCCGAATTCCCGAATCCCCGGGGAGTCGATCAGCATACCACCGACCGGGAAGTGGAAAAGCCTGGCTGCCGTCGTGGTGTGGGTACCTTTACCAGTGCTTTCAGACAGCGGGCCGACCCTGGTATCAACGCCGGGCAGAAGTGTATTGACCAAAGAAGACTTACCGACACCGCTTTGACCGAAGAAAACACTGGTATGTTCATTCAGAAGGCTCTTGAGTTCATTAAGCCCATCTTCCGTCCGGGTGGATGCTTTAAGTACGCGGTATCCAATACGCTCATAGTTAATCAGCATATCGTCAATCTCTTTAATAAATGATTGAAGGCTCGCTCCACCTTCCAGCAAATCGGTTTTATTCAGCAGGATGACCGGTTCAATACCGACGGTTTCCGCAGCAACCAGATAACGGTCAATCAGGTTCGAATGAGGAACAGGAACCGGAGCGATGACCAGAACAATGTAGTCAATATTGGCGGCAACCGGCTTTAGCTGTCCTCGCATATCCGGTCTGGATAACAGGCTGTCACGGTCCTCAAGTGCCACTACAACCCCCATGCCGCCTTTGCTGGAGGCTCTCCAGACAATACGATCGCCGGTCACCAGTGGTGGCAGATTGGCCCTAAGGTGACAGCGATAGGTCTCACCGGGTTTGCCAATGGGTTCGATATCCAGCTGTGCGCCATAGTGGGCAATAATCAGCCCCGGTTGCTCTGGCCCCAGGGAGTCATCCTGAAGTTCCAGGGTAATCTTATCCTCACGCTTCTGGGCGCGGGCTTTGCGTTCTTCCTGAATTTTCTCAATGCGCCAGCTTTGTCTGCGCGTTAGTATGCGCTTACTCATGATGTACGGTAGAGAGCCTCACTGTAAGTTTGGAAAGTATCATAAATTTGTGTTGGGCTGATTTCGCTGCAATTATGAATGAAGTAGACTTATTAATGAACAGTCAAATTTTCTAAACTGTGACTACCGGGTGTTGGATGGCTAAATCGGATAATCTTATATGGATCGACCTGGAAATGACGGGCCTGGATCCGGTAAATGATCGGATTCTTGAGATCGCGACAATTGTTACCGATGGCCAGTTAAATATTCTGGAGGAAGGTCCGGTGCTTGCTGTTCACCAGAGTGATGATGTTCTGGATGCCATGAATGAGTGGTGTGTTAACACCCATGGCGCCACAGGCCTGACTGATCGGGTAAGAGCCAGCACCATCAGTGAAAGGCAGGCTGAGCAGATGACGCTGGATTTTCTCCGCCAACACGTTGACCAGGGCATTTCGCCAATGTGCGGTAATTCCATTGGTCAGGACCGCCGTTTCCTCTGGCATTATATGTCAGAGCTGCACGATTACTTCCACTACCGGAATATTGATGTCAGCACCCTGAAAGAGCTGGCTCGTCGCTGGCAGCCGGAGTTACTGAACCAGTTTTCCAAGAAAGGTATTCACCTTGCGCTGGAAGATATCCGTGAGTCTATTGATGAGCTTAGGTTTTATCGTCAGCACTTTATTAAATAGCGCTTAGATCGTGTTTTTTTTATGGTTTATTCTTTTCCCTGATTAATCAAGGAATCCATCCTATTTTTTGATTATTTGATATCACTTGCTGATTAATTTTCATCCTTGCAGTAGCAAAAAAAATCATAAGAAGATTCGATTATGTAATGTTGACCTTTGTACAAATACTTCGGACACTTTTTCTCAAAAATATCCTGTGACGTGTAAATCAGCGAATGAGCTATAAACACCCATTATTTATTTGGTGATTCAAATAATTCGAGAACAACATAGTACAGAATACTTCGGATGCTAAATGATGAAAAACTAATGGACAGCCTCCTATCAGCAGCTCAGCAGCTCAGCAGCTATGGAGCCATTACTGCATGAAAGTGTCCGAAGTATTGTTCCTGATAGGGGGGAAAGACGGTCATGTCCTTCGTGGTTTAAAACCCTATTCCGGCCCCGGCGGAAACCCATCCGTCATAATCTGCTCCATGGTCCACGGATTGGTATCCGGGAATTCATCCTCCGGTATCTCCAGCTCCCGCGAAGCATCCCGACAGGCAATGGGGTAACATTCCAGCAGACTCTCATCCAACAGCCCGTACAAGCTGGGGTTTTTCATCAACAGTCGTTTAACAATCGCCCGTTCTTTTTCCAGGCTGTAATCAATCACCATAAACCAGCTGCGATACCAGCGATTTAAGGTATGCAGGTCTTCTTTGAAAGTCCGGATCTGCCATTTGAGCAGAAGAACCAGTATCCGGGTCAGATGATTTTCCAGCGTGTTGACTTTTTCCTGGCCAAGGTCGTCTACCTCCTCAATCAGGTTCTCCAGGTCCAGAGCCCGAAACTTGTTTTTTTTCAGTAAATCAATTTGCTGACGGGTCCACTGATAAAAGTCCGTTTTGTACAGGTTACTCATAGTGATGATCTCCCGATGCTACTGATGTTTTTTCAAGAGCTCCAGTGTTGTCTCCAGCAATCTCCTGCAGCCCCCTATCGCAGCTTCTGAGCCATCACCCAGTGAAGCAGAAGGCTTTTATTGATCAGTCCCAGAGCGTATCAGGATGATATTGACTGGGAGTGGGTGACAGCTTGGGGTATTGAGTTTAGATAAGATTGATGAGCAGATGATGATGGTTCTGGTTCTCTAATCTTGTCCTGATGGTAAAGAACCAATACCAGAGGAAGCTGTCACAAACCGGCTGGAGTATAGGCCATGAATGTCATGCCATGGGAATTTTGACAATAAATAAAGGTTCCGCAGTCCCCTTCCGTATTTATCAGATCAAGTTCTGGACCGGGAAGTTAACGAAAGACTGTTCCCAAGGGAAAGGGAGGCCTTTAAATAGCTCTCTAAATAGATAGCTGGACAGTGTCGCCGGTTTGTTCGGTGAGGCAGCGGTTGAGCACCGCGAGAAAGGTTTCTCCCCGGCCATCGAGCAGCCAGTCACCCTGCTCTTCATCATAGTCAAAATGGAATCCACCACTGCGGGCGGCCATCCATAGCTGCAGCAGCGGTGTTTGGCGGCTGAGAATAATTTTGCTGTTGTCTTCACAGGTTAACGTGAGAATGCCTGCTGACGTTTCATAGTCAATGTCCAGTCCGGCATCGTCTATGGCGTCTTCGATGGCCAGCATCAGGCCATCAAGAAGTTCGTTATATTGACGCTCTTTCATTCCTGTCTCGGTGCAATTTAATCTGAATGGGCGAATTTTAGCCTGCTTCCGGCGTTGCTGATAGAACCTTCGATGTAAAGAAAGCGCTGCCACCACATGCAGAGTCACCTCAATACTTAAATGAAATATTCGGGCTAGAGCCATCGGTAATTAGACAGTTATACTGTGGCCTAATCAGAATTAAGGATCAGATTATGAGATTGTTAACTGCTGACCATCGGCTGAAAACTTCCGCATTGGCCGCTGCTGCGTTTTTCGTGCTGCTGCTCACAGGCTGTGGTCAGAAAGGTGATCTTTATCAACCAATATCATCACTGGCCAGTACTGATGCGTCGGTTGTTTTGGAAGAAAAAGTTGTTGAATAAAGAGAAGTTTTGGTTAATTACATCAATTAATACGTGAAATGGGGAACAGTCAACTTATGGAGTGGTTTACTTTTCAGCCCTCTGAACCAGCGACCGGTAGCGAGCTGTTTGCCGAACAGATTCCGGTGCAACAGCTGGCCAGCCAGTACGGTACGCCTTTATATGTCTATTCCAGGCAAGCCCTGGAAGCCAGCTATCAGGCCTATTATCAGGCAATGGCCGACAGCCCCCATTTGATTTGTTATGCGGTAAAAGCCAACAGCAACCTGGCGGTGCTTAATGTTCTGGCCCGGCTGGGGGCTGGCTTTGATATTGTCTCTGTCGGTGAGCTGGAACGGGTGCTGGCGGCTGGCGGTGATCCCGCTAAGGTGGTTTTTTCCGGAGTGGCCAAGCAACGACATGAGATTCGCCGGGCGCTTGAAGTGGGTGTCCACTGCTTTAATATTGAATCAGAACAGGAGCTGGAGTGTATTCAGGAAGAAGCGCTGGCGATGGCTAAAGTGGCCCGCATCTCTCTGCGGGTAAACCCGGATGTGGATGCCCAAACTCACCCGTATATTTCTACTGGCCTGAAAGATAATAAGTTCGGCATTGATATTAACCGGGCTTCTGTCGTTTATGTCCGGGCTGCTGAATTAAGCCATATTGAGGTGGTTGGCGTTGATTGCCATATTGGTTCCCAGCTGACCACTACCGAGCCTTTCCTGGATGCGCTGGATCGTCTGCTGCTGTTAATGGATCAGTTGCAGGCTCAGGGTATTCATTTGCAACATCTTGATATAGGCGGTGGCCTGGGGGTTCAGTATCAGGATGAGACGATTCCTTCGCCTGCCGATTATCTGGTATCGGTCAAACAGCGGCTGGTTGAGCGGGGCTATGGCGATGTGATGCTGGTGGTGGAACCGGGTCGATCCATTGCCGCCCAGGCGGGTATCATGCTGACCCGCGTTGAGTTGATCAAAGCTACAGAGCAGAAGCATTTTGCTATTGTTGATGGTGCCATGAATGACCTGCTGAGACCGTCTATCTACAGTGCCTGGCATACCATTGTGAATACGGTGCAGCACGCTGATGTGGATAGTCAGGTGTATGATATTGTCGGGCCTGTCTGTGAAAGTGGCGACTTCCTGGGTAAGGCGCGGGATCTGGCCATCCGGGAAGGTGATCTGCTGGCGGTGTATTCGGCGGGCGCGTACGGTTTTGTTATGAGTTCCAACTACAACACCCGCAATCGAGCCGCAGAAATCATGGTGGATGGCACTCAATCTTTTGTGATCCGTCGCCGGGAAACCGTTGCCGAGCAGTTTGCCTCAGAAAGCCTGCTGTCGTCGTAAAGTATCAGGAAAGAATGAACTATATGTTGCTACATTTCACCAAGATGCATGGGCTGGGTAACGACTTTATGGTGGTCGATATGGTGTCCCAGAACCTGCGCCTGCCGCCGGAAAAAATCCGCCGCCTGGCGGACCGCCGGTTTGGGATCGGCTTTGACCAGTTGCTGCTGGTTGAGCCCCCGACCAATCCTGATATGGATTTTCGCTACCGCATCTTTAATGCCGATGGCAGTGAAGTGGAGCAGTGTGGCAATGGCGCCCGTTGTTTCGCCCGTTTTGTCCGGGACAAAAAGCTGATTGGCAGAGACCGGATCCGGGTACAAACCGCAGGGGGCAACATTGAACTTAATATTCAGAGCAATGGCGAGGTTTGTGTGGATATGGGGATGCCGAGGCTGGACCCTGAGCAGGTGCCGTTTAATGCACAGCAGCGTTCAACGACCTATCCCCTGATGGTTGGTGGCCAGGTTATCGAGGTTTCGGCCGTGTCCATTGGAAATCCCCACTGTGTTTATCGGGTGGATGATGTTCACAAGGCGCCCTTGGAAACCTGGGGGCCGATGATTGAAGCCCATCCGGACTTTCCCCGGAAATGCAATGCCGGATTTATGCAGATTCTCAGTACTGATGAAATTAACCTGCGGGTATTTGAGCGTGGTGTTGGTGAAACGCTCGCCTGTGGCACCGGTGCCTGTGCCGCTGTGGTAGCAGGACGCCTGCAAGGCTTGCTGGGCGATACCGTTAAAGCGAATTTGCCCGGCGGTAGCCTGTCTATTTATTGGCCGGGAGAGGGCAGTCCGGTTATGATGACAGGCGCAGCAACCCGGGTTTATGAAGGATACACCCGGCTATAAATCTACTAAGGGCCAAAGACAATGACCGAACAGATCGTCGAAGCAGACAAGGAGCAGCAGGAAACGCCTAATCAACCGAAAGCTCTGAAACCCAGACAGGTTGCCAACTTTCTGAGAGAACATCCTGATTTTTTTGTGGGCCGTGACGATCTGCTGCTGGATCTGACCCTGCCCCATCAGCGTGGGGATGCTATCTCGCTGGTTGAGCGTCAAGTGGTGTTGCTTCGGGAACGGGCCCTGGATTATCGACATCAGCTGGCGCGTTTGGCAGACAATGCCAAAGCCAATGAAAAGCTGTTTGAGCGTATGCGGCTGCTGGTATTGTCCCTGCTGGAAAGCAGGGATCTGGAACAGCTGGTGGAAGTGATCGGTGACAGCCTTAACCATGAGTTCGGTATTGAATTCCATTCGTTGATTCTGTTCAGTGACCAACCGATGAACCTGCCCGTGAGGATTGAACATACCGACGTGGTGGTGGAAGCCCTGGGTTCCATCATGACCCGTGGTAAAGCCATTTGTGGCCAGGTGACTCAGGCGGAGCTGGACTTCCTGTTTCAGCAGCAGGCCGACAATGTAGGCTCGGTGGCCATTGCCCCCCTGAACTATGCCCTCAGTGAACCGCAGCAGCTTGGGGTTCTGGCGTTGGGCAGTCAGGATAAACATTATTTTAAGGCCAGCATGGGCACCCTGTTTATCAGTTACCTGGGCGATATCCTGAGCCGAATTCTGGCTCGACAGCTTCATTCATGAGTCACTCTTCTTTCGATTCCCCGGGCAATAGCGGCCTGCAGCAGTCAGTGACTGCTTTTATGGATTACCTCCGCTATGAAAAGCAGCACTCACCCCATACGTTATCTGCCTATCAGCGTGATCTTGCCCGTGTGATGCAACAGGCTACCGCCAATGAAATTCAGGAGTGGAAAACGATTACCGAGAAGCAGTTAAAGCACTGGCTGGGACTTTGGTATGAAGAGGGTTTATCCAGTCGCAGCCTGCAGCGGCTGATCTCAACACTTCGTGGTTTTTATCAGTATCTGTTAACCCGGGGCGTGGTAGCCAACAACCCGGCACAACTGCTTCGGGCACCGAAAACCGGTTGGCCTCTGCCGGTGACCCTGGATGCTGATCAGGTCAATAACCTGTTGGATGATCCCCATGGTCAGGCGGAGGGTGATCCGCTGAAGTGCCGTGATCTGGCCATCCTGGAGCTCTTCTACTCGTCAGGTTTGCGCCTGGCCGAGCTGGCGGCACTGAATATTGACAGCTTTTCCAATGGGTTGTCGCTGGTGAGAGTGCTTGGGAAACGCAGTAAAGAGCGAATAATCCCGGTGGGCAGTAAAGCCCGGCAGGCGGTGCAACACTGGCTGACCTTCCGGGAGCAGTTTGTTCGGGGAGAGAGTGGTAGCGCTCTGTTCCTGTCAAAGTTGGGCAGGCGCATCAGTACCCGACAGATTCAGAATCGTATCAAAGAATTTGCCCGGGAAGCGGGTATGCCGGTGGGGGTTCATCCCCACATGCTGAGACACTCGTTTGCCAGCCACCTGTTGGAATCCAGCGGTGACCTGCGCTCAATTCAGGAACTGCTGGGGCACAGCGATATCTCCACCACCCAGATCTATACCCATCTGGATTTTCAGCACCTGGCCGCAGTGTATGATAAGGCTCACCCAAGGGCGAAGAAGAAAGACGATTGAAGGGAAGAATCCCGGATGGTGAATTCTGCTTCAGGTTGATCCGGTACGGGCAGTTTATAATGCTTCCAGCCTGGCTATGGCATGGGAATTACCCGCTTTTTTGGCATAATCAAGCGCAGTATTGCCGGAATTTCCGGATGAATTAAGATTAAAATCCAGCTCGTTTGCATTATCATACAAGTAATCGAATACGCTGTTGGCTTTATAATAAGCGCATTGACGAAAAGCGAGGCCAAATTCTGATTGGCTGATACTGTCGGTTATCTTTTGTTTGGGTAGTGAAGCAATCTCTGAAGCATGGATTAAACCGTTTAACTTAATATTATGTACTACCGTTTTAATATCCTGCATAGCTTTTACCGCATTCTCATCACTCTTGATTTTCCGCTCAAAAGATTCAAGCTCATCATCGGAAATCGGGGGGTAATCATTACTCCCTGTAAAAAAAACAGAGTGGTGTCCGAATAACCCAAAGTTGCGAAAAATTTCTTCAGAGGTTGTATTTAACCCATTACCCGGAATGACCCGATTATTAAAAGGATCGACAAAAATCAAATTTGGTAGTTTTTCCTGTAACAGGAAAAAAAAATCCGCAACATCCATGGCAATTTCAGGTCGATTTTTATATTCAACACCGTATTTAGCGGTAACGGTATTTAATTGATCAAACAACCGCACCATAGACTGGTTATCGGCAATTAACAGCATACAATGTCCATCATGTGGAGTATCACTGTTGCGTCTGTTAGCAAATTGGAGCGTCCAGATAATATCAGCGGGAACACCTGCTTTTAACAGGTTTTGCTGGCACTGATACATTTGGGGGCCACAATCACCAAAACCGTTTTTTGAAGAGAACTTGAAATATATATCGCTATTTCTGATGAGGTTTACATCATGGTTTTGTCGAAATATTCCCTGTAAACACTGGTAGCCCTTACTCATTTTTGCCACCTGCCCGGTCACAAAAGTACCGTGTTGTAATGTCATCCTTAACAGATCGACCGGCTTCAGGCTGGGATAATCGATGCCAAAATCCTTGATAAGATGGCTGCTTCCTACCACTTCATTGCGAGTTGCCGCAACGACATGGTTGAGAAACAGGTCATTTTCTGCGATGTCCTCAACCTTGGTGGAAAAGCCACGCCAACACGGAGCGTCAATACTTTTGGAACAATTGGACTGGCCTGCTTCCGATGTCGGTAATGCTAAACCATGTGCTATTGTCGATTCGCTATTTTGGCAGGCTGATGCTTGCATAGATGCTGCTCCACACAAAAAAGTGACTAATCGCAAACATATGACAACTCAAATTGAAGACAGTTCACTTGGAGGCTGACGGGGATTGACTGTTACCGCAGCAGGGCTGTCTATGCTCAGACAGCCTCATTGGAGTTTCCCGGACTTGATCGGCGGGCCTGGGTTAAGTCTGGCAGTCGTTTCAGGCCAGGCTGGCGCCAATCAGGAAGTAACCCACCAGGGTCACCAGCAGAATTCCCATAATATTCAGGGCAAAGCCAGCACTCATCATATCGATTATTGCCAGTTTTCCTGAGCCAAAGACCACAGCGTATGGCGGCGTCGCTACTGGCATCATAAAGGCAAAGCTGCAGGCAAGCGCTGCCGGTGCTGCCAGCATCACCGGGTCAATGCCCAGAGTCACACCCAGGGCACCCATCAAGGGCTGTTTGTTTGTTGTTTTTCGTTAATGTCTGAGTGTTTTTGGGATTTAACAGTCCGGCATCCACTTTATACAAGAACAAACGGGAGGACCTTTTTGGGCTAACTACTTAGTGCCTAAGGCGCTGGGTGATTTGGGCAATTTTTCTTTTATCGGGTTGATCAACTTGGTTTAACAAAAATAAACAAAGAATATCTGCAGATTATCCGTGAGCCGTTATTCTTTGCAGTAAAAAATCCACTTGAATGCTGACAGGGTAAAGCAAACCAACTATGGATACGATTACCAGTCACCCGGAATTGCCCGATCTCTCTGGGCAAACTCCCGCTCATAAATCAACCCAAACGGATCTTGACGCAGGAAGTTCCGGATCCCTGGGGCCTTATGAGATTAGTCGTGTAGATGAGGTGGTAATGTTTACCGGTTGTCTATCTGATAAAGAAATTACCGTAGAAAAGGGCAGGGTAGTCGTGAAGATTCATCCTGCTTTGAATGTTACCGCTCAGGACGAAGGGAACAATAGCAAATCTTTCAGCATCCGATTTCACAGCTTACCCGTGAATCAGGCATCCGTTAACGTGACAGAAGCCGGTGGCGAAGAAGACTTTGATTGGGATGACTATGCTGAATGTGTAAATTTGAACAACAATGAGTCAATCTCAGTGAATACAGCCTTTGGATCGCAAATTTCTCGAGATCCCGGTGCTAATAGTCATTCAGCAGTTCATGTTCATAGAGTCATCAGGCAATCAGTCCTGCCAGCAGTGAGTGAGGATTCGGTATCTTCGGATGCGAGTTTCACTGAAGGATTTGTTACCGATTCAGCCTTGGCAGTAACATCGTCTTCTCCTTGCAGAGAGTCTCACTATTCTACGGACTCTAACAGCAGTTCTTTGAATTCTGCCAGCAACAGTCTATTCAAAAATGGCCGGAAGATCTGCGAGATAGCTGAAATGATGAAATGTGATCCGCACCGAAGTAAAGACCCGGTATTTAAGGTAATGTTTAGTAGACTTATTAATTATGATGTGAGCAAAGCACCTGCCTGGTACAAAATTAAATACGCGAATAGACGGTTGTTGATAACTAAGGTTGAAAATTTCATTTTGAAAAGCCTTGCCAATGGTATGGGCTGTTTTAATGCTAATGATAAAGACATGCATCGTTTTACAGGTTCGGCTAATCTTTCGAGTTACCCGTTGAGTTCAAAATTTGTTTACTGTTACGAAAATAATATCAATATCTTCGAGCATATTTGTGAAGCTGTGGATCTGTTTACCAATGTCGAGAGTGGGGTTTACCAATGCTTTCGTGGGTCATCTAAAATAAATATCCTGGGTCGTACTGAGCTTTATGAAACACTGTCTTTTAATGAAAGCAATGAAAAATCAATCAAAAGCAAAAGTCGAAGTGGAGATTTGCAACTTTTATCTGATTGCTCTTCTGCAATTTTTTTCTTTTTCAGCAATTTTATATCGAAATTAGGGCATGCGATAGAATCAAAAAAATATAAGACAGAGAAGGCAGCGATTGCCAGAAAAATAGCTAAACATACGGTTTTGGAAAAAGAGAGAGGGGATTTTGATTTGTTAAATGCCTGTGTAAATTATAATTTGGCAGTCCGGTTGATCGAGAGAGAATATGGAATGACTGTTTTGGCTCGATACGATTCAGAAAGGAGGGCCGGTGAACAGGACGTCGAGTTTGACTATTCCGTTGAACCCGGGGATTTGGACGTTATAAAGCAGTTACTCGTCCTGATTGACGCTCTGGAGGAAGAAGGTCGAGCCATTATCAGTGACTACAAAACCTCTATTGATGCCCTGCCAAGAGTGGTAGAAGGTAAGAGATTTGAGGAAAGGGTGTTACATATGTTTGATAATGGTAGCGGTTATGCCAGTAAGCCATTACAGGGCATAAAGTCAACATTGACTACCATATTGGAAAATCATCCGGCTAACCTGAGCGGTTACCGGATTGGTTAATTACTTAATTACTCACATACTCAGAAAAACTTGCGGTTTAAATCAAGAGAGCAAGACCTTTTGTTTTAACAAAAATATACAAAGAATATCGGCAGATTATCCGGTAGCCGTTATTCTCCTAAGAAAGCTATCTGGTTGCTGATAGGGTAAAGCAAGTCGTTTATGGATACGGGTATCAATCACACTGAGTTGTTCGATCTTTCAGGACGAACTACCGTTCATAAATCAACTCAAACGGATACTTACGCAACAAGTTCCGGATTCTTGGGACCCTATGAGGTTAGTCGTGTAGATGAAGTGGTAACATTCACTGGTTGTTTATCTGATAATAAAATTTCCCTGGAGAAGGGAAGGGTGGTCGTGAAGATTCTACCTGCTTTGAATTTTACCTCTCAGGACGAAGGGGACAGTAGCAAATCTTTCAGCATCAGATTTCAAAGTTTACCCACGAATCAGGCATCAGTTAATGCGACAGAAGAGAGTGACGGTGAAGTTTTTACCCCGGATTCCCGGGATGAATGGATAACTTTGTACGATGACGCTTCAATTTCAGGGAATACAGTCCCCGGGGTTCAAATCTCTCGTGATTCGGGTGTTGACAGTCATTCGGTAGTTCATTTTCCGAGTGTCACTGGGCAGCCAGTCCTGGCAGGAATGAGTGAGGATTCGGTATCTTTGGATACGAGTGTCAGTGAAGGATCTTTTAGCGGTTCAGCCTTGACAGGAACAACGTCCTCCCCTGATAGAGCGTCTTCTCTTGATAGAAAGTCTTACTATTCTTTGAACTCTAACAGCAGTCCTTTGGATTCTGCCACTGACAGTCTAATTGCAACTTGCCAGGAGATCCGTCTAATTACAACTGACCAGAAGATCTGTCCATTTACCAATGGCCAGATAATTTGTGAGATAGCGGAAAAAATCCGTGATTCGCGTCCCTGTAATGACCCCGTATCCAGGGTGATAACTAGCAACCTTATCACTTATGATCCGGACAAAGCACCTGACTGGTACATAAATAAATATGAATTTCAACAGTCGTTGAGAGATTATATTGAAATTTTTATGTTGAAAAGCTTTGCTCGCTTGATGGGCTGTCATGCTAAGGGTAACCGTATCAATATTTTTGCCGGTTCGGGTAATCGATTGAGTCCAAAATTTATTTTCTGGATCGAACATGATAGCAGTGCCTTCGAGTGGATTTCTGAAGCTTCGCAGATGCTTGCCAGTTTCAAGAGGGATATTGACCAGTGCTTTCGTTGGGGAACTAAAACATTCATAAGTCGCCTTGAACTCTATGAGTCACTGTCTTTTAAAGAAAGTGATAAGGCAACTTTTAAAAGCATAAATCAAAAAGCAGAATCGCCATTGCCTTCAGATTGCTATCCCGGGATTATTTTCTATTTTCGCCATCTGATGTCGAAACTGGAGGAGACGATAAAAACAGAAAAATGCAGTGCAGGAAAGAGAGAGATTGCCAGAAAAATAGCTGACTATAAGATTTCGCAAAAACAGAGAGGGAATTTTGATTTGTTAAATGCCTGCGCAAATTATAATGTGGCGGTTGATTTGATCGAGAAAGAATATAAATCTACTGGTCTGTCTCAATACGATTCAAAAAGGAGGACTCTTAACGTGTTATCCGCCGAGGATAACTATTCCCTTGTTGCCCCCGGGGAGTTGGACGTTATAAGGCAGTTACTCTTCCTGATTGAAGCTCTGGAGGAAGAAGGTCGGGGCATTATCAGTGAATATGAAACATCTATTGATGCGCTGCCACGAGCGTTACAAGGTCGTAGCTTTGAGGAGAGGGTGTTACACATGTTTGATAATGGTAATGGTTATGTCAGCAGGCCATTAAAGAGCATAAAGTCAACATTGAATAACGTATTGGCAAATCATCCGGAGAACCTGAAGGGTTCACCGGATTGATTTATGGAAGAAAATACGCAGTCGTGGACTGATTCAGTTCATTGACCACAGACATCAGGAAACTGCATCCATATCCAGTTCAAGGCAAGCATTGTTGAAGGTTTCCATATTCACCTCGCCCATGGCACGGCCACTGACAAAGCCGGTGGTAATGGCACCACTGACATTGACGGCAGTACGGCCCATATCAATCACTGGCTCAATGGAAATTAACAGACCCGCCAGTTCAACGGGAAGGCCGAGGGCAGAAAGAACAATCAGTGCTGCAAAGGTTGCGCCACCACCCACACCCGCCACGCCAAACGAGCCAATGGCGATGGTAACTATCAGAGTACCGATAAAGCTCAGGCTGGTTGGGTCAATGCCCACCGTGGGGGCAATCATCACGGCCAGCATGGCCGGATAAATGCCCGCACAACCGTTCTGCCCAATGGTGGTACCAAAAGACGCAGCAAAGTTGGCCACGCCTTCAGAAACCCCAAGGCGCTGGGTGAGGGTCTGAATGGTCAGCGGCATGGTGCCAGCACTGCTCCGGGAGGTAAAGGCAAAAGTCAGCACCGGCAGGGTTTTCCTGATGAACTGGATGGGGTTGGCACCCACCAGGGTTACCATGAGCAGGTGAACCACAAAGACGGCAATCAGAGCTGCATAAGAGGCGATGACAAACTGAATCAGTTGCAGCATATAGGTGAAGTTACTGCCTGCCACCACTTTGGTCATCAAGGCCAGAATACCGAAAGGTGTCAGTCGCAATACCATCGTCACGATACGCATAACAATGGCGTGGGCAACGTCAACGGCTTGCTCAAAGCGGCCAGCTACTTCAGGCTGCTTACGATGCAGGCCCAGTACCGCGACACCAATAAAGGCGGAGAAAATCACCACGCCGATAATGGAAGTGCTGCGGGCTCCGGTCATATCCATGAACGGGTTGGCAGGGATCAGGCTGATCAGCATAGTGGGGAGTGACAGGTTTTCTAACCGGCTCACCGTGTTTAGCAGCTGCTCCCCACGAGCCGCTTCACGTACGCCGGAGGTAATGGACTCGGCACTCAAACCAAAGCCAAGGGCAGAAATAATACCAATGGCAGCAGCAATAGATACGGTAATCATCAGCAATGCCAGAATCCAGCCACTGATTTTGCCGAGGGTGTCAGCACCTTTCAGCTTCAGGATCGCTGAGATCACGGAGACCATGACCAGGGGCACCACAATCATCTTCAACAGGGCAACATAGCCGTTGCCGATAATGTTGAACCAGCTGATGGACTCGGTCAGGGTCTCAGAAGGGTAACCATAAAAAAACTGTAAACAGGCCCCGTAACCAACGCCCATACCCAGGGCGATAAAGACCCGCCGGGTGAACGGCAGGTAGTGTTTCTGGAACCGGTAGAGCAGGTAGAGCAAAGCTACCATGATGAAAATATTGGTCAGTACTGCTAAAGACATGGTTCTTAGTCCCTTCCTGTTTTAAAAGATGTTATCAATGAAGCCCGTTGCTGGCTGGTATGAAGATATGCTCAGCCCGCATCTCGGTTCGGGTATTAAGTTGAGACATAAGATCCATTACTTTAGTTTCATAAAGCCGCTGTGAATTCTGCAGCCTGCCCGCAGAAAGTTGGCCATTATTGAACACATTTACTGTGTGGGATCAGGTTAACCCTATGCTTTTTAGAATGTTTTTTGTAAAGGCTATGGTTTTATGGCATAAGGAAGTGTGTATCTTGAGGAGACTTTGTAAAGTCTGATACGAGTCAGATTTTCAATCGAATAAAGAGGCGTAAACGCTAACTCGTTTAAGGTTTAAGAATGTAGCCTGGTAATTTACCAATCCTGACTGCGAACTTATTAACAGCAGAGTTGTCTAGAATAGGCTCTGATAGGGATTTATATGGGAGCAAGGAAAATTAAGACAACAACCCTGGCAATTGAAACTTAAATATCATGGATACTCATTATCACTCGTCTGTCTGGCATCAGGTTCCCGGAGCAGGGCGGATGTCAGAACCTCCATTAGTTGACTCTTCCCGGAGAAGATCGCAAACAGATGTCGGTCTTGCACAGAGCCGGTTGAGCGCCTCTGCACCGGAAAGGGCTATTGATTCTTATGAAGTGCATCGGGTTTTTGCATCGAACAGAATCTCAGCGCTTACACTGCCAAGTCATATGAGAACGGTGGTTGGTCAGATTGCTCAACTGCAAAGAATTACAGGCACCGATTTTCATCAAATAGACCGTTATCGCATAAATAATGTTCGGATTCCTGTACTGAAAAATATCTTTTCAGAAGCCAGATGTGGAAAGCTTCCTTCGCTGTCTCAGCTTATTGAAAATAGAAAACTGCATATCAGTGGCTTAGGTGAAAAGTTCGGTGATCTTGTTGGGGAGCCTGTTCATATCTACCTCCATCTTTTATTGTTTTTGCATAATCGGGGAATACCAGACATTAAGCGTCTGGCGCCTTACCATGAAGTCAAGCAATCACTCATTGAATACTGGAACTTTCTCGTTTGTCCTGAACCCCTTGGGAAAAAAGTTCAAGAGCTTGGCAAACAAATATTAGGCAATCCCTTACCACCTGGCGATTTTCAAGGTCCCGATGACATTGATCCCGAAGAGGAAGAAAACTTACTCATCGCCTTTTCTATCTGCATGGAACAGGTTGAAGAAAAATATTGGCTGGAAAAAAACTCAGTCAGTCCATCCGGGCCTGCTTCCGGGAAAAGAACAAGTTCATCACTGACCAACAGGAATATGCTAAATCTGCTACGTGACTTTCTGTCTCTTAGCTACGATGGTAAGGCAGATAGAGTGGTGAGTTCATTGCCAGCAAGGGTAGTGCAGTTTTTAGATGTTGAGTTTGGCAATAGAACATTTCTGGGGCTTTTACAGGTTGGCTGATGAAGATGGTTATCCCGCATTACAGGAGCAGGTTTGTACCTGGCCACAGCACACCATAAATGGAGTGAACCTAATAATCATTTTGAGGTCAAATGGCAGTATTTAAAGTCCAACTCTGCAGGTTTTATTCTGAAATCAACCGCATCAACCTACGCCCACCCAAAGCCTGCTGGTGACCGACAAGCCGGTTCAAGCAGAGCTCCTAACCACTGCAGAAGGACCTTCAACGGTAAAAGAGTCTCGAACCGCCAGCCTCATAGAGGTAGCGCCGCCACTCCAGATGATGGCAAACAACTTGAAGACG
>NZ_JAHHPM010000113.1 GCF_024606345.1 Endozoicomonas sp. YOMI1
CCTCGCAATAGCCCTGCTATTACTCGTCATTCCGCCTTGCCCAGCTGTCCAAAATAACTTGCTCGATATCATATTTAGAAGGCGGAATTGGTATTATTCCACTGTCAGTAAGATGATTGCGCGGCATCTAAAACTTAGCCATGAGCATTGAGTAGCTGGGTATCAACTATTCATAATGCGTCCACATCCTGATGATTTTAACGGTTTTCTCTTTTTTAAGTATCTGGTAAACCAATCGGTGCTGAATATTAATTCTTCGTGATAAAGCGCCACTCAGGTCACCCATCAGCTTTTCATAGGGTGGTGGCGTTTGATATGGGTTGATTGCCAGTATTTGCAGCAGGGCTTCTGCTTTGGATTTAAGGTCTGCGGCTGCGATTTTCTTTGCATCTTTTTGCGCCTGCCGGGTGTATACCAATTTCCAACTCACCAGCCGGGTTCCTCGCTGCAATCGGAAATATCACTGGCCAATCCGTCGCGGATGGATTCCCGCATACCCGGTACATTGAGCAGGTGAAGTGTTTCCTGAATAGCACTCCAGTCTTCTTCAGATACCAGTACGGCATTGTTGCGTTTGCCGGTAATGAGCACTGGCTTATGGCTTTGGGCGGTTTCATCAATCAGCCGGTACAGATTTGCACGGGCTTCGCTGGCGCTGTATCTGCTCATGGATTTTCTCCTGATTCTTTTACTATTTACGTACGTAATATAGTACGTACCCTTTGATCCCGCCAATGATGGTGCCAATTTTGTTGCCTTTTTAAAAACACTTTTGCTACGCAAATACTGAGCCCAACATACCATCCTATGATAGAGAAATGCCTTTTCCCCGCTGCCGGCTACGGCACCCGCTTTCTCCCGGCCACCAAATCCATGCCCAAAGAGATGATGCCCATTGTCAGTAAACAACTGATTGAGTATGGCGTTGAAGAGGCGCAGCAGGCGGGTATGAATGATACCTGTATTGTTACCGGCCGTGGCAAGCGCAGCCTGTAGGATCACTTTGATGCCAACTATGAACTGGAGCATCAGATTGCCGGTAGTGATAAGGAGTCATTGCTGACTGATAAACGACAGTTGATTAATGAGTGCACGTTCTCTTATACACGACAGAGAGATGAAAGGGTTGGGCCATGCGATTCTGTCCGGCGAGTCGCTGGTTGGTGACCAGCCTTTTGGTGTGGTGCTGGCCGATGATCTTTGCATCAATGCTGAAGGAAAAGGTGTGCTGGCTCAGATGGCGCAGCTGAAACCGGGGGTCAAAACCGGGGGTCAGGTCTTTAATTATGCGTGTGCCGTAGCACGGCTTTAGGAGTCCAAAGGACGAAGTCCTGAAGA
>NZ_JAHHPM010000114.1 GCF_024606345.1 Endozoicomonas sp. YOMI1
TCATTTCCCTGTTTCCAGGGTGGTGTATTGTATTTAGGACTGGCATAAAGGCAGCATGAGCCTTGGATCATAACAACGGATGTTGCGCTCGTTGCGGTTTTAATCAAGAGAGGGTTAAGCACGCTATTTGTATGAGCATTTTTTCTCCCGCTATAGATATGAACGAGGCCAGGCATGAGCGACTGCTGTGCAACTGAAGGATTAATAAGTCTGGAATCAGCACTGGCAACCCTGATCAGCAGTGTAAAACCAGTATCCGGAACCGAGACTGTTGCCCTGGAAGACAGCCTTGGCAGGGTACTCGCAGAGCAAATCCTATCGCCCATCAATGTGCCCTCCCATGACAACTCGGCCATGGATGGTTATGCCCTGGCGCTGAAGGATTTGCACAGCCGTAATACTTTACCTCTGGCAGGCCAGTCCCTGGCCGGACACCCTTTTTCAGGGGAGATTCCCGCCGGATATTGTATCCGCATAATGACCGGGGCCAGCATTCCATCAGGTGCCGATGTGGTTATCATGCAGGAGCAGACTGAGACCACAGAACAAGGCATTCGTTTTCTCCAGAAACCGGATAAGCCAGGTAACAATATCCGAACAGCGGGGGAAGATATTCCGGAGGGCGCTCAGGTGTTCACACCGGGCCGGAGAGTCCGCCCTCAGGATATCGGGCTGCTGGCCTCGCTGGGTATTGCCAATATCACGGTCTATCGGAAAGTCAAAGTGGCCGTATTTTCCACAGGTGATGAGCTGAAGCTGCCGGGTGAGCCACTGGGACAGGGCAATATTTACGACAGTAATCGTTTTTTTATCAAAGCCATGCTGAAAAAACTGGCAGTCGACATCATCGACCTTGGCAAGATTCCTGATGACAAAGCGGCGTTAAGAGAAGCCTTTCTGAAAGCCGATCAGGAAGCTGACGCAGTGGTCAGCTCCGGCGGCGTCTCTGTCGGGGATGCCGATTACACCAAAGACATTCTTGCTGAGCTGGGAGAAACCGGCTTCTGGAAACTGGCCATCAAACCGGGCAAGCCGTTTGCCTTTGGACAGCTCCCGAACAGCGTCTTCTTTGGCCTGCCCGGCAACCCGGTATCGGCTACCGTCACCTTCCAACAGCTGGCTGCACCAGCATTGCGCCATATGATGAACCAGCAACCTGACCCGAAAGTTGAGCTCACACTGGCGACGGAAACCCGGCTCAGGAAACGCCCGGGACGCCGGGATTTCCAGAGAGCAAAGTTGGTTTACCGTGAATCCGGTGAACTTCAGGTTATGTCAACGGGTCATCAGGGGTCTGGTATTCTCAGAACCATGAGTCATTCTGACTGCTATATCGTTCTGGCTGAAGAAGACGGTGATAAACCAGCGGGTGATCTGGTCAAAGTGCAGCTGTTTGATGAACTACTGAAATAAACTTTCAACCGATAATAGAATAGCCTTCTCGTTTACCGGCAAGGCTATTCACACTTCTCCACTAATTTAGACTAACGTTTGTTCTTCACTTGATTACCATCAATGTTGAACTTAACCCCGAATGCCTGGTCAATTTACAGGATTCCCTGATAATTACAAAAACTGGAGGAAACATGGATAACGCTCATTTCAAGGTTCCCCTCCCTAGTGAATACTACAGACAGGCAGTAAAAGATGGTAATCGTAAACGTGACAGCAAAGGTCATCTTCAGCAGCACACCGTAAACATCAACAGAAGTTACGGCGACAGCAGGGCTAACAATACCGGGAGCCTTGTACCAGCCAACGGGAAATCCTGGTACCTGGGTTTTAGCTTACAGCCAAGTCACACTTCTACCTGTTTTGTCAGGCAAACTCCCCTTGGCCAGAGATTACCTGATCCCGTCGTAAATAATCCTCGCACGTTGACCCCCCATCCCGCCCGTCCCCAACTGACCCCTCCGCCAGCCAACAAAACGGATCTGCCAGCACCGGCACCAACCGCAACTCTTCATAATCACCCAGAAGCCGAGGTTCGACAGAGTGAATTTACCGTCAAGTCTATTTTTCAACGGGTTATACCTTACAGCGACCGGTATATTCCTGACCTGCTCCTCAGAGCAGAGGTTCACAGGGATTTTCTGGCCATGGAGGACTGGATCCTTAACCCGTGGGTGGACGATCAGTTAATGTTTGATGTCAGCCGGGCAGGTGAACGATGGAAGCATGATGACACTCTGGTTAATTGGGCAATGAAAGAAACACTCTGGGCTGAACTTGATGATGATCCAGTGGATCCGGTAGTCACCATGAAATTAAACCTTAAATCCAGGGAAGTCAGCAGGCTCAGGGAAGCCAGTGATCTGCCAGATGAAGCGTTCGCACAGCTGAAAAAGTGTCGTGAATTGCAGCAACTCCAACAGCATAAAGCCGAGAATTCAGGTCGGTTCGGGAAGGATCTGAAGCTGACACCACTGGTGGGGAAAGAACTCAGCAAACTGACAGAATCCGACAGGCTGGAAAAGCTGTTGCCCCACGCTATTTTGCAGGGGTATACGAGAACTGCACAATGGTGCCTGAAAAACGGGGCGAATATTAAAACAGCAATGACAACGGTGCGCCAGCTGAAATCCCAGTCAGCTCCCCATCAGCCTGGTAACGTAACAAAACACCTGACAACCACCCCATCAATCAACAAGCGATCTCAGGATATCGGCTCGTTCAGCAACGATATCAATGCAACATTGCTGGAGGTGATTGCTGACGCCCATATCGATATGGCAATCCAGGCAGACTGGTTGCTGGCCAATGGGGCAAGCCTGACATCCGATGCATCAGCTGCGCTGCTCCACCAGGCTCTGAATACATCCCTTAACCGCGGGTATCTTGCCAACGCCCGATGGCTGATCGACAAGGGGGCCAATCTGCAAGTCCAGTATCAATTTGAGCAGGCCATGAGCCATTTTAATACCCGGGTAGCCCAATGGCTGATGGATAATCACCAGGCCAAACAAAATCCTGACAAAGCCACTTCAGCATTACTCAGTTATTTTGATGACTATTTTTCCCAAAAGGAAGTGGTGGAGCCCATATACACCCACCAGCCAGTAGACTGGTTACTAGCGGTGGGAGGAGCATCCCTTGAGATATTTCAACCATTTGCTTCACGCATCCTGAAAAGAGCATTGGATTTTAGTGATCCATATATCGCAGGATGGCTGTTAAAACACAAGCTCACCACCTTCAAGTCCCAACCGAGAAATCCGCAAGAACTGTTGGATAATGAGATCGCCAGAGCCAGGAAAAAACCTAAAGAAGACAGAAAATATATGATCGACTTTTTGAAAAAACAGGGCGCTCAAGAGAGCACTTCAGACAGTGATTAGCCCCCGAAAAAGAAAATTCCCTCTATTACACGGTAGTAATTGGCATACGACAGATGTTTCAAACTATCAATGAAGGTGGTGACTTACCACAGTTTAATATCGCCTTTGGCTTAACCATTCTGGCGAATTCCTCCGGTGCTGGTTGTGGTGATCGTCCAGCGAATGTTCATCAAGGGGTTGATGGAAAGGCGAAGTTCTGAATACCGGCAGCGGTTGTCTTGAGCCTGCTCTTCCTGTTAGCTGTCACTACCAGTAATGTCCGAAAAGCACGGTAACTTCATCACTTTCTTCATGTTCATAGGAAAACCTTAAATCCAGGTTTTTGCTAATCTGATATCGGGTATCAAAGCGGAAGCTGTTGAGGTCTGATCTGGAGCCATCAATTTGCTTCTTATGCTGATATTCAAAAAGCGCATTTATCTGCTCAGAGATTCTCGCCACAGCATTGACAGTAATGCGACCTTCCAGATTTCCGGCCCCTTGTTTGTTGTCACGAACGGCGGCACCAACCAATCCAGAGAGGGCCAGGTCATTGGTTGCCATTGCCGTGTATCCCCTGTCGCCCTCTAGCTGAAGTGTCAGACAGGTTTCAGAACAGCCGGGCCGGACAGGCTGTAAACCCGCCTTCAGTCTCCACGAATCATACCCATCACCCACAAGCCCGGTCGCTTCTGTTGAGAGGCTCTGAATACTGACAAAGTCCACACCATCGAGAATGACTTTGCTGTCGAACATGGATAGTTCAACCTGGCCCATAATCAGCTCACCAAACTCAGCATGTTCTGCCCCTCCATCCAGACTGTCATAATAGGCAGGACGAACATTCAACGTCATACCACCGCCAAGATCGTCATCATAACTTAGCCCAAGTTGAATAAGACTTGGGTCACGCCCTTCATCTGGCGAGACAGGCTTTTCATAGGTGGGATTGTTGCCACCGGGAGGAAGAGTGTAGCGGTGTGCCAATACATTGTGATACGCCTGTTCAATGGCGTATTCATCGTCCTCTGACGCTGTCTGACCAATGAACTGATAATAATCAAGCAGTGTATCCAGTATTGAAAATCTGTCGTCCATTCGTTCTGACTGGAAAATATCCGTATTAAGTATTTGCGGGTTGGCAATGGCTTCTGCAACCATGCTTTTATGTCGGTCTTGAAGCGTGTGAAAACGATTGTAGAGACGGAACTGCCTTGATGGGTGAAAAGTAATCGTTTTTACCAGGGGCTCGCCATTGAATGTGGCTTTGTCCAGCTCCAGAATTTGAGATTGTGGTATCACCCAAAAATCATTATCGGGGTTGGCTTTCACACCATCGATAATCTCAAGCAATTCCCCAAGACGAAATGAGCAATTTTTATTCAGGAAAAAGTATTGGTATTCCTTACCCATGACTTCCCATGTATGAGCGAGGACAAAATCAACCTGTTCAGGCGTCAAATCCAGTTCGTACTCCCAGAGGTCACGCAGTTCCAGCTCCCCGTAATTCTGATTATGAAAATAGTATTCAGCATGGCTGAAGCCTCCTTTGTAGCCACCAAGCAAGCCCTTAAAAATGTAACTGACCGGGTCTTCGCCATCTTCTACAATGGCTCCAAAATTTACACTGGTATCCAATAGCTGAGTACGGTCTTTGTCTTTTGAGTTCAGCTTCAGCAGGGTGTGGCCATAATAAGATGCCGGGTTCCCCAGGTACCCCGAGGCAAAAATAATGCTTAATGATTTTGCATCACCGTACTCGGACCATTCAGAAAATTCAGGACAGTGAATAGGCGTCACTGACTCATCTGTTAAACCAAGTTCAGACTTGAGCCACTGATACCTTGCAGGAAAACGACATTGTGCGTGAGAGTCAGGGTCACTGCCCACTGGCTTTGAGAATGCATGTATTGTTGCCAGTAGTTCAGCTTCAGGGTTGGTTCGACCATCGGGAGCCAGAAAGAAATCTTTGGTCAGAATTGCACTTTCAACTTTTGCACCCAAAAAGCCGGATGGTTCATAAACCAGCAATTTTTTCCATGTATCGGTTTTTGATAGCTTTTGGATAGCGGCAAGATTGATATAAGGGGTAATTGAGGAGGTTTCAGGCACAACAGCAAAAGAAGGCAGCGATACAAGCAACAGGCAAAGAGAGAAAATATATTTAGTCACTGCTTACAGGTCTTATGGTTTGACTGAGATATAAACTGACGCTGTCTGCTGTCCAGACAACGCCAAACATCAGATCAGGCGGAGCAGCTATCCGCCACACTGGCAACACCCGCATCCATCGCCTGATAATATTGAGTGGCTTTTTCCACATCAGACAGGGTTGAATAGCTGGCAGCTGTCACGTTACCAATCATGTCTTTGCGGATAGACTGAACAATCGTCGGGTGAGCCGATGCCTGACACCCCCGCACAGTCAACATTGCGGTCAAATGCTCACCCTGTCCAAGTGCCGTTTCTTCGGCCAGATTGTCGTAATTATCAATAATGAACTGTGCCGTTTTTACTTTGCTACCATTACATGTTTCAGGGCTCATGGTTGCAGAAGTAATAGCCGTTGATCCAATATCCCAGATGACATTTGAGGTTACCGCAGCCCACACAGGGCCTTTGGAAAACAGAGCGGCTCCAATACCACAGTCTGAATATGGGTTAGGGCCAGAGCCAACAGGTGGTTTATTGGCAGCGCTTACAGATGTGGCAACCCACAGGAGTGCAGAGGCAATGACTGGAAATTTTAACATTGAGAAGCTTCCCTGATGATCATTCTGATTTGAGTCAAACTCTCGCATAAGCTATCCGTATGGCATATGCGAAAACTCAATATGCAACAATACTTATCAGACCCTGGAAATACAATGCAATCTTTCAGGTATTTGGTGGATTAAATAAACTTAACGACAGAATTTGCCAAACTTAATGTCATCACAAACTTAACGATGACATCCACATGAAAGCTGGTGCCATCCAGATTTCAGGAAAATATCAATTAGGGTGGTGAAAGGCAGTTTCAGAATTTGGCAGATCTCTTGCTAATCCTTGCCGTCAACGAATCGCAATGCTTCTCTGAGCGTTGGCAGACTGCCGGCAATCATTGGGCAGTCCAGCAGCTTGTCAAGCCTGTTCATGTGCTGAACATCCGGACGCACCGGTTTGACTGGCGTCTGTTTGATATCTGGATTGCCCGTCACCCTGCCAGGCTGATCTGATAGGTCATACTTTATAATGCCAATCCGGGCAAATGACAAATACGGGCGTGCTTATTGTACGATCGTTCGTATTTTAAAGGGTTATTGACACCGTAGCAGATCATCCTGCTGTACATCTCGATTTGCACAAGAGGGCTGCCATGACAGCCAAGCGGGTATGGGTAGTGTCCATGCTATCCAGGCCCTCTCCTGACTAATATTCTTGATGGTTAGCGCCTGCCGACTGAAACCTGACTTGATGATTCCCTGACAAGGCTACCAGTATTACTGACCGGGAGTATCAGAAACTGAACTTTATCCTGACCTAAGTGTCAAATAGAGTCGAGTTCAAACAATAATGAAATTTATTTTATTTGGAGTTAAATTATGAATCCAGTTTCCGGCCCACAGATCAGTCGTTATCCCACTGGGGATAACCAACCCGAAAAAGAGCCGCAATGCAAACAAGCCGTAGAACAGTCCAAACGCAAATTTGGTGACATGTTCGTCAAGTTACACGATGTCATTCCGAAAGGTATACTCAAGAAAGCCAATCAAGTTGTTAAACAAGAAACAAATCGTCATTTCAATCGCGCTGTTGATGGATTTCCACGGTCAAAATTGATTGGTTTCGATTATGAGCCTTTGACAGATTTAGAATCGAAGCTATTCAGAAAGCTGTCACTGAATACTTCTGACCATTTTCCTCCTCTTTATTCTATTCGACTGGCTGAAACTGCTATTACTGGCCTCCGCCTGGATGACAGCTGCGAACTCATGAACAAAGAATTTATTGTCGAAAAACTTAGAAAAAATGTGCAATCGGATGAAGTTATCGATTTGTTATTCAGTGCGATCAAAAAAATGGCTGTTGAGAGTCAATTGGGTGGCTGCACCATAAATATTGAGTCAGCCTCAATAGAGCGATTCCCTGTAACCAAAGAATTAATAACGGATGAAACGAAGCATTTCTGGTGTCAACATTTTAAACATCACCACAAGACTAACCTCTTTATGTCAGTAACGATGAACAATAAAATCAAGAAAAATGGATGTGGATATTCAGGAGGAGACATCATCACTGCGTGTAAAAATAAATATGGCCACGAGTTAACTCCTGATGAAAATGAAATCATGGAAATTCATGATATTGGTGAAAAAAATACTGCCATCTTGCAGTCTGGTGACGATAGGTTGATTTTTCGCACTAATAATGCGCATCTGATCGGTCATGGTGACCTTGCAGAAAAACGCGTATTTTTCTTATATGTAACTGTCGATAATGATCAGGAAAACCCGTCTTGATACCCATCCCGTTTCTAACGGGTCAGGCATGGGTTATACCTTGAGAGCAGTGATAGTTTGTTGGCCCCGTAGGGTTGTAATTACTCTTGGGTAGACATTAATAGCCTACTCCCTCTTCGGGAAGTTAAAGACTGAACCCATTGACAATGGAGGGGTCAGCTTAATGTCCGCCCTGAGAGTAATTACTGAACACGAGTTCGAAAGAAAATAAGAACGCTTGAGTTGTATGCAGGCCTGAGTAACGTTGTTGATTTTCCTCAGCAATGTTCGGCCTACTCTACTAGCGGAATTAACTAAAAAAACCATCATTAAGTGATTTCAACCAGGTTACCCCTGGACTCCAGCCAGGACTTGCGGTCTGAACTGCGCTTCTTGGCCAGCAGCATATCCATCCGCTGAGTCGTATCCTGCTCATCGCCAAGCGTCAACTGAACCAAACGACGAGTGTCTGCAGACATCGTGGTTTCTCGCAACTGCAGAGGGTTCATCTCGCCCAGTCCCTTAAAGCGTTGCACATTAATCTTGCCTTTCTTTTTCTCGGCACGGATGCGTTCAAGAATGCCTTCTTTCTCCGCTTCATCAAGGGCGTAATAGACCTCTTTGGCCACATCAATCCGGTAGAGCGGAGGCATGGCAACATAAATATGGCCACGTTCCACCAGCGGGCGGAAGTGCTGAACGAACAGGGCGCAGAGCAGTGTTGCGATGTGCAAGCCATCGGAGTCCGCATCGGCCAGAATGCAGATTTTACCGTAGCGCAAACCATCCAGGTTATCCGATGCCGGATCAACCCCCAGGGCTACGGAGATATCGTGTATTTCCTGGGAGGCCAGTACTTCCGAGGAGTCTACTTCCCAGCTGTTGAGGATTTTACCCCGCAAGGGCATGATGGCCTGGTACTCACGGTCACGGGCCTGCTTGGCAGAGCCTCCCGCCGAGTCCCCTTCCACCAGGAACAATTCGGTCATGCTCAGGTCCTGACTGGCACAATCCGCCAGTTTACCCGGCAGTGCTGGCCCCTGGGTCACTTTTTTACGGGCAACCTTCTTGGCTTTGCGCATCCGTTTCTGGGCATTGCTGATGCAGAGTTCTGCCAGCAGTTCACCTTCAGCGGTATGCTGGTTCAACCAGAGGCTAAAGGCATCTTTTGCCACACCGGAGACAAAGCCGGCGCACTCTCTGGAAGAGAGGCGTTCTTTGGTTTGGCCGGAGAATTGCGGGTCTGCCAACTTGGCAGATAATACGTAAGCACAGTTTTCCCACAGGTCATCGCCACCGAGTTTCACGCCACGGGGCAACAGATTCCGGAATTCACAGAATTCCCGGATCGCTTCCAGCAGGCCGGTTCTCAGGCCATTCACATGGGTACCGCCCAGCGGGGTAGGAATCAGGTTGACATAGCTTTCCGTCAGCAGTTCACCGCCCTCGGGTAACCACTGGACGGCCCAGTCTACCGCCTCACTTTCCCCTTTCAGGGAACCGGTAAAGGGTTCAGCGGGGAGCACGGCAAAGCCTCTTGTGGCACTTTTGAGATAGTCATTCAGACCATCTTCGTAGTACCACTCGGTAATGTCTGCGGAAATCCGGTCATCAAATTCAACCCGCAGGCCAGGGCAAAGGACTGCCTTGGCCCGGAGGATATGCATCAGCCGGGGTACGGAAAATCGTGGGGAGTCGAAGTAGCTGGCATCGGGCCAGAAACGAACGGTTGTGCCGGTATTGCGACGTCCGCAGGTGCCGGTTTCATGGAGGTCTTCATCCTTGTAGCCATCTTTAAAGCTGATGGATGACACCACGCCACCACGGCGAACGGTCACTTCCAGACGACTGGAGAGCGCATTGACCACAGAGACGCCCACCCCGTGCAAACCACCGGAGAACTGGTAGTTCTTGTTGGAGAATTTACCACCGGCATGCAGGCGGGTGAGAATAAGTTCAATACCCGAGATGCCATGTTCCGGATGGATATCGGTTGGCATGCCACGGCCATCATCCACCACTTCCAGGGACTGATCTTTGTGCAGGGTGACCTTGATATGGGAAGCAAAACCTGCCAGAGCCTCATCCACACTGTTGTCGATGATTTCCTGGGCAAGATGATTTGGCCGGGTGGTGTCGGTGTACATTCCGGGGCGTTTGCGCACCGGGTCGAGGCCACTGAGTACCTCAATCGCCTCGGCATTGTAGTCGTTCTTTACCATGAGTCCTTGCTGACTGATCGCTTTATGACGTAGAGCCTGAAAAGAGAGTGTAACGAATCGACAGCGATTTGTTCAAACGGATGTCAGAAAATCCTGTTCCAGAAAGTCAAAGACGTCTGGCAGCATTGTCTCAAAATGCTCAAAGGCGTGGCTGCCACCTTCCTGTATCATCGCTCTGCATTGCTGATATTTTTCCACCGCCAGGCGGTAGTCCAGGGTTTCATCGCCCGTCTGTACCATGAGCAGCGTGTTGTCCGGTGATGCCGGTGGCTCTATTTCCAGAAGGAGTAGCTGTGCAACATACTCTTCGGTCATCACCCAGTCGGCACCGGTATGAAAGTTTTTCTGGGGGCCAAGAAAGGCTTCGAATCGTTCATGGGGAACAACGGCCGGGTTAATCAGTACCAGCCTGGCTTTTTGCCTGTGCCCATTATCCAGTAACCAGCGTTGCAGCCAGGTACCCAGGAAACCGCCAAGCGAGCTGCCAATGATGTAGATATCCCTGAGATTCAGCGACTTTTTCAGGTGGCTCTGTAAACACTGCACAATATCCGATGGAAAAACCGGCAGATCCGGTATCCATAATTCCACATCCAGCTGGTTATCCCGGACATACTCGGCGGTTTGGATAGCCTTGCTTGACTGGGATGAACTGTTCAGGCCATGCAGATAAACCAGCAGCGGCTTCATATTCCCGTACCCATCATTCTATTCACCAGTTCTACCGGGGAGTGGTCAATCACCAGCTGGTCAAACCAGTAGCGGGTTATAAAGCCTTCATCCACGGCATTCTCCAACCAGGCCACTAGATGATCATAATAGCCAGCCGTATTCAGAATGGCACAGGGTTTGCCATGGTAGCCTACCTGCTTATGGGCAATTTCCTGAAACAGTTCATCCATACTGCCAGCGCCACCGGACAACGTGATAAAGCCCTCCGCCAGCTCATTCATCTTCTGCTTGCGTTCGTGCATGTCGTTGACATGAATCAATTCACTCAAACCCTGGTGAGCCTGCTCCTGTTCGACCAGGGCATTGGGGATAACCCCAACCACCCTGCCGCCACCGGCAATGGCTCGATCAGCGATAGCGCCCATCAGTCCAACATTGCCACCACCATAAACGATGGTGATCGCTTGCTCTAACAGCGAGTCCACCAATGCTTCAGCGGCCTGGCGATACGCTTCCTTACGACCAGACCGGGCACCGCAGAAGATTGCCACTGACTTCATTGCTTATCCCTCTATTTCTCTGCATGGCAGTGGTAAGGATACACAATTAGCTATACTGCTGCCTGTCCTTATGATCAGAATAATTCTCATACTATGCATAATATCGTGATTGACATTGATTATCGGGAAAGGGCTTCAGGGATTATTGACACGCTGCAAAGTCGGGAAGGTGTTGTCGTGAACACCGTCTTTCTTGAAAGCGGGGATTATAAAATCAACAACGACTGGCTGGTTGAGAGGAAAACGCTGATCGACCTGGCTGCCTCCATTATTGATGGCCGGTTATTCCGGCAACTGAGCCAGTTTTGTTTTCCTTATCGAAAAGTATTACTGATTGAGGGTACTGCTGGCATGTTGTGTTCATCGGGTATACGACGCGAGTCTATTCAAGGGGCTCTGGTCACAGTGTCACTGTATTTTGGTATTCCCGTACTTCGTTCCATGAACCCGGATGAAACTGCGGCATTACTGCTTATGATGGGGAGGCAATGGAGCAAGTTCAGAGGGGTTATGAATTCTGCGGGTATGGGCTCCCGGCCTGTGCCATCCAAAAATCCGGTCCGGCAAACGTTAAATATGCTGCAGTGTTTGCCGGGTGTTGGCTCGCTGAAAGCCAGGGCTCTGTTGCAGAAATTTGGTTCGATTGAAGCCGTCTTGTTGAGTACGGTTGAAGAGCTGGCACAAACCAGGGGGATTGGCAGAAAAACAGCGCAGGGCATCAAGCAGATGGTGGTGCATTCCCACGTCTGATACACCATTCCAATGAGTTTGATGTGTACAATCTCCACTCAGGATGCACGGATGAAAGGTGATTGGCACAGTCTTTATTCAGGGTATGGAGTTTTTAAATAACTTCCACATTTTCGATGCTATCCAAGAAAGACCTTGCCACGGAGGCACAGAGGAAAAGATTTTTTCTTTTCTCAGTGCCTCCATGTCTCCGTGGCAAAAAGAGGAAGTTATTCAGGGACAACTCCTAAGCACTGATCAGCCTTTAATACGAAGGTACACAAACCACTTGCTCAAACCCACCATCACGCCACCACCAATGATATTACCGATGGTTACCGGCAACAGATTCATAAAGATATTGCTCAGGTTGATCATGTGGAAGTCGGCAGCGGTGTAACCAATAGCCTGCCAGAACTCAGGGCCAGCCATAGACTTAACCATATAGCCCACAGGCAATAGGTACATATTGGCAACGGAGTGCTCAAAACCAGCGACAATAAATGCCGATACTGGCAGAATGCAGGCCATCATTTTACCCGCAGCCGTGCGTGCACTCAGGGTCATCCAGTAGCACAGGCAAACCAGCAGGTTACAGAGAATGCCCAGAATCAAGGCCTGGAAGAATGGGTAGCCCAGCTTGGCTTTGGCGATATACATGGAGGAAAGGCCTACCTGACCATTGCCGCCTTCACAGACACCGCCGCCAATAATCAGCAGGGCAAAGAGAATTGAGCCGATAAAGTTACCAACGTAAACCAGTCCCCAGTTTTTAACGATGTTACGGAACTTCAGTTTACCCGTTGCCTTGCCCATTAACAGCATCGTACTGCTGGTAAACAGTTCTGCACCACAGAGCACCACGAGCATCAGGCCGGTACTGAAGACAATACCGCCCACCAGCTTGGACATACCGTAAGGCATGCCTTGAGCACCGGCCATAACTACGGTATAGAACATTCCGGCAATGGCAATAAAAATACCGGCCATGATTGCAAGAATTACGGTTACATCAGGGTGTTTTTTGGCTTTGCCTAATACTGCCTGCTCGGCCAGTTTTGCCATTTCCGCAGGAGGAACCGCGCCATAGTTGGGCATATTTTGAACTTGCATGGGGTTATCCACAGCCAATCAATGTTGGCGCTAAGTCTACCAGTGAGAAGAATCGGGTATCAGAGTGGTAAATTCACCGGGTATTGCGACAAATACCTAGGAGGCTGTCCGAGAATAGCGCCCGTCTAGGCGACCCCGTAGTGAGAACGGCAGAAAATTGAGGATAAAAATTCGGCTTTGTGAGGTGAATAGCGGGGCTAT
>NZ_JAHHPM010000115.1 GCF_024606345.1 Endozoicomonas sp. YOMI1
AAGGCGGCATTCAGCCCCGACGGCGAACATTTAGTGATCTACTCCAATGATGATCAGCGTGGACTTCTACTTTCAGAATCCGGTTCTGCATCACTCTGGAAAATCCCGACCAGCCCGGGGCAAGAAACAGCGCGCCCTTGAGGTGTGACAAAATGGTTAATCCATAGCCGTACAAATTCATTCCTTGTGTCAACATGACCGGAGTTATCATGCAATCACAATAGTCATGAACCAAAGTACTATTCAGAGGCTTTTTTTTGCCCGCTTTCTTTTTGGGAATTTTTTTTGGGAAACGACCATTTTAGTCTATTGCTGACACACCCTAAGTGCTTGATTTTATTGGTGCCGAAGACGAGACTCGAACTCGTACGCCCATACAGGCACTGCCCCCTCAAGACAGCGTGTCTACCAATTCCACCACTTCGGCCTTAACTGCAGCGCTCGGCGGCAGCAAAATCATTTCTGAAAACTCTTTATAAATCAATGAGATTTTAAATCTTACTGAGCGTTTTCAGAGCGGCTGGAGCCACTGCTCTCAACGGGCAGAGACTCTAACACAGGCGCATCGCTTTCGATAGTGTTTTCTAATGAATCAACCGAAAAAGGCGCATCATTTACCGGCACAATCTGTTCAATCTGAACAGACGGCAAACCGGCATCAGCAACACTATCAGCCTTCTGCCTGGCCATCATCGCCAGACCGATACTGGTGACGAAAAAGATCGTTGCCAGAATAGCGGTTGTTCGGCTCAGAAAGTTCGCTGAGCCCTGGCTCCCAAACACCGTTTGAGAAGCCCCCGAGCCAAAACTGGCTCCTGTTTCTGCACCTTTGCCCTGCTGCAGCATGATCAGAGCGATCACGCCAACAGCTACCAGCACGTGCACAAGAAGAATAATGGTTTCCATTACTATCCCGCAGCGTGACAAATCACCTTGAAATCAGCAGCTACCAGCGAAGCACCACCAATCAGACCACCATCAACATCAGGCTGGCTCATCAGTTCTGCCGCGTTGTCAGCCTTCATGCTACCACCATACAGAACACGGGTTCTGTCCGCCATGGACGGATCGTTTTCTGCCAGCAGCGCACGAATTTCAGCATGAACTTCCTGCGCCTGTTCAGGGGTTGCAGTCAGACCGGTTCCAATAGCCCAGACTGGTTCATAGGCAATTACAAAATTAGCCAGACGCTCCGGACCAGCAGCCCGAAGCACAGTATTGATCTGATGAGCCACTACTTTCATAGTGTCACCAGCTTCGCGCTCTGACAAAGTCTCACCAACACAAAGGACTGGTACCAGACCCTGATCAACCAGAGCACAGAATTTCGCTGCCACATCGGCATCGGTTTCGCCATAAAGAGAACGACGCTCAGAGTGACCAATCAGTACATAATCACAGCCAAGGTCTTTGGCCATCAGAGGAGAGATTTCACCCGTGTAGGCTCCTGACAACTTATCGGAGGCATTTTGCACACCAAATTTAACAGGAGAACCCTTCAGCAAGTCGCGTACCTGCTGAACGTATACGCCAGGTGGAAAAACGAGCACCTCAGCCTTGGTTTCAAGCCCTGAAAGGATTCCATCAACAAGCTCACAGATACTGTCTGAAGATCCATTCATCTTCCAGTTTCCGGCTACCAATGGCTGACGCATACCGCTTACCTCTTTGATCGCGAGGCCGGAATACTAACCTGAAAGACGCCAACATACAATAAGTCAAGCCCCCTGGAAGATATTGAAATCAAGGCGATAAGACAACACAGCTCCGGTGCAGGCCGATGCCTGCACCGGAGTCATTCAGCACATTTCCTGTTCAACCACTTTTGCCAGCTTTTCCGCCTGAGCCTTTACCTGAACACCGTCTTCACCTTCAACCATCACCCGAATAACCGGCTCTGTTCCTGAAGGTCTCAGAAGAACCCGGCCTTTTCCAGCCATTTCTTCTTCTGCCTTTGTTACCGCCTCAACAATACCCGCAATGGTGTCGGTATCCCGCTTCTTCTGAACCCGGACATTGATCATGACTTGTGGATAAAGTGTAATCGCACCCACCATGTCGGACAGAGACTTACCTGCTGTCTGCATGGCTTTTAACACTTTCAACGCCGATACAATGCCATCACCCGTGGTCGATGCATCACGACAGATAATGTGGCCTGAAGACTCACCACCGAGCTGCCAGTCATTGGCTATCAGCAGCTCATTCACATAACGGTCACCGACATTGGCCCTGGCAAACGGAATCCTGGCAGCTTCCAGTGCTTTCTCCATCCCCAGGTTGGTCATCAAAGTGCCCACTACACCACCATTCAATATCCCCCTGGAATGGCGATCCACGGCAATAATAAACAACAGCTGATCACCATCGACGATTTCGCCTTTATCATCCACCATAATGACCCGGTCACCATCACCGTCAAACGCAATCCCCAGATCCGCACCGGTTTCCCTGACTCTGGCAGCCATTCCTTCTGGCCTGATAGCGCCTGCATTTTCATTGATATTGACGCCATTCGGGCGGGTGTTCATCGCGAGCACTTCCGCACCCAGTTCACGAAAGACCGCAGGACCAACTTGATAGGTTGCACCGTGTCCGGCATCAATGACTATTTTCATGCCCCGCAGATCCAGCTGCTGGGAAGTGCTGCCCTTGCAGTACTCAATATACCGGCCTGCAGCATCATCCATCCGGGTCACTTTACCCAGACTCTGGGAATCAACCACCTCAATCTCTGACTCAAGCAATGCTTCAATCTTCAGCTCAACCTCATCGGATAGCTTGCTACCGTTGCCAGCAAAAAACTTTATACCATTGTCGTAAAATGGGTTATGGGAGGCGCTGATCACAATACCCGCCTGCCCATTAAAGGTTCGGGTAAGATAGGCAATAGCAGGGGTTGGCATTGGCCCGGTCAGGACCACATCAATGCCGGCAGCAGACAGACCGGCCTCAAGAGCAGACTCAAACATGTAACCGGAGATTCGGGTGTCCTTACCAATAATGACTTTCCCTTCCCCCTGTTCAGCCAGGACACGACCCGCTGCCCAGCCCAGCTTCAGGACAAAATCCGGGGTAATTGGAAAGTCACCAACCTTTCCACGAATTCCGTCGGTACCAAAATATTTTCGTGCCATAGCCGTTTACCAAGAATTTCTGAAAGCAATAGCCGGTAATCATCCCACTCATTCAAGTGAACCACCAGTACCATCTGGTTAAGTAGCTGGCCATAGGGAATAGAATATTTATGCCTACCTGGCCAGACGCTACACAAGGCTCAACGGAGGGGGGCAACACATTGGCAGCGGGAGTGAAATAGACAGCGAATGCAACGGCCCAGCATGCGCTTTGTACCAACCAAAACTATTGAAGACCTTCACTCCCTCTCGGGATGCTGCCCTCAGTAACAGCCCCATGTTCCAGCAGGATCTGGAGATGGCATCGTGACCGTTTTGAGCAGCCACTCTCAGGGCTGTCTTGCCGTTGTTTAGCCCGGCATTGCTCATGGCAGCATTGACGTCGGCCCCGTGCACCAGCAGCTGTCGGACAATGTGGTCCTGCCCGTTTTTGGCAGCGACCATCAGGGCTGTGTTACCGTTGTTCTGCCCGGCATTACTCATGGCGGCATTGACATCGGCCCCGTGCTCCAGCAAGCATTGGACTACGGCAGAATCACCTGGCACTGCAGCTGCCATCAGGGCTGTCCAGCCGTTGTCTTCGCACGCATTGGTCCGGGCAGCATTGACCCGCGCCCCCTTCTCCAGGAGGTATTCTACAACCGGGAGATGGCAGCATAGGGCAGCCCGCATCATGGCGGTATTGCCGTTGAGTTGACCGGCTTTGCTCGGGGAGGCATTGACCTCAGCCCCATGTTCCACAAGGTATTTCACCACCAACAGTTTCCCTTTCCCGGCGGCTTCGATCAGGGCAGTACAATCGCTCACCTGATCACCATTGCCATGCACGCCATTGACCTCCGCCCCGTGCTCATGCAAATAAGCCACCACCGGGAGATGTCCTCCCCGGGCCGCCACCATCAGGGCTGTCCAGCCACCACGTTGCGCGGCATTAACCGGAACACCTTGCTCCAGCAGGTATTGGACCACGGGTAGATGTCCGTTCTCAGCTGCCGCCATGGCTGCTGTCCAGCCATTGGGTCGAGCAGCATTGATGTTAGCCCCGTTTTTGTGCAGCAGTCGGACGGTGTCGTCGTGTCCGTTTTGGGCCGCCAACATCAAAGCTGTCCAGCCATTGTTCAGACGGTTCCTGCTAATGGCCAGATTGACTTCAGCCCCGCTCTCCAACAGGCACTCCACTACCGGGTAATGGCCGTTCCGGGCCGCCATCATAAGGGCCGTGAGGCCGGTGCTCGAACCAGCATTATGTTGGCTGGCATTGACCTCAGCCCCGTTTTCCAGCAGGCATTGAACCAGCGCAAGATGGCCTTTTTCAGCAGCTATCATCAGGGCGGTACGACCAGCATTGTTGAAATAGGCATTGATCTGGGCGGCATTGACCTTGGCCCCATGCTTCAGCAAGCATTCGAGCGCAGGGAGGTGCCCGTTGTCGGCAGCGGCCATCAGTGCTGTCCAGCCGTCGTTCCAACGGGCATTACGCTGGGCAGCATTGACCTTGGCCCCGTGCTCCAGCAGGCATTCAAGCACAGGGAGGTGCCCGTTTTGGGCGGCGGCCATCAGTGCTGTCTGGCCGTTGCGCTGACCGGCATTGCTGGTGGCGGCATTGACTCTCGCTCCGTTCTCCAGCAGCAACCGGACGACGTGGTCATGCCCGTTTTGGGCAGCTGCCGTTATCAACAGGCAGGTGTCAGTGTCATCATCATTCAGAGAGTCATGGAAGGCGCGCTGCACGACATCCGGATCGGCTGCCAGTATTGCCATAAGTGCCGTTGCGTCACCCTTGCACGCTGCCACCAGTGCCCGGTGATGTACGTAGGGGTTAGCCTCATCGGGCTCTCCAGATTCCATAACAAGGGGCAGAGCCGGTGACTGGCAATAACAGCACTTCCTGTCTTGAAGTTCAAGACTGTTAAACCACAGGGTAATGCAATCAAGATCAAAGTGATGGCCGCACTGGGCGCGCACAACGCGAGAACCAAATGTCCTTCGGCAGATAAGGCAGGTATTATCAGCATTATTGTTGTACGTATCTGTCGTTTGAGGAGCTTGCATAACGGAAAGATGATCCAAGCAATACCTCCCAAATTTCCATGACCGTCGCGGACTTTCCGGGGAATTAATAGTCTGACTTTTCGGTCACTCGCTACAAGGAAAATGCCACACCGTGCAAGAGGAGACGACGCCTGCCTGATTCCCGGATTTTCACGACGGCAATCAATAACAAGCACAAGTGAGGTTAGCAAAAACCGAGAGGGGGGTATTGTTTTTTTGCAAGGCGCAGATGGAATGCCGGTCACTCGACAACTCCTGCTCCTGCTTAGATCTTTAGGTGCTCTGCAAATGATGTACTAGGAGGCTGACCGAGAATAGTCTGCCCTACTGCGGTTGCGATAAATTGATCTAAAAATTCCTGCTTGTTCGTCAAATAGCCCCGCTATTCTTCTCAGAATCAGA
>NZ_JAHHPM010000116.1 GCF_024606345.1 Endozoicomonas sp. YOMI1
TATGGCTACAGCCCTTGGTAATCGGGAATACTGGATGGGATCACCAAACAGTTACTGATGCATTTAAGACATCTCCGCAACTCACTGATTATTATTAATTTATCCATCTTTATCGTTATAGAACAAATGTACAAATTTCGACCAAAATCGATGCTATTTGTAGGCTATGCGTAGGTTGGAATGCTGATATATAAATTTGGTCGTTTATATCTGGTTCATAAAATCAAGTAATACTATCGACTGCAACTCTTCCATGCTCTCAACATTTTGTTCCTTTGCCATTTGATACAACCTTTCGATAGTCTGAACCGCACCTGCCTGACCTTCTTTTGCGCAAAATGCTTTTAATTCAGCAGGCCTGATACTGTGTTTGATCATAACTGCCAACGCCTGAACCAAAGAGGGTTTATCATTCCAATGAAAATAAGCAGCCAACCGGTCTTTTACCACATCAGCGGCCAGTAATATTGGAATTTTGCTGCCGCCACGTTTAACGATGGTTGTTTTTTGGATGAGTTCATCTCCAACTGCCAATGGCGCAGGTGGAAACTCAACACAGATTGGTGTCGTGTCATTAATATAAAAACGGCCGTGTTTTTTGAACCCTATTTCATCCATTGCCTGAATGATCCTGGCGACCGGGTCATAGCTAACGTTCACCATATCGATATCTTTGGTGAGATAAAGATTTTCACTGTATATCTCAACAGCCAAGCCACCAACCAATACAACCCTGACTCCATGTGACTGCAGGTGCTCAGCAACTATCCCCGCCAGATCAACAATCGGTATACCTTTATAATCAACCATGTTCAGACTCACCTTCTGCTTTGCCTGAGCGTACTCTCATTGTCGGCTTTCCTATCGCCCTGGGTTTATTACGATTCATCACCAGATCCTGAATGACTGTCTCCGGGTATAATGGGATAGCGGCTTTAACCAGTTCTTTCATTGTCGCCAGAAAGACATACCTGGGGTTAAGGTGATACTCTCTTAGCCTTCCAATTAAATGACTAACAACAACACCATCCTCTTCCATTCTAACCAGCTGTTTTTGTACTGAATTTTGAGAAAGGCCAAAGAATTCGGCAATACCCTTTCCGTAGCCAGAGTTCCTGAGCATCAGATATATCAGTATTTTTTCCTGACTTTCAGCGCGAAGCACTCCCTTTAAGGCAAACATTCATGAAGCTCGTAAGGTATAGATGATACTCCAAGTATAAACCAATATTTCTATTTTATTAACCAATATATGGTTCATTTAATAGATATATTGGTTTATTAGGCACTCATACTTCGAGGTATTGTTATTAAATATTTTCGATTCAGGGTCCCACGCTCTGCAATGACCCGCTTTCCAGAACCAAGTTCATAACTGTCTGTGTTCAAACGGGAAAACCACGGATATTGGTGGTGAATTGGGAGTATACGCCTGATGTCAGCTGCAGCAGCTTGCCACTCTTAACGCCATTATCAAGGGAGAGGGAGCTAAAGCCCTGCTCTATCAACCACTTTCGCGTGGCCAACATCCATAGGGTAAAAGAGCATTAAAGCTGCTCTTTCATGATTCGCCCTGATCAACAACTGCCTGATCAGTGAGCCATAGCTTAGGTTGATCCATCAACCGTGTCACAAAGCTTTGCTGTGACTCCTTTCTTTGCCGAAACTCATCGGGAGAAAAAATAGTGGGATTAATCACTCGACCAAGCTGCTTTTCTGCAGGTTCCAAACGCTCCAGAATTTCACAATAGCTTAGTCCTTCACCAACCAGTAATACATCAATATCACTGCTAGCGTGTTCCATCCCCTTTGCCACAGAGCCATATACGAAAGCCATATCGCAATGTTTTAAAGCCGGGGCCAACACCTCTCTGACACTCCTCGCCCTATCGGGCGAGGGTTCTTGATCGCTCAAGAACGTTTCTGTTTCACAGTTCGTTGCCCGGAGAACAGCTTGGTTATCGCATAAAAGTTCCCGTAGTGAGAACTTTTGCGGTGACGAACCAACGGGGACACCTAGCCCCAAGCTCTCTAGGTCTCACACGAACTCCGCAGACTTAACATCCCGTCTGCCCGACGGTAG